>NZ_JBBYXK010000003.1:316972-633945 GCF_039655875.1 Emcibacter sp. SYSU 3D8 | reverse complement strand
GGCGCGCTATCGGGCTGCCGGGACGTACCGGACTGCGCTGCCTCGGGACGTGCCCGCGAACGCCGCTCCTCGGCGGCATCAGCCGGCGCGCTATCGGGCTGCCGGGACGTACCGGACTGCGCTGCCTCGGGACGTGCCCGCGAACGCCGCTCCTCGGCGGCATCAGCCGGCGCGCTATCGGGCGGCGGGGTCACACCCGGCCGCGATGCCTCGGGGCGTGCCCGAGAGCGCCGCTCCTCGCTGGCAGCATCCGGCTTTGTACCGGGCGGCTTGACCGCACCGGGCCGCGCCTGATCAGGGCGCGTCCGCGCACGCCGTTCCTCGGCTGTATCACCCGCAGGCGTATCGGACACTCCCGCACCGGGTTTGGCGCGGTCCGGGGTTGACGGCCTTTTGACCTGGGGCGGTAAGGGTGCATTGCGGACGGTTTCGCGCGTGTAGAGACGGTGTGCGTTCTTGCCTGACGGCTCCACCCTGCCTTTGCGGGGCTCGAATTGCGTCGAGAGGCCCTTGACGACCTCGGCTGACGGTTTCGGCGCACTGTTCTGAAGCCCGGCACCTTGCGGAACGCGCTGGCGGACGCGCGTTTGCGTTTCCCGTCCCGCCTCCACCTTCGTAATCAGGTCAGGCTTCTTGGTTATTTCGCTCCTGTTTACGTATTCTATACGCTTGCCTGTCGAGCGCTCGACCTTGGCGACATCAATGCTCGCGTTTACAACGTAATTGTTTACGACCTTATAATTGGTGATGTTGGTCGTGTTGTTCAGAATATTGACAACCGCGGGCCGGCTTTCGACGGCATACCGCCGGTAATCTCGATCGACTATCCGATTCGGGCTGATGAATACCCAGTTCGCGGAAAACAGGTTTTCATTATAGGCGTTTCCATACCACTGCCTGTAGCCGTAATAGTCACGAGTATTACGAAGATCTATGTGGATACCGATGCTGAGCGATCCCTGACGGCCCTCATTGCGGAAATCGCCACGGATGAATTCTTCGTCGGGAGGCATGGGCATCCAGCCAATGTACCGATCATTCGAGCGCCAGATCACCCAGCCCGGGCTCCACACATAACCGGGAATCCACAGCCAGCCGTCATAGGGATCATTGACCCAGCGGCCATAGTGGAACGGGATATCGCCCCAGTCGTCATACGACACCCAGGTGAATCCATACTCCCTGGTGCTGACCCAGCGGCCATTGGTGGCATAGGGGTGGAAGTCGCGGTCGACGTCGCGCGGGATCCACACGGGGCCCCAGCGATCGCTGTAGACCCAATCCCCATAGGGAGCCAATGCGCGATGAAAGCTGTCAAAGCCGACCGCCGCGTTGTCCTGGCCATGTTCGCGATGATAGCGCTCCCAGCGCCCGCGCTCCATATAGAATGGCAGCCCGCGATAATAGCTGTCCCAATAGCTGCCGAACCTGAACGAAACCTGGCCGATCCCCGCATAGGGCCCCACATCGGCAAGAAGTCTGCGCCGATCCCGATAATCGACCAGCAGATCTTCGGCATCGATCCATCCCCGCTCAGAGCGTACGCTGACATCACAGAAGCTCCAGTCAGCCAGGCACCCATAGACGTTGACGATGCGTCCCTCGCGAACGCTGCGAACGACCGGGTAATCGTCGTCGGGTCCGGCGCGCAGTGCCGTGGATTCAGCGATGTACGCAGTTGCCCCGATGGCGGCGCCCGGCAAAAGCATTGCGCCGGCCACGAACGCGGCGGCGATGAGCGACTTCTGACTCATGGTATTCTCCAGAGTTGGTTCGTCAGTTTCCAGCGCGGACGTACGTGCTGGATCGATCAACGGTATGGGATGGCGTGATCATGCTCGATCTCGAGAAGCGCCTATCGCTCGATAAAGCTGTGAGCGATTCAAACCAAATCTTCAGCAATGGCCGTCAGATACCACAGGCCCGTCAGTGCGAACGTTCACTGCGGGCAGCGGTTCCCTGTCGCCCAGCTTGCATTCGTCCTGACGATACACTCCCGTTATGAATATCGGCTTAACGGCTGATCCCGACTTCCCTGGTACCCCAGGTCGGCCGAGCCCAGCCCGCCGTCCTTACCCGCCGAACGACTTCACCGCGATGAGGGTCAGCAGCACGATCTGCGCGCCGTAGAACATGAAGCGCAGATAGACCGCCGGGATGCTGGTCGAGGCCATGTGCACAGCCGACTGGAAGATGCGGGCATAGAGGATCCATAGGGCATAGCGGTCGGCCATGGCGCTGTTGCCTGCCAGGATGGCGACCAGCAGCACGCCGATGACGATCGGCAGGTTCTCGTAGCAATTGGCGTGGGCCCGTGCGAGGCGGCGGGAGAAGCCGCCGACGTCCTCGCCGGTGGGCGAGAACTCGTTGGCTGCCTTCCTGCCCCGCATCACCAGGACAGTGCGGGTCATGGCGATGGTGACGCTGAGCAGCAGCGTCCACATGGCAAAGCCCAGAATGGCCATCAATGTCGGTGTCATCAAACCGTCTCCCCGCGATTCACCCCGGCGCAGCATAGCCGTGAATGCGGCCTGCTTGGAACGGGCATACGCTCTGCTACACTCGGGCACCGGAACAGGCAGGAGACCTTCATGAGCGGACAGATCGCGGCGCGGCTACAGGAACTGGGCATCGAACTGGCCGAGGCGCCCAAACCGGTGGCGGCCTATGTACCGTTCGTGGTGACCGGCGGGCTGATTTTCGTGTCGGGCCAGGTCTCGGCGGTGGCGAGCGGCGTGCGCTATACCGGCAAGGTGGGTTTCGACCTGACCGTCGAACAGGGTCACCAGGCCGCGCGGGTGTGCGGCCTGAACATCCTGGCGCAGCTGAGCGCGGCGCTGGATGGCGACCTGGACCGCATCACCCGGATCGTCAAGCTGACCGGCTTCGTCAATTGCACCGACGGCTTTACCCAACAGCCGCAGGTGGTCAACGGCGCATCGGAGTTGATGGTCGACGTGTTCGGCGACGCCGGCCGCCACGCCCGCGCGGCGCTGGGCGCGAACGCCCTGCCGCTGGGCATGGCCGTCGAGGTGGACGCGGTGGCAGCGTTCACGTGAGCCTGTCGCCATGAGTGCCGCCGTCACCGCCACCGCAATCCCGTCGCTGTCCGCCGTTCGTGCACAGGACTGGGACGCCTGCGCCGGCCCGGAGAATCCATTCGTTTCCTATGCCTTCCTGTCGGCGCTGGAGGACAGCGGCTGCGTGGGCGCCGGCACCGGCTGGCAACCGACCCATATCGTCATCGAGACGGACGGCGGCGGACCGGGCGGCGGGGCGCTGGCCGGCTGCGTGCCCATGTACCTGAAGTCCCATTCCCAGGGCGAATATGTGTTCGACCACAGCTGGGCGCATGCCTGGGAGCGCGCGGGCGGCGACTATTACCCCAAGCTGCAGGTATCGGTGCCGTTCTCGCCGGTGACCGGCCCGCGCCTGCTGGCGCCGGACGCGGACACCCGCGGTCTGTTGCTCAATGCCTGCGTACAGGCTGCCGACCAGATGGGGGTGTCGTCGCTGCACATCACCTTTCCCACCTTCGAGCAATGGACCGAAATGGGCGCGGCCGGCCTGCTCCTGCGCAAGGACCAGCAGTTCATCTGGCGCAACGACGGCTATGCCGGCTTCGACGACTTCCTGGCGGCGCTGAGCTCGCGCAAGCGCAAGAACATCCGCAAGGAACGGGCCCAGGCGGTGGCGCCCGGCATCGACATCGAGGTGCTGACCGGCAGCGACCTGAAGGAGCATCACTGGGACGCGTTCTACGGATTCTATGTGGATACTTCCTCGCGCAAATGGGGCCAGCCCTATCTGAACCGGACGTTCTTCTCGCTGCTCGGCGAGCGCATGCCCGAGAAGGTCGTGCTGGTGCTGTGCAAGCGCGCCGGGCGCTACGTCGCAGGCGCCATCAACCTGCTGGGAAGCGACGCGCTGTACGGCCGCAACTGGGGCTGCATCGAGGACCATCCCTGCCTGCATTTCGAGGCCTGCTATTACCAGGCCATCGACTTTGCCATCAGCCACGGGCTGAACCGCGTGGAGGCCGGCGCGCAGGGCCAGCACAAGCTGGCGCGCGGCTATCTGCCCCAATTCACCTATTCCGCCCACTGGATCGCCGACCCGGGTTTCCGCGCGGCCGTCGCCCGGTTCCTCAAGGAGGAAGGCGCCTATGTGGAATCCGACCAGGAAGTGCTGGCGGCCCACGGCCCGTTCAAGAAGGTGGGCGGGGACGCGCAAGGGGACGAATAGGTGGGGAGCGAGACAACGCGCTTCACCCTGTCCTATTCCGAGGAGTAAATTTGACGCACAGCAAAAAGGGCCGGTGTTTCCACCGGCCCTTTGCTGTTTTCACTCGCCTGACGCTCAATCGGCCAGGACGGGCTCGTCCTTTTCCTTTTTCGTGTTCGGGCGCGGCGTGGCGGTCAGCGGGGTGATGGCGAAATCGAGCGCGTCGTTCTTCACCTTCACCTTGACGTGACCGCCCTTGGCCAGCTTGCCGAACAGCAGTTCGTCGGCCAACGGCTTCTTGATGTATTCCTGGATGATGCGGCCCATGGGGCGCGCGCCGTACAGCCGGTCGTAGCCCTTGGTCACCAGCCACTCGATGGCCGCCGAGGTAAGCTCGAAGGTCACGTGACGGTCGGTAAGCTGGGCCTCGAGCTGCATGATGAACTTCTCCACCACGCGGCTGACGACTTCCGGGCTCAGATGACCGAAGGCGATGGTCGCGTCGAGGCGGTTACGGAACTCGGGCGTGAACATCTTCTTGATCGCCTCATCATCGGCATCGTCCTTGGTGCCGCGGCCGAAGCCGATGGAGGACTGGCTGAGCTCGGCCGCGCCGGCGTTGGTGGTCATGATCAGGATGGCATTGCGGAAGTCGACCGACTTGCCCGAATGGTCTGTCAGCTTGCCGTGATCCATGATCTGGAGCAGCACGTTGAACACGTCCGGATGGGCTTTCTCGATCTCGTCGAGCAGCAGCACGCAATGCGGGTGCTGGTCGACCGCGTCGGTCAGCAGGCCGCCCTGGTCGAAGCCCACATAGCCCGGCGGTGCGCCGATCAGCCGCGAGACCGAATGGCGTTCCATGTATTCGGACATGTCGAAGCGGATCAGTTCGATACCCATGATGGTCGCCAGCTGTCGCGCCACCTCGGTCTTGCCGACGCCGGTCGGGCCCGAGAACAGGTAGGAGCCGATCGGCTTTTCGGGCTCGCGCAGGCCGGCACGGGCCAGCTTGATGGCCGACGACAGCGCCGAGATGGCCGCATCCTGGCCATAGACAACCTGCTTCAGGTCACCGGTCAGATTGGCCAGCGCCGCCCGGTCGTCGCGCGATACGGACTTCGCGGGAATGCGGGCGATCTTGGCGACGATTTCCTCGACCTCGCGTACGCCGATGGTCTTGCGGCGGCGGCTTTCCGGCACCAGCATCTGCGCCGCGCCGACCTCGTCGATGACGTCGATGGCCTTGTCCGGCAGCTTGCGGTCGTTGATGTACTTGGCCGCCAGCTCCACCGCCGTCTTGATGGCGTCGTTGGTGTAGCGGACCTTGTGATGTTCCTCGAAATAGGGCTTCAGGCCCTTCATGATCTTGATGGCGTCTTCCACCGACGGCTCGTTGACGTCGATCTTCTGGAACCGGCGCAGCAGGGCCCGGTCCTTCTCGAAATACGAGCGGAATTCCTTGTAGGTGGTCGAGCCGATGCAGCGCAGGCCGCCCGACTGAAGCGCAGGCTTCAGCAGGTTGGAGGCGTCCATGGCGCCGCCGCTGGTGGCGCCGGCGCCGATCACGGTATGGATTTCGTCGATGAACAGGATCGCGTTGTCGTGTTCCTCGACCTCCTTCACCACGGCCTTGAGCCGCTCCTCGAAGTCACCGCGATAGCGGGTGCCGGCGAGCAGGGCGCCCATGTCGAGCGCGAAGATGGTGGCGTCGCGCAGGATCTCCGGCACTTCCTGCCGGATGATCTGGCGCGCCAGGCCCTCGGCGATGGCGGTCTTGCCGACGCCGGGGTCGCCGACCAGCAGCGGATTGTTCTTCTGCCGGCGGCACAGGATCTGGATGACCCGCTCGACCTCGGCGTGGCGGCCGATCAGCGGGTCGATCTTGCCATCGCGGGCCTTCTTGTTGAGATCGACGCAATAGGTCGACAGCGCCTCGCCGCCTTTGGCCGACGTGGGCTCAGGCTCTTCCTCGGCACCGCGCGGGATGCGCGTCTCGGTGCGCGTGGCCGCCTTGGCGATGCCATGCGAGATGTAGTTCACCGCATCGAGCCGGGTCATGTCCTGCTCCTGCAGGAAGAACGCGGCATGGGATTCTCGCTCGGAATAGATGGCGACCAGCACATTGGCGCCGGTCACTTCCTCGCGGCCCGAACTCTGCACATGAATGATGGCGCGCTGGATCGCCCGCTGGAAGCCGGCGGTCGGCTTGGCGTCCATCTTCTCGGAGACACGGATACCGGCGAGCTCACGCTCGAAATAGTCGAGAATGGTCTGGCGCAGCTTGTCGAGATCGACGCTGCAGGCGCGCATCACGGCGATGGCGTCCGGGTCTTCGGTCAGTTTGAACAGAAGGTGCTCGAGGGTCGCGTACTCGTGGTGATGCTCATTGGCCAGGGCCAGAGCACCGTGAAGCGTCTTTTCGAGATTCTGCGAAATGGCTGGCACGGTCTGTTCCTCTTTCTACTCTTTTTCGAGAGTGCACTGCAGCGGATGTTCGTGCCGCCGCGCGTAGTCGATGACCTGGGTCACCTTGGTTTCAGCCACTTCGAACGTGAACACGCCGCAGACGCCGATACCCTTCTGATGCACCATCAACATGATATGGGTCGCTTCTTCGCGGTTCTTATTGAAAAAACGCTCCAGCACGTGCACGACGAATTCCATCGGCGTGTAATCATCGTTCAGCAGCAGGACCTTGTAGAGGGACGGCTTCTTGGTCTTGGGCTTGGTTTTGGTGACCACGCCGGTGCCGGTGCCCCCGTTTCCGTCTTCGTTCTCGTTGCTCATTCAGACCGTATCCGCTCATGGTGTCGCCGCGCCGGGTTCGGGGCTGCGGAGCGCAGCGGGCGACGGGCCTATTAAATAGGGAATTACGGTCGGTTTCAAAGGCGATTTTATTTGGGCGCCGCCGGGGGATGCTCCAACGAAAAAGGCCCGGTACATCGTCTGCACCGGGCCTTTTTTCCATCTGACTGCTCCGCCGCCCTAGAGGGCGAGGGGTTTGGAAAGCTTTTCCATGGCCGCGCTCAGCCGGCTCTGTATCGGCGCCATGGCGTCCTTGGAATATTCGCCCAGCATCTCGCCGATCTTGGTGGTGTCGGCGACCATGTGGTCCCACGAGGTCTTCATCATGTCGGTCTGAAGCTCGAAATATTCCTTCGGGCTCTTGGCGGCGGCAAGCGCCTTCACGGCGGCGACGCTGTCTTCAACGTTGCGCTTGGAGATGGCGGCGATCTCGGCGTTGACCGCTTCGATGCCCTTGGCGAACACAGTGCCGGCGCTAACGACGGCGTCCATGTTTTCCCGCCCGATGGCGGAGATGTCGCTGATGTTCTGCATGGCTGTTCCGTACTTCTCTTTGCTGGTTGCGACTGCTTGCCCGATGGTCTTGGTGATCTTGCCGGAGCCGGCCTTGACGGCCTTCTCGGCGGCCGACTTGCCGACCTTGACGGCCTTGACCGCCGTGTCCTTGACGGCCGACGCCGCAAGCTCGGCGGATTGTGAAAGTTCGGCGGCGGCGTCCGCGGTCGGGGGCGCCTCAGTTGCCGTCGCTTCGACACGATCGGCGACCGGTTCGACGGTGGGGGGAGACGCCGTCGCTGCCGCCGGAGTGGCCGCGACCGGGGCAACCGGCTCCGCGGGAGCCGGCTTCACCGTCTTCGCCCGGGGCTTGGCCGCCCTCGAGGCCGGCTTGGCGGCTGCCTTCGCGGTAGGGGAAACCGCGGTTGCCGTCTTGGTCGCAGGCTTCGATCTGGTGGTGCGGGTCGTGGCCATTTTGCTTCCTCTTCAGTAACCAAGTCACTCGCAGCGCCGCCGGGAGGGTAGTTGGGGAGAGGTTTATTGCAGCGCAACGTAACCAGAGTATGGGCAGCATGGCCGGGAGCGTCAAGGAATAATTTGTGCACTGCAGCACACAATGTTGCGGTGCGGCCGTAAAACCGCTTCACGACAATATCTTGGACACCGCCCTGGACGCAGATCTGGTGGCGAGGCGGATGACCGCCACGCCTGCCAGGGTCGCCGGTTGAGGTTAGCGCGGTGAAACCTAAAGAGAATCCGGCGGCATGATACCGCTCTGCCGGAGTTGCGCGACCAGTTGCTCCTTCAGACGAGCGAGCCCCTCCCCGGTCGCGGATTCGCAGCGCGCGACCAGTACGTCCTGGGTATTGGAGGCGCGCAGCAGCCACCAGCCGTCACTGTTGGTGACCCGCACGCCGTCGATGTCGTTGACGTCGTCGCCGGAGCCGGCAAGACGGGCCCGGATTTCGCCGGGCACGGCAAACTTGCGGTCCTCGGCGCAGGGAAACCGCAGCTCGGGCGTGTTCATCATGCTGGGCAGGCTGGCGCGAAGCTCGTCCAGGGTCTTGCCCGAGGCGGCGATGGCGCCGAGCAGGCGCACCGCGGCATAGATCGCGTCGTCGAAGCCATACCATTTGTGGGCGAAGAAGATGTGGCCGCTCATCTCGCCGGCCAATGGCGCGCCGGTCTCGGCCATCTTCTGCTTGATCAGCGAATGGCCGGTGCGCCACATCAGCGGCTTGCCGCCATGGTTTGCCACATCGTCGAACAGCACCTGGCTGGACTTCACGTCGGCGACAATGGTGGCGCCGGGCACGTCGCGCAGCACATCGCGGGCCAGCAGCGCCAGCAACTGGTCGCCCCAGATGATGTTGCCCTTGCCGTCGAGCGCACCGATACGGTCGCCGTCGCCGTCGAATCCGAGTCCCAGGTCGAGGCCGTTGTCCAGCGTGGCGGCGCGCAATTGATGCAGGGTTTCCGGATCGGTCGGGTCGGGGTGATGGTTCGGGAAGGTGCCGTCCACCTCGGCGTTGATCACCACCTGACGGCCGCCGATACGCTTGGTGAGCGCCTCGACCACCGGGCCGGCGGCGCCATTGCCGGTGTCCCAGGCGGCATTGAGCGTGCCGCCGGTCCAGTCGCGCAGCAGCCGATCGATATAGGCGTCGAACACCGGCGCGTCCTCCGCCGAACCGCTGCCGGATTCATAGTCGGCGGCGGCGGCGATCCGGCCCAGATGCAGGATCTGCTCGCCGAAAAACGGCTTCTTGCCGATCATCATCTTGAAGCCGTTGTAGTCGGGCGGATTGTGGGAGCCGGTCAGCATGACGCCGCCATCGGCGTCGTTGTGATAGACCGAGAAATACAGCATGGGCGTGGGGCCAAGGCCGATGCGCAGCACCCGCAGGCCGCATGCCTTGAGGCCCTCGACCAGAGCCGCCTCGAGCGCCGGCGAGCTGACCCGGCCGTCATAGCCTGTGCACACGGATCTGCCGCCATTGCGGCGAACCAGCGTGCCGAAGCCACGGCCGACGGCATAGGCATCGGCCTCGGACAGCGTCTTGCCGACAATGCCGCGAATGTCGTATTCGCGCAGCACGGTGGGATGGAACATATGGGCGGTCATCTCGCGGCTCCCCGGCCGATGGAGTGATAGACGAAACCTGTCCCGTCCAGTTCCTCGGGCTGATAGATGTTGCGCAGGTCGACCAGCACCGCCTGTTTCAGCAGACCGCGCGCGCGTTCAAGGTCGAGCGCGCGGAACTGGTTCCATTCGGTGATGATCACCACGCCGTCCGCGCCGTCCATGGCGTCGTAGGCATCGGCGCAGAAGACAACGTCCTCCAGCAGCTTGCCCGCTTCCGTCATTCCCTCGGGATCGTAGGCCCGGATCGTCGCGCCGGCCCGCTGCAGGGCGGGCACGATATCGAGGCTGGGGCTGTCGCGCATGTCGTCGGTGTTCGGCTTGAACGTCAGGCCCAGCACCGCGATTGTCTTGCCCGTGACGGTTCCGCCGCAGGCGGCGACGATGCGATCGGCCATGACGTGCTTGCGCCGGTCATTGGCGCTGACCGCCGCATGGACAATACCCAGCGCCACATCGGCTTCCTCGGCTGTCGCCAGCAGCGCCCGGGTGTCCTTGGGAAAGCAGCTGCCGCCATAGCCGGGACCGGGATGCAGGAACTTGCCGCCGATCCGATGATCGAGGCCGATGCCGTGGGCCAGGTCCTGCACGTCCGCGCCGACCCGCTCGCACAGATCGGCCATCTCGTTGATGAAGGTGATCTTGGTGGCGAGAAAGGCGTTGGCGGCGTACTTGATCAACTCGGCGGTCTCGATCGACGTGAACAACATGGGCGTCTCGCGCAGCGACAGCGGCCGGTAGAGCCGCTGCATCACCCCACGGGCGGCGTCATTCTCGATTCCACAGACCACCCGGTTGGGGCGCATGAAATCGTCGATGGCCGAACCTTCGCGCAGAAATTCGGGATTCGAGGCCACATCGAATGTGACCGTCGAGCCGATTTCCCGCAGCCGGTCGCCCACCACCTGGCGGACCCGCGCCCCCGTCCCCACCGGCACGGTGGACTTGGTGACGATGATGACGTGATCCTCGAGCGCGTCGGCCACCTCGCGGGCGGCGGCGAACACATAGGTCAGGTCCGCGTGACCGTCGCCGCGCCGCGACGGCGTGCCGACCGCGATGAAGACCGCGTCGGATCCAGGAACGGCCGAGGCAAGGTCCGTGGTAAAGGTCAGCCGGCCGGCCGCCACGTTGCGGGCAACGAGGTCATCGAGACCCGGCTCGTAGATCGGCATCTTGCCGCTTTCCAGCGCCCCGATCTTCGCGGGATCCTTGTCGACGCAGACCACATCGTGGCCAAATTCAGAAAAGCATGCTCCGGAAACGAGGCCCACATACCCGCTTCCGATCATTGTAATGCGCATTCACCTGTCCTGGTGCTAGAGGCCCAACTTCTTGATAAACGCAATAACGCCATCGCGCAGGTCCTCCCGCTCGAGCGCGAACGCCAGGTTGGCCTCGAAGAAGCCGACCTTGTCGCCGCAGTCGAAGCGGGTGCCCTCGAACCTGTAGCCATGGAACGGCGCGCCGCCGATCATCCGGGCCAGCGCGTCGGTCAACTGGATTTCGCCGCCGGCGCCTTTCTGCTGGCCGGCAAGATGCTTGAAGACCTCGGGCTGCAGGATGTAGCGGCCGACGACGGCCTGGGTGGACGGCGCCTCGGCGGGCTTGGGCTTCTCGACCAGCCCGGTCACTTCGGTGAGTCGCCCGTTGACCGTTCCCGGCGCAATGATGCCATAGCGCGACGTATGGTCGTGCGGCACATCCATCAGCGCGATCATGTTGCCGCCGGTTTCAGCCTGGGCGTCAACCATCTGCTTCAGGCATGACGTATCGGCCTTGATCAGGTCGTCGGCGAGCAGCACGGCAAAGGGCTCGTCACCCACGAGGTATCGCGCACACCACACCGCATGGCCCAGACCCAGCGGGTCCATCTGCCGCGTATAGGACACCTGACCCGGCTCCGGGACGGAACCGAGCAGTTCCTTGAGCACATCGCCCTTCGCCTTCTCGGCAAGCAGCGCCTCAAGCTCGACCGAGCGGTCGAAATGGTTCTCGATGGCCGACTTGCCGCGGCCGGTAACGAAGATGAATTCCTCGATGCCGGCGGCCTGCGCCTCCTCGACCGCGTACTGGATCAGGGGCTTGTCCACCACCGGCAGCATTTCCTTGGGCATGGCCTTGGTGGCGGGCAGGAATCGCGTCCCCAGGCCGCCAACGGGGAATACGGCTTTTCGTACGGGTCTGTTCATGATCTCGGCGTTTATTGGAAGGGATTTCAGTGCTGTAAGTCTATGCCGGAGCGCCGCGGCTGTATATGTGCGAACCTTGGCGAAAGTGTGTTGCAGTGCAAACCGGGCCTGGCCCTGCCCCGGATCGGATCAGGTTTTCAGCAGCAGGTCCCTGGCTTCATTGAGGCGGGTGGCGAAGTAGGTCGAACCGCCTTGGTCCGGATGGAACTTCTTCATCAGCCGGTGGTGCGCGTCCCGGATTTCCGTGGCCGTGGCGTCCGGCGCAATGCCCAGAATCTCGAACGCCTCGTCGCGCGTCATCGGGCCGTCGCCGGCGGGGCCGGGCCCCGGCTCCTGCCGCCATTCGCCCGGATAGGCGCGCGCCAGATAGGCATCGAGCAGCCGCGCGCCTTCCGGATCGTCGCGCAGAAGCTCGTCATAGAGCGTGCTGAAATCTTCCCGGCCCAGCTCGTCAAGCCGCTGGCCGGCGAAGCGTCCGGCCAGGATGACGCCCGCAAGGTCGCCGGTGTCGTGGTCGAGGGTGACGCGCAGAAAGCTGGTTTCAACCTGGGATTGCTGCTGCGGCGCCTTCTTGCCGCCGCCCAGAAATGCGAGGCGCTTGCGCGACGCCAGCGTGCCGGCCAGCGCCAGCAATGCAAGGGCGACGCCTGTCAGGCCGCGAGCGATCAGGAACAGCGCCGCGACGCCAACCAGGAACGCCCCGAAATACCGCGCCACGCGGCGGACCGTGGCACGGTCGGCACGGGCGGCCCAATTCACCAGCAGCACAAGCAGGACGAGAACAATCGCCCCAAAGAAAATCAAAGGCACCAGGTTTCCCTATATCGTCGGTTCGGCAGCCATCATGGCCCAGCTTGGCGGCGCAGGCCATAGCGAGCGTCACGCCGCCAGATGCCGTTCACCCGCCGGCCACCAGTTTCGCCAGCCGGAGCACCTCGCCGCCCTGGCGATTGCCATAATCCGAAAGCGCCTTGCGCCCGCCGGCGGCGAAGATGGCCACGGCGCTGAGCAACTCGCGGAGCTGCCCGGCGCTGTCGCCATCAAACGGGCACCACGCGCCGCCGGTCAACCGCGCGACCTCGCGGAACACCGACTGGGCATAGGGATCGCCGCCTTCCTGGAACATGAATGCGGGCACGCCGGACAGCGCCAGTTCACCTGCGGCCGCGCAGACCGCGTCGATTTCTTCCTCGCAACTGTCGCCCACATAGACCAGCGCGTTCACCTTGGCTTCGCGCGCTTCCTTTGACGCCCGCTTCAGCACCCGGGCAATCTGCGTATAGCCGCCCTGGCACTGGATCGACGTCATGGCGCGGGTCAGGGGCGCCGACTGGCCATACCAGGGGCTGGCCTTGCATTCGCGGTATCCCCTGAAGAACACCAGCTTGATATCGAGCCCGCCGACCGCATCGGCCTCGCGGAACATGTCAGCCTGGATGTGGCAGGCCCGGTCCCAGGTGGGCTGTCGGCTCATGGTCGCATCGAGGGCGAAGATCAAACGCCCCCGCTTGCCGGAGGCGGGCGCCGGCGTCAGCGACAGCTTGCGCAGGAAGGCGTCGACCTCGCCCGGTCCGCCCACAATTTTTGGTGTCTTGCCCGCCATGCTTGAGTATCGTGCCGCCATGCCAGAGGAACCAGTCATCTTACGTGGCGTCGCCGACCTGCGGGGACAAGTGGCCGCGTGGCGAAAAGCCGGTGAAACCGTCGCCCTCGTCCCGACAATGGGCGCACTTCATGACGGTCACCTGTCGCTGATGCGGCTGGCGAAAGGCTTGGCCGACCGGGTGATCGCCAGCATCTTCGTCAATCCGGCCCAGTTCGGTCCCGGCGAGGATTACGAGCGTTATCCGCGCACCGAGACCGAGGATGTGGCCAAGCTGGCAACCGCCGGCATCGACGCGGCCTTCGTGCCGACGGCGCGCGAGATGTATCCCGAGGGCTTCGCCACCAGGGTGCATATCGACCGGCTGGGCGACGTGCTGTGCGGCGCGCACCGTCCCGGCCATTTCGACGGCATGGCGCTGATCGTGGTCAAGCTGCTGACCTCCGCGCTGCCCGACGTGGCGATCTTCGGCGAGAAGGACTACCAGCAACTGCAGATCATCCGCCGTTTCACCGCCGACCTGAACATTCCGGTGCGTATCCTGGGCGCTCCCATCGAGCGCGAGCCCGACGGCCTCGCCCTGTCGTCGCGCAACCGGTATCTGAGCCCGGAACAGCGCAGGATCGCCGTGGCCCTTTCCCTGGCGCTCAAGTCGGTGCGCGATATTGTGAAGGCGGGCGGCGACCCGTCCGCGGCCTCGGCCACGGCCCGCGAGCAGGTGCTGAAGGCAGGTTTCGACAGCGTCGACTACATCGAGGTCCGCGATCCGGCGAGCCTTGAGCTTGTCACCGCACCCGGCAAGCCCGCCCGGGTTTTCGGCGCGGCCCGGCTGGGGACGACGCGGCTGATCGACAATTGGGCCGTGGAATAGCGCCGCGATCCCCCAGGTAGCGTCATCCCCGCCCATGCGGAGATGACGAACCATTCTAGAGCTTAGAGCAGCCCCAGTTCCCGCAATTCGGCAATCATTTCCGGCGGCATGTCGCCGGTGTCGCCCTCGCTCAGATCGGGCGGCGCGTCCTCGGGCTTGAGGTAACGCCAGCCCTGGTGCGGTCGCCGGGGCCACGGCTGGACCGGCACCACCGTGCCGTCCAGGTAGATCCGGCAATAGGCGCGGCCGTTGTCGTCCTCGAGGCGCTCGATGGACGTCAGCAGCTGACGCGCCTGGATCTTGCGGGCGATGATCCAGTAGACCGAGCCGCCCTCGAGCAGCTCGTCGGCGCGCTTGGGGATGTTGCGCGTATGGATGCAGCGCTCGTCCCCGCGCTCCCGCGTCACCTGCCGCAGATGGTCGAGGTCCGTGACCCCGACCGCCGGCCGCAGCAGGTGAATGCTGGCCATTACGCCAGCTCGATGGCCAGCGCCGTGGCCTCGCCGCCGCCCAGGCAGATCGCCGCGACACCGCGCTTCAGGCCGTGCTTCTCCAGCGCATTGACCAGACCGACGATGATGCGGGCGCCCGACGCCCCGACCGGATGCCCCAGCGCGCAGCCCCCGCCATGAATGTTCATGATGTCGTGGCCGATACCCAGGTCGCGCATCACCGCCATGGGGACGACGGCGAACGCTTCGTTGACTTCGAACAGATCCACGTCGGAGACTTTCCAGCCGACCCGGTCGAGCACCTTCTTCACCGCGCCGACAGGCGCCGTGGTGAACCATTCCGGCTCGTGGGCGAAGGTCGCCTGACCGACGATGCGGGCCAGCGCCTTGACGCCGCGCTTGTCGGCATTGGCGCGGCTCATGAGGGTCACGGCGGCGGCGCCGTCGGAGATGGAACTGGAATTGGCCGGCGTCACCGTGCCGTCCTTGGCGAAGGCCGGCTTCAGGTTGGGGATCTTGGAATGATCGGCGGTGCGGGGCTGCTCGTCCGAATCCACCACCGACTCGCCCTTGCGGGTCTTCACCGTCACCGACGCCATCTCGCGGCGGAAGGTGCCATCCACATTGGCGGTCTGGGCCCGGGTCAGCGAGGCCACGGCGAAGGCGTCCTGCTCCTCGCGGGTGAACTGGTAGCGCTGGGCAGTCGCCTCGGCATAGGTGCCCATCAGACGGCCGTGGCGGAAGTCCTCGAGGCCGTCGGTGAACATGTGGTCCCTGACCTCGCCATGGCCCATGCGCAGGCCCTGACGCACCTTGGGCAGCAGATAGGGGGCGTTCGACATGCTCTCGAGGCCGCCGGCGATCACGATGTCGGCCGATCCGGCGACGATCATGTCGTGGCCCTGCATGATCGCCTTCATGCCCGAGCCGCACATCTTGTTGACGGTGGTGGCGCCCACCGTGTCGGGGATGCCCGCGCCCAGGCTGGCCTGGCGGGCCGGCGCCTGGCCGAGGCCGGCGGGCAGCACGCAGCCCATGACGCATTCGTCGTAATCGGCGACCGGAATGCCGGTCTCGGCGACGGCCTTGCCGACGGCGATGGCGCCCAGTTGCGTGGCGGTCAGGGAGGACAACTCGCCCTGGAACGTGGCCATGGGCGTGCGGCCGATGCCGGTGATGACGATCGAAGTGTCAGACATGGAAATTCCTTCGTTGCGATGCGCCGTGACGGCGGCGCGGTGGATGTGTTTTGTTTTGGCCGGGGGCCGGGAGTCAACCCGCAATGGGACACAGGGTGTGCCCCGCGACGGATTTACATCAGGATCAGCGCGGCGAGACCGAGGAACGCGAAGAAGCCGACCACGTCGGTGACCGTGGTCACGAACACGCTGGAGGCCACCGCCGGATCGACTCCGGCGCGGGCCAGCCCCAGCGGGATCAGCACGCCGGCAAACGCCGCAACCACCAGATTGATGATCATGGCGCTGGCGATAACGCCGCCCAGCATCCAGTTGCCGAAATAGAAGCCGACAAGCAGGCCGATCAGCAGCGCCATGGTAAGGCCGTTCAGCAGGCCCACCGACGCCTCGCGGATCACGGTGCGCATGGCGTTGCTGGAAGTAAGCTCCTTCATGCCCAGCGCTCGCACCGCCACGGCCAGCGCCTGGGTGCCGGCATTGCCGCCCATGCTGGCCACGATGGGCATGAGGACGGCCAGTGCAACCATCTGCTCGATGGTGGCGTCGAACTGCTTGATCACCGAGGCGGCGAGGATCGCGGTCAGCAGGTTGACCAGCAGCCAGGGCAGACGGGTGCGCACGGTCCACAGCACCGATTCGTGCACCGAGGCGTCGGATACGCCGGACAGCAGCAGAATGTCCTCCTGCGCCTCGTCGTGGATGACGTCGACGATGTCGTCGACCATGATCACGCCGAGCAGCCGGTTGTCGTCGTTCACCACCAGCGCCGACACCAGATTGTATTGCTGGAACAGGAACGCCACTTCTTCCTGGTCGGTCATCGCATTGATCAGGATCGGGTCCGGCTCCATGATCTCCTCGACCTTCACCGCCCGCTTGGCGCGCAGCATGCGGTTGAGCGCGACGGTGCCGAACGGTTTCATCTTCGGGTCGACGACGAAGATCTCGTAGAAATCGTCGGGCAGGTCGTCATGCTCGCGCATGTAGTCGATGGTCTGGCCGACGGTCCAGTAGGCGGGCACCGCGATGAAATCGCGCTGCATCAGGCGGCCGGCGGATTCCTCCGGATAGGCCAGCGCGGCCTCGACGTCGGCGCGGTCCTCGACCGGCATGGCATCGAGCACCTCGCGGCGGTCGGCGTCGTCAAGGTCCTGGATCAGATAGGCCGCGTCATCGGCCTCAAGCTCGCTCATGGCCGCGGCGATCTCGCGCGGCTCGAGCAGGTCGATAATCTCGTCGCGAACCGTTTCTTCCAGTTCGGTCAGCGCCTCGGGTGCGATCCGGTCGCGGGCCATCTCGACCAGCCGGACGCGATTCTTCGACGACAGCTGCTCGATCAGGTCGGCCTGGTCGGCCGCGTGATAATCGTCGAGCAACGCGTGGATGAAGACGGTGTCGTCGTTCTTGAGAGCCTCGGCGACCTGCGCGACTTCCTCGGGGGAAACGCGATAGGGCGAGTTTTCAGGTGCCTCGGTGACGGGGCGGTCTTCCGTATCCGTCTCTTCGCTCTGCATGGGCAGCCCCTGCTGAACACCGGTGCACTGAAGAAAAAAGACCTGCAGGTAACTCAGCTACCTGCAGGTCCCTGAACTGGTGCGGTCGAGAAGACTCGAACTTCCACGAGCTTGCGCCCACAGCGACCTCAACGCTGCGCGTCTACCAATTCCGCCACGACCGCAGTGGGCGCTCAAGTAGCAAAATCGAATGGAGGCCGCAAGGAAAGAACGGCGCATTCAGGGTATTAGGTTCGAGCGGTGGAACGATTGCCCGCCGCAGGCCCGGATAACCTCAGATATTCTCCGCGACGTGAATGCCGCACTCGGTCTTGTCCGTGCCCGCCCAGCGGCCGGAACGGTAGTCCTCGCCGGCCTCGACCCGCTTGGTGCAGGGCATACAGCCGATCGACAGATAGCCGTCGGCAACCAGCGGATGACGCGGCAGCTGTTTTTCATTGGCGATGCGCTGCAGATCTTCCAGGCTGAAATTGGCCAGCGGGTTGACCTTGATGCGGCCCTCGCTTTCCTCGATCAGCGGCAAGGCCGCGCGGGTGCCGGTCTGGAACCGCTTGCGGCCGGTGATCCAGGCATCGAATCCTTCCAGCGCCGCGTCCAGCGGCCGGGTCTTGCGCAGGTCGCAGCAGGCATCGAGATTGCGGGTCCACAGCAGGCCGTTCCTGTCCTCTTCCCGAACCTCATCGGCGTCGGGCTTCAGGGTGCGGATGTCGGTCAGGCCGAAGCGGCTCTCCAGCGTGTCGCGGTAGCGCAGGGTCTCGCCGAACAGCTTGCCGGTGTTGAGAAACAGAATCGGCGTCGACGGGTCGATCTGGGCGACCATGTCGATCAGCACGGCGGATTCCGAGCCGAAGGACGACACCAGCGCGATGCGGCCGGGGAAGACTTCCTTGATCATGACCTCGAGCAGATCCCTGCCGTCCAGATGGCCATAGTGTTCGTTCAGCCACGCTTCGTCGCGCGGCCGGTCCTGCTGCTTTGCTTGCAACGCCAAAGTCATTTCAACCACTCGCTCTTCTCGATCATGGCGTCGGTGCGCTCGGCAACCGTCGCCATATCGGCGCCTTCCTCGATCCACTTCCGGCGCTGCGCCGACAGCGTCAGGAGCCGTTCGGCCCATTCAGGCCCAAATTCCTCTTCCAGGTGGCGGCGCAACCTGCGCGCCAAACCCGGACTTGCCCCGCCGGTGCCGACGGCGATCAGCAGGTCGCCGCGCCGGACCGAACCGGGCACGTGGAAGTCGCACAATTCGCGAACATCTTCCACATTCACCAGCACGTTATGCTCGCGTGCCATCAGCGCCAGGCTGAACGACGCGTCGTTGTCGAGCCCGGCGACGTAGAGCAGATCCACGCCGGCCAGATCGGCCACTTCGGGCAACCGGTCATGGACCACGCCGTCGGTCAGCGCCGCGAACCGATCGGTCTCGCCAGGCGCGAACACCGCCACGGCCCTGGCGCCGCCCTCGCGGGCCTGACGCACCCGTCGCTCGGCGGCGGGTCCGTTTCCCGCCACCACGATGGCCACCCTTTCCGGGTCTATCATGATCGGGATCATGGGCCGCTCCGCTCCCGGCAATCGCGCCGACTACCAATTGACACTGTATATTAGGGGTATCGGAAAAAATCTCAAGGGATCATGTAAAACTCAAAATATTACACCGAAATTATGTTAATTCAATTCCCCCGCCAGAACCGACGTTGTTGTGGAACTCTCACCATCGCGTGCCTATTCTGGCGATCCTTCTTGAGAGACATCCAGCGGCAGAAAGGGGAGCCAGCATGTCGGATTCCGTACAATATGTGGCCGATCGTATCGCGTTAACGGACGTGATGCTGAAATACACCAAGGGCGTCGACAATCGCGACCTCGACCTTTATCGGTCGGTGTTCACCGACGATGTGGAAGTCGTGGGCTTCGGCGAGAACGTTTATCATGGCGGCGATGCGTGGACCGCATATGTCAAGGAAGCGCTGGCCCAGTACGGACCGACCCAGCACATGCTTGGCCCGCAGCTCGCCACCGTGGACGGCGACAAGGCCCATTGCCGCACCGACGTGCAGGCACTGCATTATCTGAAGGACAAGCCCGACACCACGCTGACGCTCTGGGCAACCTATGAGAGCGACATGAAGCGCGTGAACGGCGAATGGAAGATCGCCCGCCACGAACTGGTCGCCCGCGGCACCCGTATCCAGGCCGGTTGATCAGCCGGGACAATGTTCTAGCTTGACGGGTATGCCGGACTGGATCATCGCCGACGCACCCGTCGCCTATCCCGACGCGCTCTCCTTCATGGAGCAGCGCGTCGCGGATATCGCGGCCGGCGCCGCGCCCGAGACGGTCTGGCTGCTCGAGCACCCGCCGCTCTACACCGCCGGCACCAGCGCCCATCGCGAAGATCTGCTGACGCCCGACCGGTTTCCGGTTTTCGACACCGGACGCGGCGGCCAGTACACCTATCACGGCCCCGGCCAGCGCGTTGCTTATGTGATGCTGGACCTGAACCGGCGCGGCCGCGACCTGCGGCGCTACATCGCCAGCCTGGAACAGTGGATCATCGACACCCTCGCCGCCTTCAACGTGAAGGGCGAGCGGCGCGCTGGACGCGTCGGCATCTGGGTGGACAGAGGACATGGCCGCGAGGACAAGATCGCCGCCATCGGCGTGCGGGTGCGCCACTGGATCACGTTCCACGGCATCGCCATCAACGTCGACCCGGTGCTGGAGCATTTCTCGGGTATCGTGCCCTGCGGCATTTCCGAGCACGGCGTGACGTCGCTGGTGGATCTGGGCCTGCCGGTCACCCTGGCCGACCTGGACGTGGCGCTGAAGCAAAGCTTCGACGGCGTGTTCAGCGACGCTTACTCGTCATAGGGTCCATCAGTTCGCCGGTCTGCGCCACCGCCCATGTGTTTAGCCCGGTGCTTTCCGGTTGTGCCTCTACCCTGAAAACGTCTCGCGTCCAATCCCGCCTTCACACAGCCTCCAAATTCACCTGCCGCCAAAGGTGGCCGTAAACGAGCATTCTGAACATCGGGATGGAATTACACAGGAGCGGGCAGGATCTGGACAAGATTCCCAAAAAGCACACTGCTCCTGGCCGCTTCGATGCTAACCGTGGCGCGGGACATTTACCGACGGTCTCGTCACTGTTCCATCGGCGGCAAGACGTTCACGCGACGCCTGCGTTCTCAAAGCGGCATGGATGAGCTATAAATGACTTCATGATACCGCTGGTTACAGACAGGCTGAGTGACATTCGCGCTTTGTGCATCAAGCACAAGGTCCGCAAGCTGGCGCTGTTTGGCTCGGCGGCCCATGACGATTTCGATCCGGCTACCAGCGATCTGGATTTTGTGGTTGTGTTCGAGCCGCTGCCTCCAGTGGACTACAAGGATCACTTTTTCGGTCTTCAGCGCGACCTCGAGGATTTATTTTCCCGCAAGATCGACCTCGTCGTCGAGGATGCCATCCGGAATCCCTATCGCCGTGACGCGATCCTGTCTTCAAACGAACTGATTTATGAAGAAGCGGCGTAGCGCGGGCGCCTACCTTTGGGACATCGTGGATGCTTGCGACAAGACGCGGCAGTTCACTGCCGGCGGCACATTGGAAACATACACAGCCGACGCGTACATGAAGTCTGCTGTCGAACGTCAGCTCATGATTGTCGGAGAGGCTATCGTCCAGTTACTGCGGCAATACCCCGACTATGCGGAACACTTCCCCACGCGCTCAGCCATCATCGCCTTTCGCAACCGGCTGGTGCACAGCTATGAGGATACAGCCGACGCGATTGTCTGGGGCATCGTGATCGACGACGTTCCTGAACTGCGGGCCAAGGCCACCAGACTTCTGAACGATCCGCCAAACTAAGCCTGCAATGGGGCCGGCACCCCGAAAAAGCGACGGGCGGGCCACCTTGCGATGACCCGCCCGCCCTGAATATTGCGAAACCTAGAAGCGGAAGGTGCCCTGCACCATCAACTCGCGGCCACGCTCGACGACGCCGGCGAGATCACCGCGGTTGCCGCCGGGTTTGTCGCCCGACGTCAGCACCTTGATCTCGTTGGTCAGGTTGCGGCCGATGAACGCGAACTCCCAGCTGTCGTCGGGATCGTGGAACCGGATCGACGCGCTGATCTTGGCATAGCCGGATTGACGGCTGCCCGGCGCCTGGCTGTCCTGCGACCAGTACCAGCTGATGTACTTCACGTCGCCCGACAGGCCGATATTGACGCCATCGGTGATCGGCGTGTCGTAGGAAACGCCGAAGAAGCCAGAGAACCGGGGCGCATTGGCCAGGGTCTCGCCACTCAGATCAAAGACGTTCGGACCGCCCGGCTTGGACGGCAGGCAGCCTTCCGACGGCAACTGGCCGTTGAAGCACGGCGCGGTGGAGAAGTCCCTGAACTTGGCGACGTTGTAGGTCAGCGCGGTGCGGACGGTCCAGTGATCGTCCGGCACCCACATGATTTCCGCCTCGACGCCCTTGGTCACGGCGGACGCCGCGTTGCGGATGACGAACGAGGTGGTCACGATGTCCAGCGACGAGCGCTGCAGGCCCTTGAACAGGTAGTAATAAGCGTTCAAGTCGACGCGGATGGTGCCGTCCAGCAGCACGCCCTTGTAGCCGATTTCGCCGCCCTTGGCGGTTTCCGGGCCGAACGACAGACCCTGAAACGTCTCGGACTTGAAGATCAGGCCGGCATGCGAGATGCCGCCCGACTTGAAGCCGGTCTTGTAGGCCGCGTAGATCGTATGGTCGGGCGCGGGGTGCCAGGTCAGCGTGGCCTCGGGCGACCAGTTCGACGTGTCCGTGGTGCCCTGGATATTCTGGCCCGGCGGCAGCATCAGCAACTGGAACAGCGAACCGGGATTGATGTAGAGATTCTCGCGGAACGCATACATGTGCTCGTTGGTATAGCGCACGCCAGCGGTGAACTGCAGGTCCTCGACAATGTCCCAGAGCACCTGACCGAAGCCGGACAGGGTCTCGCGCTTGTTGGTGTCGCGGTGCCAGTACCCGATGAAGAAGGGCACCGTGGGGTCCAGGGTCAGGGCCGTGTTGAGGCCGCCGCGTCCCGCATTGTAGGGATGCCGGGTCGTGTTCTCGTAATAACCGCCGATGACGAAATTGACCGGACTGTCAAAGGTACTGGTGACACGCAGCTCCTCACTGAACTGAGACTGGCTTTCGCCATTCAGTCCCGGAAAATGGGTCGACGTGTCATAGCCGTAATTGCCCCATCCCTTGGTGTCGAGATAGTAGAAGCCGGTGATCGAATTGATGTTCACGCTGCCAAAATCGTAGCTCATGTCGAGCGAGATCAAGGTGCTCTTGATCTTGGTGAAGTACTGGCCCTTGTTGCTCTTCTTCTGCAGCGGGTAGGTCGAGGCGATGAACTCGGGCATCTGGCTCGACACGCGGAAATGGTCGGGCACGCAATCCTCGTAGGGATCACGGAAGCCGCGGGTGGTGGCGCCGTCAGCGCCACAGGCGACAACCTGGGTGATGCCGGTCTGCTCGTCATCGGTGTATTGCGAACCCAGGATGCGCAGGGTCGCGGTAAACCGGTCGGAGGGATCGAATTGCATGGTGATGCGGCCGACCAGGTTCTGGTCCGACGGCGTGACCTTGTTCCGCTGGTTGGGGCCGGGCAACGGATAGGCAGGCTCGAACGGGTTGGCGAGCGGGCCCGAGACGTTGCGGAGGTACCCTTCCATCTGCGAGTAGCGGACCGCCACGCGGATACCGAACTTGTCGTTGACCGGGCCGCCATAGGCGCCCTCGACCATGAATTCCTGGGCCTCGAACTCGTAGCCGGCCTGGACGTAGCCTTCCCATTCCGAGCCGGGCCCCTTGGAGCGCAGCGACACCACGCCGGCCGGGCTGTTCTTGCCGAAGAACAGGGCCTGCGGGCCTTTCAGCACCTCGACCTGTCCCAGGTCGAAGAACGCGGCACGCGAAATATAGCCGCGCGAGATCTGGACGCCGTCGACATTGAAACTCACCGCAGTCTCGATACCCGCGTTGGTGGACGAGGACGCGATGCCGCGCAGGATGACTGCACCGCCATTGCCCGACGTACCGGGTGTGATCTGCAGCTGCGGCACCATGTCGCCGATTTCGGTGAGCCTGGTCGCATTGTAGCGATCCAGATCATTTTCGGTCAGCGCGCTGACCGCGACCGGCACGTCCATCAGGGTTTCTTCCTGCTTGCGCGCCGTGGTGGTGACGGATTCGATGCCGCCGGTGCGGGCCGGCGGATCCTGTGCGAGAGCTGGTGCAGCAATGCCGATGCTCAGTGCGCCGAGCACGAGCGGGCGGCAGAGCGCTTGCGCAAGAGCGCTTGCGAAACGATTCATGATTCCCCCCGGGGGTTAATAGACGCTGTTATCCGGGATGGACTGAGCCATCCCTGCTTTCAGAAATTCATTTGTGGCCGGAAACCCCTGTGTCTCCAGCACCAACTTTGTATATGTCCATATATAAAAGTCAAGACCGTCTGCTTTTGACGATTGCCCCGTGCGCCGGGGCCTCACCGACCAGCGGTCAGGGCCGGAAGGCCCCTTCGAGCAGCAGATGGGCCGCGTCGTGCGCAGCCTCGATATCGACCGCCCCCGGATTGACCCGCGCCTGAACGCCGATCCCCCTCAGCATGCCCACAAGCAACACGGTTACGGCGGCCGTAGGCAGCCGGGTGTTGACATCACCGTCGGCCTTGGCCTGCTCGATCATCGTCCCGAGAATGTCGCGGAACAGCGCGTCGAGTTCGGAGAAAGCACTACGGACCACATTGTTGGGCCCCAGCGCCTCGCCAAGCAGGACAAAGAAGGTGCTGGAGCTGACCGAATTCCGCATCAGCGACCCGCAATAGGCATCGATGAAGCGGTACAATGCCGCCAGACCGCGCGCGTCCCCCAATGTCTCGAAAACCTCGTCGCGGAACCGGCGGTGAATCTCGTGGGTGACGGCGGCGATCAGGCCATCCTTGGAGCCGAACCGGGCCATGACCAGACCGTGACTGAAGCCCGAACGGCGGCCGATTTCCATCATCGACGCCCGCGTGCCCACTTCGAGGAATAACTCGACCGCCGCGTTCAGGATCGCATTGGAGGACGCGGCGGATCTCTCGGCCTGCGACCGGCGCGGCTTCCTGCCGGCAAGTGTCATTCGATAAACACCCTTGGCCTCGAATTCCTGCACATGCTGAATGAATGGCGCGAACGGTGGCACAAGTCCTGCGTACGCTCAAGGCGATCGGCGCGCCGGCGCCCCGCTAGGCAGTCTCGCGGATTTCAAATCCGGTGCCGGGGTCGGCCCGCGAGGGATCGGACACGGCCTCACTCACCTTCGAGCCCGGCGGTCCCAGATAGCACGACATCATCATCTCGATGACGTCCTCGTTGGGACCGGAGAACATCGCCTCGACGCTGCCGTCCTGGCGATTGCGGACCCATCCCCTGAGCCCGCGCCGCGTCGCCTCGCGCAATACCCAGGCGCGAAAGCCAACGCCCTGCACGCTGCCGCGGATGCGGGATATGACAGTGCGGCTCATGGGCCTATTCGAATTCCATGATGACCTGGTCGACGGCCATGCTGTCGCCGGGCTTGGCATGGATCTTGGTGACCCTGGACTGCTTCTCGGCGCGCAGGATGTTCTCCATCTTCATGGCCTCGACCGCCGCCAGCGTCTGGCCGGGAAACACTTCCTCGCCCTCTTCGACGGCGATCGACACGATCAGGCCGGGCATCGGGCAGAGCAGCAACTTGGAGGTGTCCGGCGGCACCTTCACCGGCATCATAGCGGCATATCGGGCCACCAGCGGCGAGCGCACGGTAACCTTCACGAACGAGCCGTCACGGGTGAGCAGGTAGCCGTCGGCCAGCCGATCCACCTCGACGGCGAATGGCATGCCGTTCAGCAATCCCTTGAACACCGGCTGCCCCGGCTTCCAGTTCGACTGCAGGTTGACGAACCGGCCGTCGAGGAACACGTCCCAACCGGCGGTGGCCGCAGCGATGCGGGCGTCATGGGATTCGTCGTCGACGCCGACCACCCAATCCGTCGCCTCGGCGGGCGTCCAGTGTGGCAACTGGCCCGACACGGTGGCCTCGCGGGCCGCCGACAGGGAATGGACAACCGTCGCGACACCGATAAGGCCGTCCCTGGTGGCCGGTGTCAGCGGCGCACCGTGGAAGCCGTCAGGATATTCCTGGGCGATGAAATTGGTCGACAGCCGGCCTTCCTTGAAGCGCGGATGGGCCATCACCGCCGACAGGAACGAGACGTTGTGCGAGATGCCGCGCAGGTAATATTCATCGAGCGCCACGCGCATGCGCTCGATGGCCTCGAGCCGGGTCGGCGCGTAGGTGCACAGCTTGGCGACCATGGGATCGTAGAACATGCTGATCTCCGATCCCTCATAGATGCCCGTGTCGATGCGGACGCCGTCGGTTTCGGCCGGCGGCTGATAGCGCTCGATGCGGCCGATGGAGGGCAGGAAGTTGCGCAGCGGATCCTCGGCGTAGATGCGGCTTTCCACTGCCCAGCCGGTCAGCGTCACATCGTCCTGGGTGATGTTCAGCGGCAGGCCGGCGGCCGAGCGGATCATCTGCTCGACGAGGTCGACGCCAGTCACCAGTTCGGTCACCGGATGCTCGACCTGCAGGCGGGTGTTCATTTCGAGGAAATAGAAACTGCCGTCCTGGCCGACGATCATCTCGACGGTGCCGGCGCTGTCGTAGTCCACCACCTGGGCAAGGGCCACGGCCTGCTCGCCCATGGCCTTGCGCAGTTCGGGCGTCAGGAACGGGCTTGGCGCCTCCTCGATCACCTTCTGGTGCCGGCGCTGGATCGAGCACTCACGCTCGCCCAGATAGATCACGTTGCCGTGCTTGTCGCCCAGCACCTGGATTTCGATGTGACGCGGCTCCTCGATGAACTTCTCGATGAACACGCGGTCATCGCCAAAGCTGGAGCGCGCCTCGTTGGTGGCCGAGGTGAAGCCCTCGCGGGCCTCGGCGTCGTTGAAGGCGATACGCATGCCCTTGCCGCCGCCACCGGCGGACGCCTTGACCATGACCGGATAGCCGATCTCGGCCGCGATCTTCGCCGCCTCGTCCTCGTCCTTGATCACGCCCACATAGCCGGGAACCGTGCTGACATTGGCCGCGGCCGCCAGCTTCTTGGATTCGATCTTGTCGCCCATGGCGAAGATGGCATGCGGGTTCGGGCCGATGAAGGCGACGCCCGCCTCCTTCAGCGCATCGGCGAACTTGGTGTTCTCGGACAGGAATCCGTAACCCGGATGCACCGCCTGGGCGCCGGTGCGCCTGACCGCGTCCATGATCTTGTCGATCACCAGATAGGACTGGGCGGCGGGCGACGGGCCGATATGGATGGCCTCGTCAGCCATCTGCACGTGCAATGCCTCGCGGTCGGCATCCGAATAGACCGCGACGGTGGCGATGCCCAGCTTGCGGGCGGTCTTGATGACGCGGCAGGCGATTTCGCCGCGATTGGCGATGAGGATCTTGTCGAACAGCATGGGCTTCCTCCCCTCGCCTTAAAGCGGCAGGTTGTCGTGTTTTTTCCAGGGATTGCGCACGTCCTTGTTCTTCAGGATGCGCAACGAGTTGGCGATCCGGCGCCGCGTGGAATGCGGCATGATCACCTCGTCGATGAAGCCTCGGCTCGCCGCCACGAACGGATTGGCGAAGCGCGCCTCGTAGTTCCTCGTGTGCTCGGCGATCTTCTCGGCATCGCCTATGTCCTTGCGGAAGATGATCTCGACCGCGCCCTTGGCGCCCATCACCGCGATTTCGGCTGTTGGCCAGGCATAGTTGACATCGCCGCGCAGGTGCTTGGAGCTCATCACGTCATAGGCGCCGCCATAGGCCTTGCGGGTGATGACGGTAACCTTCGGCACCGTGGCCTCGCCAAACGCAAACAGCAGCTTGGCGCCATGCTTGATGATGCCGCCATATTCCTGGGCGGTGCCCGGCAGGAAGCCCGGCACGTCGACAAAGGTGACGATCGGGATGTTGAAGGCGTCGCAGAAGCGCACGAAACGGGCAGCCTTGCGCGAGCTGTCGATGTCGAGGCAGCCGGCCAGCACCATGGGCTGGTTGGCGACGATGCCGACAGTGGAGCCTTCCATGCGGCCGAAGCCGGTGATGATGTTGCCCGCGAACTTGGGCTGAACTTCCATGAAGTCGCCCTCGTCGACGACCTTGGAGATCAGCTCCAGCATGTCGTAGGGCTTGTTCGGATTGTCGGGTATCAGCGTATCCAGCGACATTTCGAGCCGGTCGGCGCGATCGAAGGATTCGCGGACCGGCGGCTTTTCCTTGTTGTTCAGCGGCAGGAAATCGAAGAAGCGGCGCGTCTGCAGCAGCGCCTCGACATCGTTTTCGAACGCCAGGTCCGCCACCGACGATTTCGTGGTGTGGGTGATGGCGCCGCCGAGCTGCTCCTGGGTCACGGTCTCCTGGGTGACCGTCTTCACCACTTCGGGACCCGTGACGAACATGTAGGACGTGTCCTTCACCATGAAGATGAAGTCGGTCATGGCGGGGGAATAGACCGCGCCGCCGGCGCACGGGCCCATGATCAGCGACAGCTGGGGAATGACGCCCGATTGCTCGATGTTGCGCTGGAACACGTCGGCATAGCCGGCCAGCGAGGCGACGCCTTCCTGGATGCGGGCGCCGCCCGAATCGTTGATGCCGATGACCGGCGCGCCAACACTGGCGGCGCGGTCCATCACCTTGCAGATCTTCTCGGCGAAGGTTTCCGACAGCGCGCCGCCGAAGACGGTGAAATCCTGCGAGAACACGAAGACCAGGCGGCCATTGATGGTGCCGTGGCCGGTGACCACGCCGTCGCCGGGAATGCGTTGTTCCTGCATGCCGAAATCGGTGTTCCGGTGCTCGACGAACATGTCGTATTCCTCGAACGAGCCGGGATCGAGCAGGACTTCCAGCCGCTCACGGGCTGTCAGCTTGCCGCGCTTGTGCTGCGCGTCGATACGCGCCTCGCCACCGCCCATGCGGGCCTGGGCACGGCGCTTTTCCAACTCCTGCAAGATTTCCTGCATGGCGGGATACCCCCAACGATTGATTGTCGATTATGGAGAGACCGACCGGCAGCCGGCAATTTGGTGGCGACCATATAGCAAGGTTAACTGCTTTGTAACAGACTCTCGCATCTGCGGCATAGGTCGTTTGGCGGGTGCCGGGCCGGGCGATTTTTCACGGGCGGCGTGTGTCAGGAACGGGTCAGCGTCATGAACCGGGCGGCATCGAGCAGATCCTGGCGCAGCAGAACGCGGCGCGCCACCGCCTCGTCGTCAACGCCCCACAGGGATTCCTGCCAAAGCTCGTCGATCTGGCTCAGATCGAAGGCGTCTTCGGCAGCCAGATGGCCTTCGGCGATGGCAGCGGCGAGCACCACCGAGCCCAGCCCCTGGGTCAGCCGGCTGATTCCGACCATGGTGAAATCGTCATAGGCGTCGAGGTGGCGCTGGGCCGCCTCGATGGTACCGGGCGCCTGCGCGACGTGCACGACACCAGTCGTCACGACAAGGCGCAGACCGAGGTGCTCTGCCGCCCAGTCGAGCAGCGGCTGCCAGCTCTCGTCCTGTCGGACGCGGAGGCCGGCCGGCGCATCGGCGCGGTAGCACAGCAGATCGGCATCCGCATAGCCGGCGGCATCCGTCAGTATTTCGCCCCGGCGCGTCGCCATCAGGTCGATGGCGGCGTTGGCCAGTCCGGTCATCGGCATGGACTGGGGCCGCACCTCGTCCTCCTGGGCATCCCATTCGGCGGCAATTGCGGCGGCCAGCGGCCGCGACGGCACGACGAACGGCGCACGGGCCGGCGTCCGGACGGGCTTGCCGTCGAGCGTGATGGCGTGGCCGCCGTCGACGGAGACCGCCTCGACGGCCTTGTAGAACCGCTTCAAGCCGCCTTCTCCCACAGGGTCCCCAGCCAGGGCGACAGGCCGGCATAGTCGCCCAGCACATGGCGCGCGCCGGCATCGGTCAGCTCCTCGGCGGGATGGTAGCCCCAGGACACGCCCAGCGGGTGAACCCCGGCGCTGCGCGCCATGTGAATGTCGAAGACCGTGTCGCCGATCATCACCGTATCCTCGCGCCGCGCCCCGGTGGCGCTCAGAGCGTTGTCGAGCATGCCCGGATGAGGCTTGCTTGGCGCGTCGTCGGCCGTCTGCAGGGTCACGAACAGGTCCCGCATGCCGTGCAGCTTCAGGGTGCTGGCCAGCCCGCGCCGCGACTTTCCAGTAGCGACGCCGAGTAGATAGCCGGCCCCCGACAGTGTCTCCAGCGCCTCGCGGACGCCGGGAAACAGCGGTTCGGTGTGCAGCGGATCATGGCGCAGATGCCCGAACGCATCCTTGTACGATTCGGCCAGGTCGACATGGGTCTTGCGGTCCAGTTGCGGCACCAGCTCGGCAACCGCCTCGACCAGCCCCAGGCCGACGACGCGGCGCACCGCGTTCAGGTCCGGGCAGGCCATGCCATGCCGGTCGAATGCATGGTTCATGGCGGCGAAGATGACATGCTGGCTGTCGACCAGTGTGCCGTCGCAGTCGAACATGATCAGGCGCAGGTCAGTCATCGGCGAACACGTCCTGCCGCATGTTCGGATCGAACTCGAACAGGGCCCAGGTCTCGCGCATGTGCGGTGGCAACGGCGCGGTCACATCGATGGTGCCGCGCACCGGATGGGGAATGACGATATTGCGGGCATGCAGGTGCAGCTTGCTGGAAATACCGTCGCGGAAGGAGTCCTCGCTGCCGTATTTGCCATCGCTGATAATGGGGGTGCCAAGCTGGGCGCAATGGACGCGGAGCTGGTGGGTGCGGCCCGTCACCGGCCGCAGCGCCAGCCAGCACAGCGCATTGCCCGCGTTCTCTATCACCTTGTATTCGGTGATGGCCTTCAGGCCCTTGTCGCCAGGCCGGACGCGCTCGTCCTCCTCGCCGTCCTTTTCCATCATCGAGGTGATCTCACCCTCGTTCGGACTCGGCACGCCGGTGACCAGCGCCCAGTAGGTCTTCCTGGTCTTGCGGTCCTTGAACGACAGCGCCAGCGCGGCGGCCGCCTGGCGGGAACGGGCCAGCACCAGGACGCCGCTGGTGTCCTTGTCCAGACGGTGGACCAGCCGGGGGCGATCCGAGGCGCCGAAGCGCAATGCCTCGAGCATGCCGTCAAGATGCTTGCCGATGCTGGTGCCGCCCTGCACGGCAAGGCCCGGCGGCTTGTTGATTACGATGACGTGATCGTCCTTGTAGAGCACCGCGTCCTGCAGCATCTGGACGTCCTCGCTGCGCGGCGGCGCCGGCAACGGCTTCTTCATGGGCAAGGCCATCTCGCCCATGGGGGGAATGCGGATCTGGTCGCCCGCCAACAGCCGGTAGTCGGCCTTGGCGCGCTTGCCGCCCACCCGGATCTGGCCGGTACGCAACAGCTTCTGCAGGTGGCCGAATGACAGCGCCGGGAAATGCTGCTTGAACCAGCGGTCGAGCCGCTGGTCGGCATCGGCCGGTTTGACCGATATGGTTTGCACGACACTCATGACACGATCCCGTCCATCACTCTAAACCGAAGGTCCAGCCTTCGAAGCGGCGGACCCTATCCGATAAGCCCGCCGGATTCCACAGCGAGGCAGCGCCGGAAAGCCGGCGCAGACCGGCGGCGAGAATCAGCGCGTCGGTCATGTCGTCTGACAGTGCAAATGTATCATTGTTCCCGCCCGGAAAGGGCCCGGAGCCGAAATGGTCCAGGACCCGGTTCAGCCGCCCGGCGCAGCGCACCTTCCCCCGGCCGCAATCCGCCATGCGCACGAAGGCCGTGGGGAAGGTTTCGGCCAGCACCAGCCGGGCACCGGCACTGTCATCGAACGGCCACACCGCCACGCCGGGGCAGTGCTTCAGCCAGCGCAGCATCCGCATGCCGGACAGGGATGCCAGACCCACCTGCCCCGCGCCGACCAGGTTGAATACGGATTCGGCCGCGCCCAGGCCCCGCGCATGGATCAGCGTCTCGACCGTGCGCAGGCGGCGCACATAGCGGTCGCCCGTGACCCCGCCGCGGCGGAAGTGGCGCTGAAACGGACCGGCGCCGGCGAAGTCACCGCCGAACAGGCTGCCTGCAGCGCCGCAATGCGCCTCGACCAGCGCCCACAAGCCGGCATGATCCGCCGGGTCGTCCGCGAAGCCGGGGAAATAGGCCTGCCGGTCTTCCCACGGAAAGCCGAATGAAAAGTCGAGGCTGCACAGCACCCGGTGCGCAGCCGACCGGTCCAGCAGCCACCGGGCGAATGCCGGCCGCGTCCACGGGCCGCCTGCCGGATTGCCGACCAGCGAAGGCGCAGCCTGTCCCGGCGCACACATCGCCACCTGCAGCCCTTTCAGCCCGGGGCCGCGCGCACCCGACCAGTCCGCCCCCACGAACAGGTCGAACGGGTTCACTGCTGGCCGGCCTCGCGCTGCTGCCGTTCGGCGCGCAGCCTGGCCCAGTAGTCGAGGCGCTTGAGCACATCGCGCTCGAAACCCCGCTCGAGAGGCCGGTAGAGTTGCCGGCGTTCCATGCCTTCGGGGAAGTAATTCTGGCCGGAAAAGCCGTCGGCGGCATCGTGGTCGTATTCATAGCCCTTGCCGTAACCCAGATTCTTCATCATCCGGGTCGGCGCGTTGAGGATATGCATGGGCGGCATCAGCGATCCCGCCTCGCGCGCGGCGGCGTTGGCCTGCTTCGAGGCGGTATAGACCGCGTTCGATTTGGGCGCCGTGCCCAGATAGATCACCGCCTGGACGATGCCCAGTTCGCCTTCGGGCGAGCCCAGAAAGTCGTACATGTCCTTGGCGGCCAGCGCCTGGACCAGCGCCTGCGGATCGGCCATGCCAATGTCCTCGGCGGCGAACCGCACGAGACGGCGGGTGATGTAGAGCGGGTCCTCGCCGGCCGTCAACATGCGCGCCAGATAATAGAGCGCCGCGTCCACGTCCGAGCCGCGCAGGCTCTTGTGCAGGGCGCTGATCAGATTGTAGTGGCCCTCCTGGGCCTTGTCGTACACCGGCGCCCGGCGCTGCACCACGTCGGCAAGCGCCGCGGTGTCGAACGGTTCGGTATCCGGGCCGAGCGCGGCCACTTCCTCGACCATGTTGTAGAGAAACCGGCCGTCGCCGTCGGCCATCGCCTTCAGCGCCACTCGCGCATCGGGCTGCAGCGGCAGTGGATGGCCGGTCTCGGCCTCGGCACGCTCCAGCATGGTCTCCATGGCCGCATCGTCGAGCCGGTTGAGCACCATGACCTGGGCGCGCGACAACAACGCGGCGTTGAGTTCGAACGACGGATTCTCGGTGGTGGCGCCCACCAGAATCACCGTCCCATCCTCCACATAGGGCAGGAACGCGTCCTGCTGGGAACGGTTGAACCGGTGGATCTCGTCGACGAAGAGAAGGGTGCCCTTGCCGTCGCGGCGGCGCCCCCGGGCGGTGTCGAACACCTTGCGCAAATCGGCAACGCCCGAGAACACCGCCGATACCTGCTCGAAATGAAGGTCGACATGGTCGGCCAGCAAGCGGGCAATCGTGGTCTTGCCGGTGCCGGGTGGTCCCCACAGGATCAGCGAGGCCATCCGCCGCGCGGCCAGCATGCGGCCGATGGGTCCGGTCGGGCCGAGCAGGTGCCCCTGCCCGACCACATCCTCGATGCGCGCCGGCCGCAGCCGGTCGGCGAGCGGGCGCGGCGCCGATGTCTCGAGCCCGGCTGTCTGGAACAGGTCTGCCATTGGCCTAATGTAGGGCGTGCGGCCTACTGGCGGAAGGTGCCGCTGACGATCTGGCCCTGGCGTTTGATCTTCACGTTCATGACGCCCTTGTAGCCGGCCCACACGGCGTTGAGTTCCGCCACCGTCTTGACCGGCTTGTCGTTGATCGAGACGATGAAGTCGCCCGGCCGAAGACCGGCGCGGTGGGCCGAGCTGCCGCGTTCGATGGCGAGGACGATGACCCCCCGGGCCATGATGTCGAGCTGCAATTCGTCGGCCAGCGCCGGCGACATGTTCGCCACCTTGGCGCCGGCGAACAGATGACCGGCGGGCAGCATGGTTTCGTCGCGCTTGGGCACTTCCGGCGCGGCGACCAGCGGCACGCGAAGGCTCATGGTCTTGCGGTCGCGCACGATCTCGACCTCTACCTTGCCGCCAACGGAATGGGTCGCCAGGATCGAGATCATGCTGCCCGGATCGTCGACCAGCCGTCCTTCAACCTCGGTCAGCACGTCGCCGATCTGCAGCCCGGCCTTGTCGGCGGGACCGCCCGGATAAATTGCGTTGATCAGCACGCCGCCAGGTCGGTCCAGACCAAGCGAGTCGGCCAGGTCGCTGGTGATCACCTGTCCCGTTGCGCCGAACCACGGCCGCAGCACCTTGCCACCCCGGTCGGCCGCATCGACGATACGCTTCACCATGTTTGCCGGGATGGCAAAGCTGATGCCCGCATAGCTGCCGGTGGGCGAGTAGATCCAGGTATTGACGCCGAACAACGTGCCGTCGAGGCCTACCAGCGCGCCGCCGGAATTGCCCGGATTGATGGCGGCATCGGTCTGGATGAAGAATTCATATGCGCCGGCTGAAGAGCGGCTGGCGCGTCCCACTGCGGAGACAATGCCCTGGGTCACGGTCTGGCCGATGCCGAACGGGTTGCCGATGGCGAAGGTAACGTCGCCGACCTCGATCGTGTCCGAGTCCCGCAACTGCAGGAAAGGCAGGCCGGCCGATTCGATCTTCAACACCGCCAGGTCCAGGCGCGCCTCGTCGGCGACGATTTTCGCCTTGAACTCCCGCCGGTCATTCAGCACGACGAATATCTCGTCCGCGCCATCGATGACGTGGTGGTTCGTTACGACAAGACCATCGGCGCGCACGATGACGCCGGAACCCAGCGAGTTCTGTTCCTTCTTTTTCTGTTGCGGCTCGTCGCCGTAACGGTCACCGAAGAATTGGCGGAAGAACGGATCGTTGAACAACCGGTTGCCGCCGGTCTGCACCATCTTGGTGGTGTAGATGTTCACCACGGCAGGCGCCACGCGCTTCATGAGGGGCGCATAGGAATATTCGATCACGGAGGTGTCGGCGGGAACCACCTTCTGAACCGGCGCGGGCGATGCCAGCGGCGCGGGAGCATCGGCGTCCGGTTCGGGCGGCCCGAGTTGCGCGTAACTCCCATAGATGGCACCGCCGACCGCCAGCATGACCACGACCGACAGCGCCCCGCGCCAACCCGACATCCATCCGCTCATATGTCCGTCACCCCGTTCAAAGTCACGTGTTCTATTTAGGCAACCAGCCCCCAAACGCAAAGGGCAGCCGATGAGGCTGCCCTTTCGTGAATTCCCTGTGGACCAGGCTTATGCCTCGTCCTCGACGTCCTCGTCGCGGGCGTCGGCGGTGGGACCGGCATCGGTGCCCTTGGCCGCCGGATCGCGGTCAACCAGCTCGATGAAAGCCATCGGCGCGGCATCGCCGTAGCGGAAGCCAGCCTTCAGCACGCGGGTGTAACCGCCTGACCGCTCTTCGTACCGTTCCGCGATGGTCGAGAACAGCTTGTCCACCACCTTGGACTCCGGAATCTTGCCCGCAGCCTGGCGGCGTGCGTGCAGGCTGCCGGCCTTGCCCAAGGTAATCAGCTTCTCGACGTAGGGCCGAAGCTCCTTCGCCTTGGGCAGTGTGGTCTTGATCTGCTCGTGCTTGAGCAGTGACGTCGCGAGGCTCTGCAAGAGCGCCTTGCGCGACGACGAGTCGCGATTCAGTTTCCGTCCCGACATACCATGGCGCATCGCGCTACTCCCGAATGACCGGCCTAGGGCCGATCAGTACTCACTTTCCAGTTTCTTCGCCAGTTCCTCGATGTTTTCTGGCGGCCAGTTGGGCACTTCCATGCCCAGCTTGAGGCCCATCGAGGACAGCACTTCCTTGATCTCGTTCAGCGACTTGCGGCCGAAATTCGGCGTGCGGAGCATCTCCGCCTCGGTCTTCTGGATGAGATCGCCGATATAGACGATATTGTCGTTCTTCAGACAATTGGCCGAGCGCACCGACAATTCGAGTTCGTCGACCTTGCGCAGGAGATTCCGGTTGAACTCCGGCTCCTTCTCCTCTTCGCGGCGGACGACCTCGCGGGGCTCTTCGAAGTTGACGAACAGCTGCAGCTGGTCCTGCAGGATACGGGCGGCGTAGGCCATCGCGTCCTCGGGGCTGATCGAGCCGTCTGTCTCGACGTCCATGGTCAGCTTGTCATAGTCGAGAACCTGGCCCTCGCGGGTGTTCTCGACCCGGTAGGACACCGTCACGACCGGGCTATAGAGCGCATCGACCGGAATCAGGCCGATCGGCGCATCGTCCGGACGGTTGCGGTCCGCCGGCACGTAGCCCTTGCCGTTGTTGACGGTCAATTCCATGTTGATCTCGGCGCCTTCGTCCAGCGTGCAGATCACCAGGTCCGGGTTGAGGATCTCGATCGACGCATGCTCGCTGATGTTGGCGGCGGTCACCTGCCCCGGGCCCTTGGCCTTGAGCGACAAACGCTTGGGCCCCTCGACGTGCATCTTCACGGCGAGCGACTTGATGTTCAGCACGATGTCGGTGACGTCCTCGCGGACTCCCGAAATCGAGGAAAACTCATGCAGAACATTCTCGATCTGGATGGCGCTGACGGCCGAGCCCTGCAGTGAAGACAGCAGCACGCGGCGCAGAGCGTTGCCCAAGGTCAGCCCGAAGCCGCGCTCGAGCGGCTCGGCGACGACGGTCGCCTTCGTCTTCGCGTCGTTACCCGGCTTGACCTCCAGCTTGTTCGGCCGAATCAATTCCTGCCAGTTCTTCTGTACTACCACCGTTAGACCCCTTTTTAAGGTCAAGCGCCCCGGTGGGGGCGCCGTACTCTTGAATGTTCCGCGTGCCTTGAGGCTTAGACGCGGCGACGCTTGGGCGGGCGGCAACCGTTATGCGGGATCGGCGTCACATCCTTGATCGAGGTGATCGTGAAACCCACCGACTGCAGCGCACGGAGCGCCGACTCACGACCCGAACCAGGACCGCTGACTTCGACTTCAAGCGTCTTCATGCCGTGTTCCTGCGCCTTCCGGCCGGCATCTTCGGCGGCCAGCTGGGCCGCATATGGCGTGGACTTACGCGAGCCCTTGAAGCCCTGCGCACCAGCCGAGGACCAGGCAATCGTGTTGCCCTGGTGATCGGCGATGGTCACCATGGTGTTGTTGAACGTGGCGCTGACATGCGCAACGCCCGAGGTGATGTTCTTGCGTTCGCGACGCTTGACGCGGCCGGTATCGGTTGCCATTGCGCTCTGTCCTTACTTCTTCTTACCGGCGATGGGCTTCGCCTTGCCCTTGCGCGTCCGCGCATTGGTGCTGGTGCGCTGGCCGCGTACCGGCAAGCCACGACGGTGGCGCAGGCCGCGATAGCAACCCAGATCCATCAGCCGCTTGATATTCATTGCCACTTCACGGCGCAGATCGCCTTCGACGATGAAGTCGCTATCGATGCTCTCGCGAATATGAATGACCTCGGAATCGGTCAGTTCGTTGACGCGGCGTTCCGCCGGGATGCTCAGCTTCGCGCAAATCTGTTTGGCGCGCGTATGCCCAATCCCATGAATGTAGGTCAGCGCGATCTCGACCCGCTTGTTGGTCGGTATGTTTACACCGGCGATACGTGCCACGACGTTAGTCTCCTTACGCGTTCAATTCTGCGCTGATCCGCCCTGATTCGCGGAACGCGGGATTATAGAAAGCTACAGCGTCCAGTCAACCGCTCAACCGCTGGTCGGCGGCGAGTACGGTTTTGATCTCTTCGGCGACCTGGTCCATCGGCGCCATGCCGTTGAGCTGAACCAGATTGCCGCGCTTCTTGTAATAGGGCAGCAGCGGCGCCGTTTCCTTGTGATAGGTGGCCAGCCGCGATCGCACTGTCGTCTCGTTGTCGTCGGCGCGGCGCACCATCTCGGTCGAACCGCACACGTCGCACACCCCGGCAACCTTCGTCGGCTTGAACCGGTCATGATAACCGGCGCCGCAATTGCCGCAGGTGAAGCGTCCGGTGATGCGCTCGACCAGCGCCTCGTCGTCGACTTCCATCTGGATCACATGGTCCAGCTTGAGGCCCTTCTTCTCCAGCATGGCGTCAAGCGCTTCGGCCTGGGCCACATTGCGCGGGAAACCATCCAGGATGAAACCGCGCTTGGCGTCCGGCTGATCGATTCGATCCGAAATGATCGACACCACCACGTCATTGGGCACCAGATCGCCGCGCTTCATGATGTCTTCGGCGATCTTGCCGACATCCGTGCCGGCCTTCACGGCGGCACGCAGCATGTCACCTGTCGACAGCTGGACCATTCCGTGACGCTCCTCGAGGAGCTTGGCCTGTGTGCCCTTGCCAGCGCCAGGAGGACCCAGAAGAATAACGTTCAACCCTTCCTCCCGCGCAGCCGCGACTTCTTGATGAGGCCTTCATATTGGTGCGCCAGCAGGTGCCCGTGGATCTGCGTCACCGTGTCCATGGTAACGTTGACGACGATCAGCAGTGACGTGCCGCCGAAATAGAACGGTACCGAAAACTGCGAGATCAGGATTTCCGGGATCAGACAGATGACGCACAGATAGGCGGCGCCCACGACGGTGATGCGGGTCAGCACGTAATCGATATATTCGGCCGTCTTTTCGCCCGGCCGGATGCCAGGCAGGAAGCCGCCATGCTTCTTCAGATTGTCGGCCGTGTCCTGTGGATTGAACACCACCGCCGTATAGAAGAAGCAGAAGAAGATGATCATGCCGAGATACATCGCCAGATACAGCGGCTGACCGTGTCCCAGCGCAGCGGTGACGGTTGTCAGCCATTCCGGCCCGCCCTGCGACGAGAACTGCGCCACGGTAAGCGGCAACAGCAACAGCGAGGAGGCGAAGATCGGCGGGATAACACCGGCGGTGTTGAGCTTCAGTGGCAGGTGCGAGCTGTCGCCCTGGAACACCTTGTTGCCGACCTGACGCTTGGGATACTGAACCAGCAACCGGCGCTGCGACCGCTCGACATAGACGATCACGCCGACAGCCGCGCCCACCAGAATCAGCAGCACCAGGACGAACCAGATGCTGAACTGCTGCTGGTTCCAGCTCAGTTCGAACATCTGCACGACGGCGCGCGGCAGGTTGGCGACAATGCCGGTGAAGATGATCAGCGAGATGCCGTTGCCGACGCCGCGAGCGGTGATCTGCTCGCCCAGCCACATCAGGAACATGGTTCCGCCAAGCAACGTGGTTACCGTGCTGACGTAGAAGAACGGCCCCGTGGACATGGCCAGGTTCTGCGACGCCAGGAACACGGCGATGCCGTAGCCCTGGACGATGGTCAGACCGACCGTGCCGTAGCGGGTGTACTGGTTCAGCCTCTTGCGGCCGCTCTCGCCCTCTTTCTTCAGCTGCGCCAGAGCCGGCGACACGCTGGTCATCAGCTGAACGATGATCGACGCCGAGATGTAGGGCATGATGCCCAGCGCGAAGATCGCCATGCGCTCGATGGAGCCGCCCGCGAACATGTTGAACATGCCCAGGAGGCCGCCGCCCTGCTGGCTGAACATCTGCGACAGCGCGACAGGATCTACACCCGGCAACGGAATGTAGGTGCCAAGACGATAGATGATGAGCGCACCCAGTGTGAACCAGATGCGCTTCTTGAGTTCAGTTGCCTTCGAGAAGGCGCTGAGATTAAAGCTCTGAGCTAGTTGTTCGGCAGCCGACGCCATAGGACTTCCCGCTTCCGCGCCTAGGCGCTTTTATTCGGCGCCGTCCGTCGGCGTCGCTCCCGCGACGATGTGGACCTTGCCCCCCGCCTTTTCAACCGCCTCGATCGCCGTCTTCGACGCACCATTGGCGGTAATCTCGATGGCGGCGGTGATCTCGCCCTTACCCAGCAGACGGAAGCCGTCACGCAGATGCGTCACCACGCCCGCCGCAACCAGCACGGCGCCGTCGATAACACCGGCCTGGAGCTTGCCGGAATCGATGGCTGCCTGCAGACGGCCGATATTGACCGATGCATAGCGCTTGCGATTGATGCTCTTGAAACCACGCTTCGGCAGCCGGCGATGCAGCGGCATCTGACCGCCTTCATAGCCGTGGATTGCCACGCCCGAGCGCGAGGTCTGACCCTTCACGCCACGGCCGCCGGTCTTGCCCTTGCCGGAGCCAATGCCCCGTCCGATGCGCTTGCTGGTCTTGGTCGCGCCGGGATTGTCGCTGATCTGGTTGAGACGCATCTCGATATTCCTTCGTTAGGGGACGACGCTTAAACGTCGACCTCTTCCACCTGCACCAGGTGGTGAATCTTGTTAACCATGCCGCGCACCGAGGGCGTGTCTTCGAGCACGCGGGTACGATGCATCTTGTTCAGGCCCAGGCCAACGAGGGTCGCGCGCTGGTCCTTGGCCCGGCGGATCGGACTACCGATCTGCGTCACCTTCAACATTTTCTCGGACATCTTCCTGACCTTCCGCTTCCGGCCTTATCAGCCTTCGACAATTTCGCCGACCTGCTCGGGACGGCGGACGAGAATGTCGCCCACCTTCTTGCCGCGCTTGCCGGCCGCCATACGCGGCGACATCTGCTTCTTCAGCGCGTCGAACGTGGCGCGCACCATGTTGTAGGGATTCGACGTGCCGATCGACTTGGTCACCACGTCGTGGATGCCCAGCGCCTCGAACACGGCACGCATCGGGCCACCCGCGATGATACCGGTACCGGCTGGCGCCGTACGCAGAACCACCTTGCCGGCGCCATGGCGACCGTCGATGTCATGATGCAGCGTGCGGCCTTCGCGCAGCGGCACACGGATCAGGCTGCGCTTGGCGGCTTCCGTCGCCTTGCGAATTGCCTCAGGCACCTCGCGCGCCTTGCCCTTGCCGAATCCGGCGCGGCCCTTCTGATCACCGACGATGACGAGCGCGGCGAAACCAAAACGCCGACCACCCTTCACCACCTTGGCGACGCGGTTGATGTGCACCAGGCGATCAATGAACTCGCTGTCCTGATTGCGGTCATGCGAGCGATCCGACCGTTCTCCACGTTCCCGTGCCATTTCGTGTTCCTACTCGATTCCGTTATCGGCTTAGAAGTTCAGGCCGCCTTCGCGCGCGGCATCTGCCAAGGCCTTGATCCGGCCGTGGTAGAGGAAACCGCTACGATCGAACATGACATCCTTGATGCCAGCATCGACCGCACGCTTGGCGATCAGGGTGCCCACTTCACGGGCCGCGTCCACATTGGCGCCCGACTTGCCGGCACCGCGGAAATCCTTCTCCAGCGTCGACGCGGAGGCCACCGTCCGGCCTTCCCGGTCGTCAATGACCTGGGCATAGATATGCTTGCCACTACGGTGCACGGCCAGGCGCACCCGCCCGGTTCCGCTTTTCCGCAGCCGGTTGCGCACCCGCTGCTGGCGCCGAAGAAACAGCTCAATTCTCTTGTTCATGGCTTCAAACCCACCAGTGTGCCAAACGCGGCATTTACTTCTTCTTGCCTTCCTTGCGGAAGATGAATTCGTTGGCATAACGCACGCCCTTGCCCTTGTAGGGCTCCGGCTTGCGCCATTCGCGGATCTTCGCCGCGACCTGGCCAACCTTCTGCTTGTCGATGCCCGAAATCTCGATCTCGGTCGGGACCGGCGTCTTGATCTCGATGTCGTCGGGAATCGGGAACACCACGTCGTGGCTGTAACCGAGCTGCAGCGTCAGGGTCCGACCCTGCACCGCGGCGCGGTAACCGACGCCGGTGATCGCCAGCTTCTCGGTGAAGCCCGTGGACACACCGGTGACCAGATTGCTGACGAGCGTGCGCTGCAAACCCCACATGGCGCGCGAGCGCTGGCTCTTGCTGCGAGGCTGCACCGAAATCGCGCCATCTTCCTGCGTCACGACCACGTCATCGACGAAAGTCATGGCGAGCACGCCCTTTGGTCCCTTCACCGACAGCTCCGACCCGCTCAACGTCACATCGACGCCGCTGGGAATGCTGACTGGCTTCTTACCGATACGAGACATCGTTCCGTTTCCTTACGCTCTCGGCCTTAGACGACCGTGCAGATCACTTCGCCGCCAACATTGGCCGCACGGGCCTGGTTGTCGGACATCACGCCCTTGGGCGTTGAAATGATCGAAATGCCCAGGCCGTTGGCGACACGCGGCAGCTCTCCGACCGAGGAGTAGACGCGGCGTCCCGGCGTCGACACGCGGGCGATGGTGCGAATGACCGGCTCGCCCTCGTGATACTTCAAGGACACCTCGATCTCGGCCTTGTTGTCTTCAAGATCGTGGCGCTCGTAGGCGCGGATGTAGCCTTCCGACTGCAGCACCTCGAGAACGCGCTCACGCAGCTTGGAGGCTGGCACGCGCACCGTCGACTTGCGCCGCATCTGGGCGTTGCGAATGCGGGTCAGCATATCGCCGATTGGATCTGATATCGCCATGGGCGTTTCTCCGTTACCAGCTCGACTTGACCAGGCCGGGGATCTGCCCCTTCGACCCGAGCTCGCGCAAGGCAATTCGTGATAGTTTGAACTTGCGATAGACGGCGCGCGGACGGCCAGTCAGTTCGCAGCGATTACGCACGCGGACCAGCGCACCGTTCCTCGGCATCTCGGCCAGCTTCAGCCGGGCGCGGAACCGATCTTCCGGCGACAGCGTGTCGTCCTTCGCCTGAGCCTTCAATTCACGGCGCTTGTCGGCAAACTTGGTCGCCAGACGCTCACGCCTCTTGTTCTTAACAATCGAACTCTTCTTAGCCACGATCAAGTCCTCCTGAGACCTGCTCCAGCGCAAACAACGCCTTAACCCCGGAACGGCACTTGGAAACCGGTCAGCAGGGCTTTCGCCTGCTCGTCGTCGGTCGCCGTGGTGCAAATGATGATGTCCATGCCCCGGATCTCGTCGATCTGGTCATAGTTGATTTCCGGGAACACGATCTGTTCCTTCAGGCCCAGCGCATAATTGCCGTTGCCGTCGAAGCTCTTGGGCGAAACGCCCCGGAAATCCCGAACCCGCGGCAACGCGATGGTCACCAGACGGTCCAGAAACTCGTACATGCGCTTGCCGCGAAGCGTCACCTTGCAACCGACCGGCATGCCTTCGCGCAGCTTGAAGCCGGCGATTGACTTTTTGGCCTTGGTGACCACCGGCTTCTGGCCGGCGATCCTCGTGAGCTCTTCGGCCGCGATGGTGATCTTCTTGGTGTCGCGGGTGCCTTCACCCACGCCCATATTGATCACGATCTTGTCCAGCTTGGGCACGGCGAGCTGATTCTTCAGCCCGAACTGCTCCATGAGCTGCGGACGCACCTCGGTCTCGTAATGGGCCTGCAGGCGCGCTTTTTCAGCGGTCTCAGACATCGATATTCTCTCCTGACTTCTTCGCGAAGCGGACCTTCTGGCCATTCTCGAAGCGGAAGCCGACACGGGTCGCCTCACCCGTCTTGGGGTCGACGATCGACAGGTTGGCCAGCGCCAGCGGCGCCTCTTCCGACTTGATGCCGCCCGGATCGAGCTGGCTCGGACGCTTGTGCTTCTTGACCATGTTCACGCCCTGGACAACGGCGCGGCCGTCATCGGGAATGACCCGCAGCACTTCGCCCTTCTTGCCCCTGTCGCGGCCCTTGGTCACGATGACCTGGTCGCCTTTTTTTATCTTCGCAGCCATTACAGCACCTCCGGCGCCAGCGAGATGATTTTCATCATCGACTTCGCACGCAGTTCGCGGGTCACCGGGCCGAAGATACGGGTACCGATGGGCTCGCCCTGCTTGTTGATCAGCACGGCCGCATTCGTGTCGAACCGGATGCTCGACCCGTCCGACCGGTAAATTTCCTTGGCGGTGCGAACGATAACGGCGCGATGCACGTCACCCTTCTTCACACGCCCCCGCGGAATCGCCTCTTTGACGCTGACGACGATGACGTCGCCGACGGAAGCGACCTTCCGCTTGGAACCGCCGAGAACCTTGATGCACTGGACACGGCGCGCACCCGAGTTATCGGCAACTTCCAGATTCGACTGCATTTGAATCATGGCGTATCTCCCGGAACGTCCATCAAGCCTGTTCGGCAATCACCCGCCAGCGCTTCATGCGCGAGATCGGCGGGCATTCCTCGATACGCACCATGTCACCGACCTGGCAGGTATTTGCTTCGTCATGGGCATGGTAGCGCTTTGACTGGCGCACGACCTTACCCAGCAGCGGATGCTTCACGCGTCGTTCGACACGGACCACCGCAGTCTTTTCGTTGGCGTTACTGACGACCACGCCTTGCAGAATTCTTTTCGGCATCTCTAGCGTACTCCGTCCTACGCGCCGGCCCCGGGGGCCTGTTTCTCGCCAAGAATTGTCTTGATCCGCGCGATGTCCCGGCGCACCTGGCGGCGACGCGCTGGGTTTTCCAACTGACCTGTGGCCTGCTGGACCCGCAAATTGAACTGTTCACGCTTCAGTTCACCGAGACGGTCACTGAGCTGATCGGGGGTCATACCCCTGGTTTCCGAGGCCTTCATGGCTTCAATCTCCTAGTGTTCGCCGGGCCGCGATACCAGACGAGTCTGGATCGACAGCTTGGCGGCGGCGCGATCGAAGGCCTCGCGGGCGATCGTCTCGGACACGCCCTCGATCTCGAACATGATCCGGCCCGGCTTTACGCGAGCCACCCAGAATTCCGGCGAGCCCTTACCCTTGCCCATGCGGACTTCGGTCGGCTTCTTGGAGACCGGCACATCCGGGAAGATCCGGATCCAGACACGACCGGCACGCTTCATGTGACGGCTGATCGCGCGGCGGGCCGCCTCGATCTGGCGCGCCGTGATGCGGCCCGGCTCTACCGCCTTCAGACCGAAGGCGCCGAAGTTGAGTTCGGTGCCACCCTTGGCCTTGCCATGGATGCGGCCTTTGAAGGCCTTCCTAAATTTCGTTTTCTTCGGCTGAAGCATGGACCTGTACCTTCAGTCTGCGCTAGTTCATCGACCGGGAGCCGGGGCCGCCTTGCTGCGACTCCAGTGCCCGCTTTTCGGAGGCCATCGGGTCATGTTCAAGGATCTCGCCCTTGAAAACCCAGACCTTCACACCGCACACGCCGTAGGCGGTGTTGGCACGCCCCTCGCCGTAATCAATATCGGCGCGCAGCGTATGCAGCGGCACACGACCTTCGCGGTACCATTCCATGCGCGCGATTTCCGCGCCGCCGAGACGGCCACCGCAATTGATGCGGATGCCCTTGGCGCCAAGGCGCATGGCGGACTGAACGGCGCGCTTCATGGCGCGGCGGAAGGCGACGCGGCGCTCGAGCTGCTGCGCGATGTTCTCGGCGATCAACTTGGCATCGATCTCGGGCTTGCGGACCTCAACGATGTTGAGATGCACTTCCGAGCCCGTCATCGTCGAGATCTCCCTGCGGAGCTTGTCGATGTCGGCGCCCTTCTTGCCGATGATCACGCCCGGACGCGCCGAGTGAATGGTGACTCGGGCCTTCTTGGCCGGCCGCTCGATGACGATCTTCGAGATACCGGCAGCAGACAGCTTGCTCTCCAGGTATTCGCGGATCTTGATGTCCTCGTGCAGCAGCCGGGCGAAATCCTTGTCATTCGCGTACCAGCGCGAATCCCAGGTGCGGTTTACGCCCAGGCGAAGACCAATTGGATTAATCTTTTGACCCATCAGGCCGTCTCCTCGACTTCGCGGACGATGATCGTCAGCCGGCTGAAGGGCTTTTCGATCCTGGCGCCGCGGCCACGCGCACGGGCATGGAACCGCTTCATCATAAGCGCCTTGCCCACATGGGCTTCGGCGACGATCAGCTGATCGACATCCAGCTGATGATTGTTCTCGGCGTTGGCGATGGCGCTTTCCAGCACCCGCTTCACATCGTTGGCGATGCGGCGCTTGGAGAAGGTCAGGGTATTGAGCGCCTGCTCGGCCTTCATGCCGCGGATCATGCCGGCGACCAGATTCAGCTTACGCGGGCTGGTGCGGATCGAGGTGGCGATAGCCGTCGCCTCGTGATCGCCCAGAGCGCGCTCTTTGGCTTTCTTGCTCATATCAGCCCCTCTTCGCCTTCTTGTCGGCGGCGTGGCCATAGTAGGTACGGGTCGGCGAGAACTCGCCGAGCTTGTGGCCGACCATTTCCTCGGACACATGCACCGGTACGAACTTGTGGCCGTTGTAGACGGCGAAGTTGAGACCGACGAACTGCGGCACGATGGTAGAACGGCGCGACCAGGTCTTGATCGCTTCGCTGCGGCCGCTGTCGCGGACGGCTCCGGCCTTCTTGAGCAGGTAGCCGTCGACAAACGGGCCTTTCCAAACTGAACGTGGCACGCTCTGTCTCCTACTTCTTCCGCGCGTGGCGCGAGCGAACGATGAACTGATCCGTCGACTTGTTGGACCGGGTCTTTTTACCCTTGGTCGGCTTGCCCCACGGGGTGACCGGATGACGACCGCCCGAGGTGCGGCCTTCGCCGCCGCCGTGGGGATGATCGACCGGGTTCATGGCAACACCACGCACCGACGGGCGCTTGTTCAGCCAGCGGTTACGGCCGGCCTTGCCAAGGTTGGTATTCTGATTGTCCGGGTTCGACACCGCGCCAACCGTGGCCATGCATGTGGAATGCACGATCCGCTGTTCGCCCGAGGCCAGACGCAGGATCGAGTAGTCGCCGTCCCGGCCCACATATTGCACATAGGTGCCGGCGGCGCGGGCGATCTGGCCGCCCTTGCCCGGCTTCAGCTCCACGTTGTGCACGATGGTGCCGACCGGCATGGCGCCAAGCGGCATCGCGTTGCCCGGCTTCACGTCGACCTTCTTGCCCGCGATCACCTGATCGCCAACCGACAAACGCTGCGGCGCCAGGATATAGGCCAGTTCGCCGTCCTCGTACTTCACGAGGGCGATGAACGCCGAGCGGTTCGGATCGTATTCCAGACGCTCGACCGTGCCGACAGAGTCGAACTTGCGGCGCTTGAAATCGACCAGCCGGTACGACCGCTTGTGACCGCCGCCCTGACCGAACGCGGTAACGCGTCCGGTATTGTTGCGGCCGCCCTTCTTGGTCAGGCCATGGGTGAGCGCCTTGACAGGCTTGCCCTTCCAGAGACCGGACCGGTCGACCAGCACGAGGCCGCGCTGGCCGGGCGTGATCGGATTATATGTCTTAAGCGCCATCGGTTAGACTCCCGTCGTAATATCGATCGTCTCGCCTTCGGCGAGGGTCACGATGGCCTTCTTGTAGTCGGGACGCTTGCCGACAACACCGCGGAACCGCTTGACCTTACCCTGCTGGCGCAGGGTATTGACCGCGTTGACCTTCACACCGAACACCGTCTCGACGGCTTCCTTGATTTCCGGCTTGGTCGCGTTGAGGGCGACCTTGAAGGTAACCTGGTTGTTCTCGACGCCAACCGTCGACTTTTCAGTGACGACAGGCTTCAGCAGCAGGTCAAAGTGCTTGTTCTTCGCCTTCATCTTGCTCATTTCAGGCGCTCCCCGAGCTTCTCGACCGCGGCCTTTGTCAGCACCAGCGTGTGATGACGCAGGATGTCGTAGACATTCGCGCCCTGGCTGGGCAGCACGTCGATGTGCGGAATGTTGGCCGCGGCGCGAGCGAAGTTCTGCTCGACCGCATCACCATCGATGATCAGCGCGTTGGACCAGCCGAGCTTGGCCAGAGTAGCCACGAGCGCCTTGGTCTTGGCATCCGACAGGGTCGCGTGATCCAGCACCACCAGTTTGCCTTCGGCGTGCTTGACGGACAACGCGGTCTTCAGCGCCAGTTTGCGAACCTTCTTGGGCAGATCATGCTCATGGCTGCGAACGACCGGACCGAAGGCCTTGCCGCCGCCGCGGAACTGCGGCGCCTTGCGATCGCCGTGACGGGCGCCGCCGGAACCTTTCTGCTTCACGAACTTCTTGCCGGTCAGCGCGATTTCCGAGCGACCCTTGGTTTTGTGCGTGCCGGCCTGGCGCTTGGCCAGCTGCCAGCGCACGGCGCGCTGCAGCAGGTCCTGGCGAGCAGGCAGGCCATAGATCGCGTCGTCCAGATCGGCCGAGCCGGCGGCGCCGGCGTCGAGGGTAATGACGTCAACTTTCATCGCCATCACTCCTTGTTCTCGGCGGCATCGCCGCTGGTTCCATCGACCTGGGCCGCGTCAACCTGCGCCTCATCGACCTGGGCTTCCTCGACCTGCGGCTCCTCGGCCACGGCGGCCTGACGGATCGCCGCCGGGAAAGGCAGGTCTTTCGGCTGCTTGCGCTTGACCGCGTCGCGAACCAGGACCCAGCCACTGGCCGGACCCGGAACAGCGCCGTGAACCAAAATCAGGCCACGCTCGACGTCAGTGGAAACCACCTTCAGGTTCTGGGTCGTGACGCGCACGGCACCGAGGTGACCGGCCATCTTCTTGCCCTTGAACACCTTGCCGGGATCCTGACGCTGACCGGTGGAACCGTGCGAGCGATGCGACACCGACACACCGTGCGAGGCCCGCAGACCGCCAAAGTGATGGCGCTTCATGACGCCGGCAAAGCCCTTGCCGATGCTGGTGCCGGTCACGTCGACGAACTGGCCTGCCACGAAATGATCCGTGGTCAACTCCGCGCCGACATCGATCAGCGCGTCCTGCGACACGCGGAACTCGACGACCTTCTTCTTCGGCTCAACATTCGCCTTGGCGAAGTGGCCGCGCATCGGCTTCCCGACCCGGCTTACCTTGGCCATGCCCACTCCGAGCTGGACGGCGGAGTAGCCGTCACGGTCCTCGGTCTTCTGGGCCACGACCTGGCAATTGTCCACCTTGAGGACGGTAACGGGCACATGAGCCCCGTCCTCGGCGAACACGCGGGTCATTCCGACCTTCTGTGCTATCATTCCCGAACGCATTGGAGTCTTCCTGCCTTAGGCCTGCAGCTTGATTTCGACGTCGACACCAGCGGCGAGGTCGAGCTTCATCAGCGCGTCCACGGTTTCCGGCGTCGGGTCAATGATATCCAGCAGCCGCTTGTGGGTGCGGATTTCGAACTGCTCACGCGACTTCTTGTCAATGTGAGGCGAGCGCAGCACGGTGAACTTTTCGATCTTGGTCGGCAGCGGGATCGGGCCGCGAACACGCGCACCGGTCCGCTTGGCCGTCCCCACGATCTCGCCCGTCGACTGGTCGAGAATCCGGTGGTCAAACGCCTTCAGGCGAATGCGGATATTTTGGTTGTCCATGCCACTCTCACCAAATAATTGGGCCGGTCCGGAATAGGCCGGACCGGCCCTTGTTCTTTTCTTACTTCAGGATCTTTGCGACGACGCCGGCGCCGACGGTACGACCGCCCTCGCGGATGGCGAAACGCAGACCCTCGTCCATGGCGATCGGCACGATCAGCTCGACTTCCATGGAGATATTGTCGCCCGGCATCACCATCTCGGTGCCCTCGGGCAGCTTCACCATGCCGGTCACGTCCGTGGTGCGGAAGTAGAACTGCGGCCGGTAATTGCTGAAGAACGGCGTGTGACGGCCACCCTCTTCCTTGGTCAGGATGTAGGCTTCGGCCTGGAACACCGTGTGCGGCGTGATCGAGCCGGGCTTGGCCAGCACCTGGCCACGCTCGACATCGGTGCGATCGACGCCGCGCAGCAGCGCGCCGATGTTGTCGCCCGCCTGGCCCTGGTCCAGCAGCTTGCGGAACATCTCGACGCCGGTGCAAACCGTCTTGCGCGTCGCCTTCATGCCAACGATCTCGACTTCCTCGCCCACCTTCACGATGCCGCGCTCGACACGGCCGGTCACAACCGTGCCGCGGCCCGAGATCGAGAACACGTCCTCGATCGGCATCAGGAACGGCAGGTCGACCGGACGGTGCGGCTGCGGGATGTACTCGTCAACCGCCGCCATCAGCTCCAGAATCTTGTTCTTGCCGATCTCGTCGTTCTTGCCTTCCAGCACCGCCAGCGCCGAGCCGGTGATGATCGGAATGTCGTCGCCCGGGAAATCGTACGACGACAGCAGCTCGCGCACTTCAAGCTCGACCAGCTCAAGCAGTTCCGGATCGTCGACCTGGTCGACCTTGTTCAGGAACACAACAATCGCCGGAACGCCAACCTGGCGCGCCAGAAGAATGTGCTCGCGGGTCTGCGGCATCGGGCCATCGGCCGCCGAAACCACCAGGATCGCGCCATCCATCTGCGCCGCGCCCGTGATCATGTTCTTCACATAATCGGCGTGGCCGGGGCAATCGACGTGCGCGTAGTGACGGTTCGCCGTCTCGTACTCGACATGCGCCGTCGAGATCGTGATGCCACGAGCCCGCTCCTCAGGCGCCTTGTCGATCGAGTCATACGCCTGGAACGTCGCGCCGCCCGTCTCCGCCAGAACCTTCGTGATCGCCGCCGTCAGCGACGTCTTGCCGTGGTCAACGTGACCAATCGTTCCGACGTTGCAATGCGGCTTCGTCCGCTCAAACTTTCCCTTAGCCATGGGATAATTCCTTCTCTCTGCGTTGCTTACGCGCGTTTCGCGACAACCTCGTCACTGACGGCCTTGGGAACTGGCGCGTAGTGCGAGAACTGCATTGTGTACTGGGCGCGGCCCTGGGTCATGGACCGCAGCGTGTTCACGTAACCGAACATGTTGGCGAGCGGCACCGACGCCTTGATGGCGTTGGCATTGCCGCGCATGTCGGTGCCTTCAACAAGACCCCGGCGGCTGTTCAGGTCGCCCATCACGTCGCCGACATAATCTTCCGGAGTCACCACCTCGACGGCCATGATCGGCTCGAGGAGCTGAATGCCAGCCTTCTGGGCCGCTTCGCGGAACGCCGCACGGCTGGCGATTTCGAACGCCAGCACGCTGGAATCCACATCGTGGTACGCGCCGTCGATCAGCTGGACCTTGTAGTCGATAACCGGGAAGCCCGCCAGCACGCCGGCAACGGCGACGCTGTGAACGCCCTTCTCGACGCCCGGAATGTATTCGCGCGGCACCGAACCACCGACGATGGTGGACTCGAACACACCGCCCGAACCAGGCTCGCCGGGCTCGACCACGATCTTGACGCGGGCGAACTGGCCCGAACCGCCGGTCTGCTTCTTATGGGTGTAGTCGACCTCGGCGCGGCGGGTCAGGGTCTCGCGGTACGCCACCTGCGGCGCGCCAACATTGGCCTCGACCTTGAACTCGCGCTTCATGCGATCGACGATGATTTCCAGATGCAGCTCGCCCATGCCCTTGATGATGGTCTGACCGCTTTCGTGGTCGACCGAGACGCGGAACGAGGGATCTTCCTGGGCCAGGCGATGCAGGGCGACGCCCATCTTCTCCTGGTCGGCCTTGGTCTTCGGCTCGACGGCTACTTCGATGACCGGCTCCGGGAATTCCATACGCTCGAGGATGACCGGCTTGACCGCATCGCACAGCGTATCGCCCGTGGTGGTTTCCTTCAGGCCGCAGAAGGCGATGATGTCGCCGGCGCGGGCTTCCTTGACGTCCTCACGGTGGTTCGCATGCATCTCAAGCATACGGCCGACACGCTCGCGCTTGCCCTTCACCGAATTCAGCACCTGGGTGCCGCTCTCTACGACACCGGAATAAATGCGAACGAAGGTCAGCGAGCCGACGAACGGGTCGTTCATGATCTTGAACGCCAGCGCGGCGAAAGGCTGGTCATCGGACGCGCTGCGCTCGGTGGTGTCGTCGCTTTCCGGAACGTGGCCCACATAGGCCGGCACATCGAGCGGCGACGGCAGGAAATCGACAACGGCATCGAGCAGCGGCTGCACGCCCTTGTTCTTGAACGCGGTACCGTTCAGCACCGGCACGAACGCACCGCCGATGGTGCCCTTGCGGATGCACCGACGCAGGGTTTCCTCGTCCGGCTCGTTGCCGTCCAGGTAAAGCTCCAGCGCCTCTTCGTCCTGCTCGACGGCCAGCTCGATCATCTCGAGGCGGGCCGTGGCGGCGGCTTCGGCAAGATCGGCCGGAATATCGACATAATCGAACTCGGCGCCCAGCGACTCGTCGCGCCAGATGACGGCCTTGTTGCGGATCAGGTCGATCAGACCCTTGTAGTCGCTCTCCGAGCCGACCGGCAGCTGAATGACCAGCGCGGTCGCGCCCAGACGGTCGCGGATCATGCCCAGCGTACGCTCGAAGTTGGCGCCGGTGCGGTCCATCTTGTTGATGAAGCACATGCGCGGCACATGATACTTGTCGGCCTGACGCCACACGGTCTCGGACTGGGGCTCAACGCCCGCCACACTGTCGAACACCGCGACGGCGCCATCGAGCACGCGCAGGCTGCGCTCGACTTCGATGGTGAAGTCCACGTGGCCGGGGGTGTCGATGATGTTGATGCGATGGTCGCGCCAGAAACAGGTGGTCGCGGCCGACGTGATGGTAATGCCGCGCTCTTGCTCCTGCTCCATCCAATCCATGGTGGCGGCGCCATCATGGACTTCGCCGATCTTGTGACTGCGGCCGGTGTAATAAAGAATACGTTCGGTCGTGGTCGTCTTACCGGCATCGATGTGCGCCATGATGCCGATGTTGCGGTATCGATCGAGCGAAGTGGTGCGGGACATTTTGAATCAGACCTTAGGGTTCGTTACCAGCGGTAGTGCGAGAACGCGCGATTGGCTTCCGCCATGCGGTGGGTGTCTTCGCGCTTCTTGACGGACGAGCCGCGATTATCGCTGGCTTCCAGGAGCTCCTTGAACAGACGCTCTTCCATCGTGTTCTCGGACCGCTTGCGGGCCGCATCGATGAGCCAGCGAATGGCCAGAGCCTGGGCGCGCTCGGAGCGAACCTCGACCGGCACCTGGTAGGTGGCGCCGCCGACCCGACGCGAGCGAACCTCGATCTGCGGACGGACATTATCGAGCGCGTCGTGGAAGACGCGGACCGGCTCGTTCTTGCCGACCTTCTCGATGCGCGTAAAGGCACCGTACACGATGTCTTCAGCGGCGGACTTCTTGCCGTGATACATCAGGTTGTTGATGAACTTGGACACCACCACGTCGCCATACTTGGCGTCGGGCAGAACTTCACGTTTTTCGGCGGCGCGACGGCGCGACATACTCGGAACTCCTTACTTGGGCCGCTTGGCGCCGTACTTCGAACGGCGCTGACGACGGTCCTTGACGCCCTGCGTATCGAGCACACCGCGCAGGATATGATAGCGGACACCAGGAAGATCCTTTACGCGGCCACCGCGGATCAGCACGACGGAGTGCTCCTGCAGGTTATGGCCTTCGCCCGGGATATAGCTGGTAACCTCGAAGCCGTTGGTGAGACGGACGCGCGCAACTTTACGCAGCGCCGAGTTCGGCTTCTTTGGCGTTGTCGTGTAGACGCGCGTGCAAACACCGCGCTTCTGCGGACAAGCTTCGAGCGCCGGAACCTTGTTTCGTTTCACCGGCTGCTGGCGCGGCTTGCGGATCAACTGGTTAATCGTCGGCATGAGAACCCTTTGGCGTCCATCAAAAACAGCTGCGGCGAATGCCGCATCCAACTAGCAGAAAACCAACGGCATCCCGCCGCTAGGCGGCTGCCGCTGATCGTGTTCTCGGGGTGATCGGTGAGGCTGACATCCACTACTTGGACTGTCACAGCGCAGCGTCTAGGACTTGGCCTACAGCCTGCACCCTCGAGAGGCGCGGAACATATAAGCGGCCTGCCCACTCGTCAAGCGTTAGATCAGGATTCATCCACATGGCGCCGGTGCCTGCAATTCGGCCCAAATCCTGACCATTTCCGCCACTCCCTGGCCCGGTATACTGCGCGTTCATGCAGCGAGGAGGCGGCAATGTCAGGCAGCGGGACAGCATCCGAGGGACGATGCCTGTGCGGAACGGTCCGATACCGCGTCAGCGGGACGCTGGGGCCGGTGCGTTACTGCCATTGCCGCATGTGCCAGCGCGCCTCGGGCAGCGCATTCTCAGCCAACGCATCGGTTCCGGTGGAGCGATTCGCGCTGCTGGCCGGCGCCGACAGCATCCGGGAATATGAGGCCTCGCCCGGCGCATTCCGCTGTTTCTGCGGCCGATGCGGCTCGCCGGTGTTCGCCAGGCTGGCGTTCGACCCGGCGCATATCCGAATCAGGCTTGGCGGTCTCGACCGTCCACACGGTGTCGAGATCACCGCGCATGTCTGGACCGATTCGAAATCCTCCTGGTACGAGATCGGCGAAGCGCTGCCGCAATATGGCCAGGGGTTCGGCTGAGGCGCCCCTCGCATCCATAATGCGGGTGGCGGCATAACCCGGTAGAGTAGCGGCTTGTTAGGTCCAGCCGGACCGCTATTCATTGGGGCAATGCCATGTTGCGACCCATCATCCTTCTGCTCGCTTGCCTGCTGATCGCCGTCCCGCATGTCGAGGCCAAGACCGGCCCCAGGACCAAGGTGGCGGTCGGCGACATGCCGCCCGACTATCTCGGCAAGAACGACACCGGTGGCGACATCCTTGCCAGTGCACTGCGCGGCAAGGTGGTGGTGGTCACATTCTGGGCGACCTGGTGCGGCCCCTGCCTGCTCGAGCTGCCCGTGCTGCAAAGCATTCGCGAGCAGGTGAGCGAGGACAGGCTGGCTATTGTCGCGATCAATTACGGCCAGGGGAAAAGGATCTACCGGAAGATCCTGGAGAGAACGCCCGACTGGACCCTCACCTTCGCCTATGACCCCTGGCAGCGGGCCGCAAAGGCGTTCGGCGTGACGGGACTGCCCCACATGTTCATCATCGACAAGCAGGGCAAGGTCGCGTCAGTACATATGGGCTATGGCGAGGAGACGCTGGCGGCGCTGGTCGGCGAGCTCAACACCTACCTGACAGCGAAACCCTGAAACGAAAAAGCGCGCGGCCCTTTCGGAGCCGCGCGCTTCCTCAAACGTTATGCGCGAGTGTCTTTACTCGGCCGCAGGCGTCGCGGGACTTTCCTCGGCGCCGGGAATCAAACCGGCCACTTCAGGCTGTTCGCTCTGCTGAGCATCAAGGAATTCGCGGTCCCGTTGACTGGCAACCTGGCGCATGCGGTTCATCATGTTGCCCGTACCCGCCGGGATCAGACCACCGACGATGACGTTTTCCTTCAGACCGACAAGGCGATCGATCTTGCCGTTGACCGCCGCTTCGGTAAGAACGCGGGTGGTCTCCTGGAACGAGGCCGCCGAGATGAACGAACGGGTCTGCAACGACGCCTTGGTGATGCCGAGCAGCACCGGCTCGGACGTGGCGACCTTGCCACCTTCCTTGACCGCCTTGGCGTTGAGTTCATCGAACTCGACCCTGTCGACCTGTTCGCCCTTCAGGAACGTGGTATCGCCCGGCGTGAGAATCTCGACCTTCTGCAGCATCTGGCGAACGATCACCTCGATGTGCTTGTCGTTGATCTTCACGCCCTGCAGCCGGTAGACCTCCTGGATTTCGTTGACCAGGTAGTTGGCCAGCGCCTCGACACCCTGCACGCGCAGGATATCGTGCGGCACCGGATTGCCTTCCAGCACGTACTCGCCGCTCTCGATGTAATCGCCTTCGCGCACGCTGATGTGCTTGCCCTTGGGGATCAGGTATTCCACCGGTTCGCCATCGCCTTCCTTCGGCTTGATCACGATCCGCTGCTTGTTCTTGTAATCCTTACCGAACTCCACATAGCCCGAGTTCTCGGCGATAATGCCGTGATCCTTGGGCCGGCGGGCCTCGAACAGCTCGGCCACGCGCGGCAGACCGCCGGTGATGTCGCGGGTACGCGCCGCTTCACGCGGAATACGTGCGACCACGTCGCCGGCATGCAGATCGACACCATCGTTGACCGTGAGGATCGCGTCGACCGACAGCATGTAGCGGGCCTCGAGGCCGTTCGACAGATGGACGATCTCGCCCGCCTCGTCACGCAGGGTAATGCGCGGACGGAGGTCGACGCCCTTGGGCTGTGACCGCCAGTCGATGACGACACGCTGCGAGATGCCGGTGGTTTCGTCGAGCACTTCGCGGATCGAGACGCCGTCGACCAGATCGACATAACGGGCGATGCCGCCGCGTTCGACGATGATCGGGATGGTGTAAGGGTCCCATTCGGCCAGCTTGGTGCCGCGCTTGACCGCACTGCCGTCGTCGACGAGAAGATGCGCGCCGTACGGCACCTTGTAGCGCGCGCGCTGACGGCCGGTGGCATCGGAAACCACGACCTCGCAATTGCGGCTCATGGAGATGAGGCGCTTTTGCGAATCCTCAACGACGTTGCGGTTCTCAAGCATGATCGTGCCGTCGCTGGTGGCCTCGACCGAGGACTGCTCGGCGAACTGCGCCGCGCCGCCGATGTGGAACGTGCGCATGGTGAGCTGGGTGCCCGGCTCGCCGATGGACTGGGCCGCGATGACGCCGACGGCTTCGCCGATGTTCACCTTGGTGCCCCGGGCCAGATCGCGGCCATAGCAGGCGCCGCAGACGCCGCCAGCGGACTCGCAGGTCAGCACCGAGCGGATCTTGAGGGTAGACAGCCCCGCGCGCTCGATCTTGTCGACGATCACTTCGTCCAGTTCCTCACCGGCGCGAACGATCAGCTCACCGGAAACCGGGTCCATGATGTCGTCGGAAGACGACCGGCCGAGGATACGCTCGATCAGCGGTTCGATAACTTCGCCGCCTTCCATCACCTCGGACATGGTCAGGCCGCGGGTGGTGCCGCAGTTCCGCTCGACAATGATGCAGTCCTGCGCCACGTCGACCAGACGGCGGGTCAGGTAACCCGAATTCGCCGTCTTCAGCGCCGTGTCGGCCAGTCCCTTACGGGCGCCGTGAGTCGAGTTGAAGTACTCGAGCACGGTCAGGCCTTCCTTGAAGTTCGAGATGATCGGCGTCTCGATGATTTCGCCCGACGGCTTGGCCATCAGGCCGCGCATGCCGGCAAGCTGCTTCATCTGGGCGGGCGAACCACGCGCGCCCGAATGCGACATCATGTAGATCGAATTGATCGGCTTGGTGCGCTTGGTTTCCTCGTCGATCTGAATCGAGGAGATGCGCTGGATCATCTGGTCGGCGACGCGGTCGGTGCACTGGGCCCAGGCGTCGATGACCTTATTGTACTTCTCGCCCTGGGTAATCAGGCCCTCGGCGTATTGCTGCTCGTATTCCTTCACCAGCGCGCGGGTCTTGTCGACCTCGGCGATCTTGGTTTCCGGAATGACCATGTCGTCCTTGCCGAACGAAATGCCGGCGAGCGCGGCCTGGCGGAAGCCGAGACCCATGATCGCATCGGCGAACAGGACCGTCTCCTTCTGGCCGCAATGGCGGTAGACGATGTCGATCACTTCCGAGATCTGCTTCTTGCCCAGGGTCCGGTTGATGACCTCGAAGCTCACCTTCGGATTCTTGGGGAGGTGCTGGGCCAGAATCATGCGGCCCGGCGTGGATTCCACGCGAACCGTGATCGGGTTGCCATCGGCGTCGACCGTGTCGTAACGGCAGTTGATCTTGGCGTGCAATGACACGGCCCTGGTCTCGAGCGCCTGGCGAATCTCGCTCACGCCCGAGAAGGTCATGCCCTCGCCCGGCTCGTTGTCGTACTGCAGGGTCATGTAATAGAGACCCAGCACGATGTCCTGGCTCGGCACGATGATCGGCTTGCCGTTGGCCGGGCTGAGAATGTTGTTGGTCGACATCATCAGCGCGCGGGCCTCGAGCTGCGCTTCCAGCGACAGCGGCACGTGCACGGCCATCTGATCGCCGTCGAAGTCGGCGTTGAACGCCGAGCAGACCAGCGGATGGAGCTGGATCGCCTTGCCCTCGATGAGTACCGGCTCGAACGCCTGGATGCCCAGACGATGCAGCGTCGGCGCCCGGTTCAGCATGACCGGATGTTCGCGGATGACCTCGTCGAGGATGTCCCAGACCTCGGGGCGCTGGTTCTCGACCATCTTCTTGGCCTGCTTGATGGTGGTCGAGAGACCCTTCTGGTCGAGACGCGAATAGATGAACGGCTTGAACAGCTCGAGCGCCATCTTTTTCGGCAACCCGCACTGATGCAGCTTCAGTTCCGGGCCCACCACGATGACCGAACGTCCGGAATAATCGACGCGCTTGCCAAGCAGGTTCTGACGGAAACGGCCCTGCTTGCCCTTCAGCATGTCGGACAGCGACTTCAGCGGACGCTTGTTGGCGCCGGTGATGGTCCGGCCGCGGCGACCATTGTCGAACAGCGCGTCGACCGACTCCTGCAGCATGCGCTTTTCGTTACGCACGATGATGTCCGGCGCACGCAACTCGATCAGCCGCTTCAGGCGGTTGTTCCGGTTGATGACGCGGCGATACAGGTCGTTGAGATCGGACGTGGCGAAACGGCCGCCGTCCAGCGGGACCAGCGGGCGCAGTTCCGGCGGAATGACCGGCACGACGGTGAGAATCATCCACTCCGGACGGTTGCCCGACTCGATAAACGCCTCGACAACCTTCAGCCGCTTGATCAGTTTCTTCGGCTTCAGTTCGGACTTGGTCTCTGCCAGCTCGGTGCGGATCTCCTCGCGGATGATCGACAGGTCGAGGCCTTCCAGGATGTTGCGGATCGCCTCGGCGCCGATGCCGGCGGTGAAGGCGTCATCGCCATAATTGTCCTGGGCGTCGCGGAATTCTTCCTCGTTGAGCAGCTGGCCCTTCTTCAGCGGCGAGAGGCCGGGCTCGATGACCACATAGGACTCGAAGTACAGGATGCGCTCGAGATCCTTCAGGGTCATGTCGAGCAGCAGGCCGATGCGCGACGGCAGGCTCTTCAGGAACCAGATGTGGGCGACGGGCGCGGCCAGTTCGATATGGCCCATGCGCTCCCGGCGAACCTTCGACAGGGTCACCTCCACGCCGCACTTCTCGCAGACGATGCCGCGATACTTCATGCGCTTGTATTTGCCGCACAGGCACTCGTAGTCCTTGATCGGACCGAAAATGCGGGCACAGAACAGACCATCGCGCTCCGGCTTGAATGTCCGGTAGTTGATGGTCTCTGGCTTTTTGATCTCACCGAAGGACCAGGACCGGATACGATCCGGTGATGCGATCGAAATCTTGATCGAGTTGAAGTTCTGGGCCTTGTTCTGCGGACTGAAGAGGTTAGTGACCTCTTGGTTCATGTTCTGCTCCTCGACTGGACCCGAAGCGGATCCTGCTCGGTAAGATAAGTTCGCAACCTAGTGTACCTGACGTGTCAACTGGGTCAGTCGTCGATGGTGACCAGTTCCACGTTGAGCGCCAGCGACCGCATTTCCTTCACCAGCACGTTGAAGGATTCCGGAATGCCGGCCTCGAACGTGTCGTCGCCCTTGACGATCGCCTCGTAGACGCCGGTACGGCCAGCCACGTCGTCCGACTTCACCGTCAGCATTTCCTGCAGGGTGTAAGCCGCGCCGTATGCCTGCAACGCCCACACTTCCATCTCGCCGAAGCGCTGGCCGCCAAACTGGGCCTTGCCGCCCAGCGGCTGCTGGGTCACCAGGCTGTACGGACCGATGGACCGTGCGTGGATCTTGTCGTCCACCAGATGGTGCAGCTTCAGCATGTAGATGTAACCGACGGTCACCTTGCGATCGAACGACTCGCCGGTGCGGCCGTCATACAAGGTCACCTGGCCGGAGCCGTCCAGGCCGGCCGCGACCAGCGCGTCGACGATGTCGGCTTCCTTGGCGCCGTCGAACACCGGCGTGGCCAGCGGGATACCCTTCGACAGGTTCTTCGCCAGCTCGCGCAGCTGCTCGCCATCCAGATCACGGATGACATCGTCGTACTGGGTGTCGCCGTAGAGCTCCTTGAGACGATCGCGCAGCGCCTGATCCGAGCCCGCGCGTTGCACGTCCTCGAGCAGTTTCGCGACCTGACGCCCGAGGCCGGCCGAAGCCCAGCCCAGATGGGTTTCCAGAATCTGTCCCACATTCATGCGCGACGGCACGCCGAGCGGGTTGAGGACGATGTCGGCCACGGTGCCGTCCGCGAGGAACGGCATGTCTTCCATGGCGGCGATCCGCGAGATGACACCCTTGTTGCCATGGCGACCGGCCATCTTGTCGCCGGGCTGCAACTTGCGCTTCACCGCGACGAACACCTTGACCATCTTCATCACGCCGGGGAGCAGCTCGTCGCCGCGCTGCAGCTTGTCGACCTTCTCCTCGAAACGCTTCTGCAGACGGTCACGGGCATCGTCGAACTGCTTGCGCAGCGCCTCGATGTCGGCCTGACGCGCCTCGTCCTTTACAGCGACATGCCACCACTGGCCCTTGGTCAGCTCGGCCAGCATGTCCTTGGTGACCTCGGCGCCGGGCTTGAAGCCCTTGGGGCCCTTGGCGATCGCCTGTCCGACGAGCAGGTCGTCGAGACGGGCGTAGGAACTGCGCTCCAGGATCGCCAGTTCGTCATCGCGGTCCTTCGCCAGACGCTCGATTTCCTCGCGCTCGATGGTCCGGGCACGCTCGTCCTTGTCGACGCCGTGCCGGTTGAACACGCGGACCTCGACCACCGTGCCCGAGTCACCCGGCGGAACGCGCAGCGACGTGTCGCGGACGTCCGATGCCTTTTCGCCGAAGATGGCGCGCAGCAGCTTCTCTTCCGGGGTCATCGGCGATTCGCCCTTGGGCGTTACCTTGCCGACCAGGATGTCGCCCGCACGTACCTCGGCGCCGATATAGACGATACCGGCCTCGTCCAGGTGGGACAGGCTTTCCTCGCCCACATTGGGGATGTCGCGGGTGATTTCCTCGGGGCCCAGCTTGGTATCGCGGGCCATGACCTCGTATTCCTCGATGTGGATCGAGGTGAAGACGTCCTCGCTGACCATCCGCTCGGAGATCAGGATCGAATCCTCGAAGTTGTAGCCGTTCCAGGGCATGAACGCGACCAGCACGTTGCGGCCCAGGGCCAGCTCGCCCAGATCGGTCGACGGACCATCACCGATGATGTCGCCCTTCTTGACCAGATCGCCCACACGGACCAGCGGACGCTGGGTGATGCAGGTGTTCTGGTTGGAACGCTGGAACTTCACGAGATTGTAGATGTCGACGCCGGACGAGCCGGGATCCACCTCGGACGAGGCACGCACGACGATACGGGTCGAGTCCACCTGGTCGATGATGCCGTCGCGCTTGGCGACCACAGTCACGCCCGAGTCACGCGCCACGACTTCTTCCATGCCGGTGCCGACGAGCGGCGCCTCGGCGCGGACCAGCGGCACGGCCTGACGCTGCATGTTCGAGCCCATCAGCGCGCGGTTGGCGTCATCATTCTCGAGGAACGGGATGAGCGCCGCGGCGACCGACACGAGCTGCTTGGGCGACACGTCCATGGCGCTGATCTGATCCGGCGCCACCATGACGAACTCGCCCGCTTCGCGGCACGACACCAGATCGCTGGTGAAGCGGCCTTCGGCGTCCAGTTCGGCGTTCGCCTGAGCGATGGTGAACTTGCCTTCTTCCATCGCCGACAGGTAGACGACCTCGTCGCTGACCTTGCCGTCGATGATCTTGCGGTAGGGCGATTCGATGAAGCCGTACTTGTTCACCCGCGCGAAGGTGGCGAGCGAATTGATCAGGCCGATGTTCGGGCCTTCCGGTGTCTCAATCGGGCAGATGCGGCCGTAATGGGTCGGATGCACGTCGCGCACCTCGAAGCCGGCGCGCTCGCGGGTCAGGCCACCCGGGCCAAGCGCCGACAGACGACGCTTGTGGGTCACTTCCGACAGCGGATTGGTCTGATCCATGAACTGGCTGAGCTGGCTCGAGCCGAAGAACTCGCGCACTGCGGCAGCCGCCGGCTTGGCATTGATCAGGTCATGGGGCATGACCGTGTCGATCTCGACCGAGCTCATGCGCTCCTTGATGGCGCGTTCCATGCGCAGCAGGCCGATGCGGTACTGATTCTCCATCAGTTCGCCGACCGAGCGGACGCGGCGGTTGCCAAGGTGATCGATATCGTCGATCTCGCCCTTGCCGTCCTTCAGTTCCGTGAGGGTCTTGATGACCGCCAGGATATCGTCCTTGCGCAGGGTGCGGACAGTGTCCTCCACCTCGAGACCAAGGCGCATGTTCATCTTCACACGGCCGACCGACGACAGGTCGTAGCGTTCCGGATCGAAGAACAGGCCGTCGAACAGGGATTCAGCGGTCTCCTTCGTCGGCGGCTCGCCCGGGCGCATGACCCGGTAGATCTCGACCAGCGCGTGCTCGGCGCCCTCGACCTTGTCCGCGAGCATGGTGTTGCGCATGTGCGCGCCCACATTGATGTGGTCGATGTCGAGGGTCGGAACCTCGACAATGCCCGCATCCTCGAACATGGCGATATGCGCTTCGGTGATTTCCTCGCCGGCTTCCAGATAGATCTTGCCGGTCTGCTCGTTCACCAGATCGATCGCCACATAGCGCGTGACCAGATCCTGGGCGGGAACGAGGACTTCGGTGAGGCCCTGCTTCTCGAGCTGGCGCGCGGCGCGCGGGGTCAGCTTCTCGTCGGCCTGCAGGATGACCTCGCCGGTCTCGGCATTGGCGATCGGATAGGGCAGCTTGGCGCCGCGCATGGACTTGGCGTCGAACGGCCGCTTCCAGCCGTCCTTGGCGCGCGTATAGGTGACGTGATTGTAGAAATAGGCGAGGATTTCCTCGCTCGACATGCCCAGCGCATAAAGCAGGGTCGTGACCGGCAGCTTGCGGCGGCGATCGATACGGGCGTGGACGATGTCCTTGGCATCGAATTCGAAATCGAGCCACGAGCCGCGATACGGGATCACCCGCGCAGCGAACAGGAACTTGCCCGACGAATGGGTCTTGCCCCGGTCGTGGTCGAAGAACACGCCCGGCGAACGGTGCATCTGCGAGACGATCACGCGCTCGGTGCCGTTGATGATGAAGGTGCCGTTCGACGTCATGAGCGGCATGTCGCCCATGTAGACTTCCTGCTCCTTGATATCGAGCACGGACTTGGCGCCGGTATCCTCATCGACTTCGAACACGATCAGCCGCAGCGTCGCCTTGAGAGGCGCCGCATAGGTCATGTCGCGCTGCTGGCACTCTTCGGTGTCGTATTTCGGCTGCTCGAACTCATAGCGCACGAACTCCAACGACGCAGTCTCGCCGAAGTCGGAGATCGGGAATACCGACTTGAACACTCCCTGCAGGCCGGCATCGTCGCGCTGGTCCGGCGCCGAATCCTTCTGCAGGAACTGGTCGTAGGAGTTCTTCTGCACCTCGATCAGATTGGGCATCGAGGCAACTTCTTTGATATTGCCGTAGAACTTGCGGACCCGCTTACGACCGGTGAACGAGTTTGCCATCCTTGATCCTTCTCTGACCGCTCAGTCTCATGCCGATGAAAATAGCGGCGATTTTGTGCCTAAATGACCAAAACGGGCAGGCTCCCCAGAACGGAGAGCCTGCCCAATTCCGTAGCGAAGTCTTACTTCACTTCGACCGTGGCACCGGCTTCTTCAAGCTTCTTCTTGAGATCAGCCGCTTCGGTCTTGTTCACGCCTTCCTTCACAGGCTTCGGCGCGCCCTCAACCAGGTCCTTGGCCTCTTTCAGGCCCAGGCCCGTAATCGCACGGACTTCCTTGATCACGTTGATCTTCTTGTCGCCCGCACCGGTCAGGATGACGTCGAAGGAGTCCTTCTCCTCGACGGCTTCGGCCGGAGCGGCACCACCGCCAACGGCGGCGACGGCAACCGGCGCGGCGGCCGAGACGCCCCACTTCTCTTCGAGAAGCTTCGACAGCTCAGCGGCTTCGATCACGGTCAGGTTCGAAAGGTCGTCTACAAGTTTCTGCAGGTCAGCCATTTTGTATCTCCAAAGATTAAGGCCATGTCGGGTTCAACCGATCAGGCGGCCTCGCTATTCCCGTAGGCAGCAAATACGCGAGCCAGCTGGCCGGCCGGTGCCTGAAGCACGCCCGCCACCTTGGTCGCCGGCGCGTTGAGCACGCCGAGGATCTTGGCTCGCAATTCGTCCAGAGACGGCAGTGACGCGAGGGCCTTTACGCCGTTCGCATCCAGTTCCGTCTCGCCCATCACGCCGCCCAGAACGATCAGCTTCTCGTTCTTCTTGGCAAATTCAATCGACACCTTGGCTGCCGCCACGGGGTCATCCGAGTAGGCAATCGCCGTAGGCCCGGTGAACAGATGGGATATGGACTCGCATTTGGTGCCCTCGAGAGCAAGCTTGGTCAGCCTGTTCTTCGTCACGCGGAACTGTGCACCAACACCGTGCATCTGCACGCGCAAGGCCGTCATTTCGGCAACAGTGAGCCCGGAATAGTGCGAGACTACCACGAGGCCCGTCTTGTCGAAGACGCCCTTGAGTTCGGTGACCAGATCCGCCTTTTGGGCTCGGTCCACTTTCACTCTCCAGTGTAAGCGCGACGGGGATTTCCCTGCCGCGCAGCCACATCAAGGTCCGGATAGCGGCGTACCGCCGACCGGACCCGGTTACCCTGTCCCAGGGCCGTGAACCCGATGCCCGCCCGAAGGCCTCCCTGCCAGGAGCGGCCCGGAATATGGTATCCGGACCGAAAGCTTCAAGTACTCGTTTCCCCGTCTGTGCAGGCCGGTGCACCCGATTAAGCCGCTTGCGCGGCGCCTACGGTCTTGGACAGGCGGGCGGCAAACAAGCCGCCCTATCTCCGGACGCCGAGGCGTCCGGAAAATCTCGTTGCTAGGCGCTCAGGCCCGTCACGTCGATCTTGACGCCCGGCCCCATGGTCGAGGTGAGCGAGACCTTCTTCACATAGGTACCCTTGGCGCCAGTCGGCTTGGCCTTGATCACCGCATCGGCAAACGCCCGGATGTTCTGGGCGAGATGGTCCTCGGAGAAGCTGGCCTTGCCAACGCCGCCATGGACGATACCGGCCTTCTCGGCGCGGAACTCGACCTGGCCGCCCTTGGCCGCCTTGACCGCGCCCGCCACGTCGGGCGTGACGGTGCCCAGCTTCGGGTTCGGCATCAGGCCGCGCGGACCGAGCACCTTACCGAGACGGCCAACGAGGGCCATCATGTCGGGGGTGGCAATCACGCGGTCGAAATCCATGACGCCGGCCTGGATCTGCTCGGCGAGGTCTTCGGCACCGACAATGTCCGCACCGGCGGCGCGGGCTTCATCGGCCTTGTTGTCCTTGGCGAACACGGCGACGCGAACGTCCTTGCCGGTGCCATTGGGCAGCAGCACCACGCCGCGGACCATCTGGTCCGAATGGCGCGGATCGACGCCCAGGTTCATGGCGACCTCGATGGTCTCGTCGAACTTGGACCGGGCATGCTGCTTCAGGATGCTGACCGCCTCGTCGAGCGAATAGGTCTTGTTGGAATCGACGGCCTTGCGGTCGTCCTTCTGACGCTTTGACAGTTTCGCCATCGGACTACTCCCTGACCTCGATGCCCATGGAACGGGCAGAACCTTCGATCATCTTCATCGCCGCATCGATATCGTTGGCGTTGAGATCCTTCATCTTCGCTTCGGCGATCTGCTGCAGATCGTCGCGGGTGACGAAGCCGGCGCGGTCGCGGCCGGGAGTCTTGGAGCCCGAATTGATCTTGGCCGCCTTCTTCAGGAAGTGCGCCGCGGGCGGTGTCTTGGTGATGTAGGTGAAGCTGCGGTCGGCATACACGGTGATCACGACGGGGATCGGCGTCCCCTTCTCGATCTCCTGCGTGGCCGCGTTGAAGGCCTTGCAGAATTCCATGATGTTCACGCCGCGCTGACCCAGCGCCGGACCGATTGGCGGCGACGGGGTGGCACTGCCGGCAGCAACCTGGAGGTTGATGTATCCGGTGATCTTCTTCGCCATGGACTTCCCTTCCTTTCGTTACGGGCGGGCGCCGCTTTCGAGGCTACCCAGGGATGCGCGGTCCGGTCATGGCAAACCTCCCGCACGTTCGGGCGCCGGAGCGCCCATAAAACGCGTTGAGCTCAGGTCTTCTCGACCTGCGCATATTCCAGCTCGACCGGCGTGGCGCGCCCGAAGATCGACACCGCCACCTTGAGGCGGGCGCGCTCTTCGTCGACATCCTCGACCAGGCCGTTGAACGACGTGAACGGACCGTCGGTGACCCGCACCTGCTCGCCGATCTCGAACCGGATCGACGGCTTCGGCCGGTCGACGCCTTCCTGAACCTGGCTCAGGATGCGCGCGGCCTCGTTGTCCGTGATCGGCATCGGCTTGTTGCCCGAGCCCAGGAAACCCGAGACCTTCGGGATGTTCTTCACCAGATGATAGGTCTCATCGGTCATGTCCATCTTCGCCAGCACATAGCCGGGGAAGAACTTGCGCTCGGCGTTGACCTTCTGGCCACGCCGGATTTCCACGACCTCTTCCATCGGAACGATCACCTGCTCGAACATGTCAGTCATACCCTGGAGGGCAGCCTGCTCCTTGATCGATTCGGCGACCTTCTTCTCGAAATTGGAATAGGTCTGGATGATGTACCACCTGGCGGTCATGTCGGTTCCGTTTGGCTCAGCCGTTATTCGGCAGGATGAGTTTGACGGCCTGGGCAAAGCCCATGTCGACCAAGAGGAAAAATAGTGACGCGAACAGCACCATGATGAACACCATGAGCGAGGTCACCCAGGTTTCCTTCCACGAAGGTGTGACCACCTTCGAGACTTCCTGTTTGACCTGCCGCATAAACTGCGCTGGATTGGTTCTTGCCATCTTTCCTCAGCGTACCCGCATACTCGTTTGTCTATGTCGCCGTGGCGCTGGCGTAGATACTGGCAGGAGTGGAGGGGCTCGAACCCCCAGCCCCCGGTTTTGGAGACCGGTGCTCTACCAATTGAGCTACACTCCTAAGGCTTCTTAGCCGTTGCTTCGCTCTTCACCGCACCGTCCACAAAGCATCCGGGGACGGCATGTCGCCGCCCCCGGAGCCGTTGATCTGTTTCGAGCCGCACCTTCTATTGTGAACCGGGCTCGATTGTCAACCGTGCGGTGGGCGAAAATCCTTACTTCAGGATCTTTGCGACGACGCCGGCGCCGACGGTACGACCGCCCTCGCGGATGGCGAAACGCAGACCCTCGTCCATGGCGATCGGCACGATCAGCTCGACTTCCATGGAGATATTGTCGCCCGGCATCACCATCTCGGTGCCCTCGGGCAGCTTCACCATGCCGGTCACGTCCGTGGTGCGGAAGTAGAACTGCGGCCGGTAATTGCTGAAGAACGGCGTGTGACGGCCACCCTCTTCCTTGGTCAGGATGTAGGCTTCGGCCTGGAACACCGTGTGCGGCGTGATCGAGCCGGGCTTGGCCAGCACCTGGCCACGCTCGACATCGGTGCGATCGACGCCGCGCAGCAGCGCGCCGATGTTGTCGCCCGCCTGGCCCTGGTCCAGCAGCTTGCGGAACATCTCGACGCCGGTGCAAACCGTCTTGCGCGTCGCCTTCATGCCAACGATCTCGACTTCCTCGCCCACCTTCACGATGCCGCGCTCGACACGGCCGGTCACAACCGTGCCGCGGCCCGAGATCGAGAACACGTCCTCGATCGGCATCAGGAACGGCAGGTCGACCGGACGGTGCGGCTGCGGGATGTACTCGTCAACCGCCGCCATCAGCTCCAGAATCTTGTTCTTGCCGATCTCGTCGTTCTTGCCTTCCAGCACCGCCAGCGCCGAGCCGGTGATGATCGGAATGTCGTCGCCCGGGAAATCGTACGACGACAGCAGCTCGCGCACTTCAAGCTCGACCAGCTCAAGCAGTTCCGGATCGTCGACCTGGTCGACCTTGTTCAGGAACACAACAATCGCCGGAACGCCAACCTGGCGCGCCAGAAGAATGTGCTCGCGGGTCTGCGGCATCGGGCCATCGGCCGCCGAAACCACCAGGATCGCGCCATCCATCTGCGCCGCGCCCGTGATCATGTTCTTCACATAATCGGCGTGGCCGGGGCAATCGACGTGCGCGTAGTGACGGTTCGCCGTCTCGTACTCGACATGCGCCGTCGAGATCGTGATGCCACGAGCCCGCTCCTCAGGCGCCTTGTCGATCGAGTCATACGCCTGGAACGTCGCGCCGCCCGTCTCCGCCAGAACCTTCGTGATCGCCGCCGTCAGCGACGTCTTGCCGTGGTCAACGTGACCAATCGTTCCGACGTTGCAATGCGGCTTCGTCCGCTCAAACTTTCCCTTAGCCATCGGCTCGACCTCTGCTAGTGCGCCCGCACGGCGCGATTGACGTGACCCAAACCTCGTAGTGGAGCGGGTGATGGGAATCGAACCCACGTAGCCAGCTTGGAAGGCTGGAGCTCTACCATTGAGCTACACCCGCACGCGCCGCCGCTTCCGCAGCTCCTTCTGCCCATCAGTTGGACCTTGGTGGAGGGGGTAGGATTTGAACCTACGTAGGGTTACCCCGGCAGATTTACAGTCTGCTGCCATTGACCGCTCGGCCACCCCTCCGCACGGGTCTGCCCCGAAGATGGTGCGGGGAACTAAGAGAATTTGGCCTATGCTGTCAACCCCGAATGGGGTTAAACCGCGTTTCCCTCGTCATGCCCCACGGAACGCCGCGATGAACAGCGACAGACACCACGGAAAACAGCCTCCCGGAGAAGAGCCCTACTGGCTCTACGGCATGCATCCGGTGCGCGCCGCGCTGGCGAATCCGCGCCGCAGGATTCGCCGATTGCTGGCGACCCGGAACGCGGCCCAGACTCTGGCCGAATCACGGAGAGCCGAAGACGCGCCGGGAATCGAGCCCGAAATCGTCGAGCGCAAGGCCATCGACCGGCTGGTGCCGCCCGACGCCGTGCATCAGGGCGTGGCGCTGCTGGTCGACCCGATCGCCGACATCCACCTCGATTCCCTGCTTGAGGACGAGGCGACCCGCATCGTGCTGGTGCTGGATCAGGTTACCGACCCGCACAATGTGGGCGCCATCCTGCGCTCGGCCGCCGCATTCGGCGCCGCCGCCGTGATCACCACATGGCGCCATTCACCGCCCGAGACCGCCGTGCTGGTCAAGGCTGCCGCCGGCGCGTTCGAGGCCATGCCCTACATCCGCATCCAGAACCTGGCGGGCCTGCTGGAGAAGCTGCACGAGCACGATTTCCTCAGCATCGGCCTCGATGCCGGCGGTCCGGTGTTGATGCGCGACGCGCCCCACGGCGAGCGCACCGCGCTGGTGCTGGGCGCCGAAGGCAAGGGCCTGCGTCACCTGACAAGGGAGTTGTGCGGCATGCTGGCGCGGCTGCCGATCTCGGAGCAGGTGGAAAGCCTCAACGTATCGAACGCGGCCGCCGTGGCGCTCTACGAACTCACGCGGGAGAACTGACCACCGGGGCCGTACGACTCGCGCGGCGGAAGACCAAGGCCGCCAGCGCCGCGGGCACAAGCGGCCCCAGCGGAATGCCGTTGACGGAGGCTGCCACGATCACTGCGGGGGCAAAATACAGCACCGCCAGACCCAGCCGCTCATAAGGCAACCAGCCGGTCCTGAGCGCATCGGACTTCAGCCAGAAGCCCGGCACCGCCATGATCGCAAGGTCGTATTCGCCCAGAAACGGGACGCACAGCCCGGTCGCCGCGACCAGCATGGCCAGTTCCGCCCGACCGCCCGGCCGCCGTCTTGCCGTCACGAACAGCATGATCGCCGCGAGCGCCGCCATCATTGCCTGGGCAGTCCAGGCCGCGGCGGCGGGCACCCCGAGAATCCGCGCCGCCGGATAGACCCCGGCGAATCTGTCGAAGCCCGATACGCCGCCGGTGTTCAACTCCCGCACTTCCTGCAGCACGGGCAGATAGGCGGCCCAGGCTTCAGCGCCGAAGCAGGCCACAGAGGCCGCGACGAGCGCCGCGAGGGTGACTGCCGCGCCTGCAACGGATCGCCAGCGCCCCGCCGCGATCAGTACCAGCGGCACCAGCACCGCCAATTGGGGTTTGAACGCCAGGCACCCCAAAAGCACGCCGGCGAGCACCGGCCGGCGGTCGAGGAGCACGGCGGCGCCGGCGAACAAGGCCGCCGAAAGGAGCGAGTTCTGGCCGTACAGGACGCAGATTGTCACCGCCGGAAACGCCAGGGCGGCAGTGAACGCGGCGGTGCCGGCCAATGCCCGCATGGCCGTCAGGTAAGCAGCGGCGCTCAGACCAAGCCATGCCGCGAGGGCCACCGGGAAGGACAGTGTCGCGAAGGGCGACCAGAGCAACAGCGCGGTTGGCGGATAGGCGAAGGGCCAGTGGGCGGCAGGGCCGAGTCGCGCCGCCACCGCGGCCCGAGCCTCGGCGCCATAGGCAGCCGCGCCGTCACCGGCCGATGCCAGGCCGGCCGCCGCCCACAGGGGAACGAAGTCGGCGCCCACCACCAGCGAGGGCGCGACCAACGGCAAGGCTGCCAGAAGCAACAGGATCGCCGCCAGCCAGACGGTCGCTGCGGCCCGCGCCCGGTCTCCGGTGAGCCACAAGGCATCCCTGAGCGGATGGTGCAGGATCGGTGTCAACGGCTACGGCCTGTTCCGCGATCAGGCGAAGCGATGCCAGAACAGGTAGAAGATCGCCTTCACGCCATCCTTCCAGTTGATTTTCTTGCCTTGGTCGTAGCTGCGTCCGTAATAGGAGATGCCGGTTTCGTAGATGCGCAGACGCGATGCGCGCGCCACATTGGCCGAGAACTCGATCTCGAAACCGAAGTCGTTGCGCCGCAACGTCAGCACCTTGAGCACCTCCCGGTTGAACATTTTGTAGCAGACCTCGATGTCCGACAGGATCTGGTTGTAGAGGATGCTGAAAATCAGCGAGATCAGCTTGTTCGCAAGATAGTGATGGTAGTAGAGGCAGCGATGCGGCTCGCCGTGAAACCGCGACCCGTAGACGACGTCGGCGTGGCCCTTCTCAAACAATCCCCAGAAGCGTTTCCAGTCGGCCGGGTCATATTCCAGGTCCGCATCGTGAATGACGATGACATCGCCCGAGGCCTGGCCAAGGCCGGTTCTCAGCGCGGCGCCTTTTCCCATGTTGCGCTCATGCAGGATGGAACGAACGGTCGAAACCGCCCCGGCATCGTTGTCGGGGATGGTGTCGAGCAGCACCGGCGCGCCGGCGCCCGCACACGCTGGGCGCGGCCCCTCCCCGATCACGGACGCGATCCACTCGCGCGACCCGTCAAGCGATCCGTCGTCGACTACGATGATTTCCTTTTCGACGCCCGGCAACGCCGCGAGCACCCGATTGAGGCTCTCGGGCAGGTATTCGACCTCGTTGTAGACGGGAATCACCACTGACAGCTTCATGTGGCTCCTCGGACGGCCGGCACGCGTCTCCTCGCCAGCATGGTCAGGTTGCGATCGCGTCAGAAGATGTACGCCCGCCGAAAAAGTTCAGCCGGATTTCCAGTTTCTGTCAACCCGCAAGGCCAGCCGCAAGGTGCAGCGGAACGCGTGACAATTCTTCTCGTTTGCCGTATCCCGTTCGCGCTTGGTAGCGCCGGATTAGCTCAGTGGTAGAGCAACCGCCTTGTAAGCGGTAGGTCGTCGGTTCAAGTCCGACATCCGGCACCACTCCCCCATCTGCCGTACGACACCAACGCCTGTCAAAGCCCAGAAATCTGCGCTATACTGTATGCTGTCTTGTCACATACACCCTGACATGTCACCACACAGCCGCTCTCGGCTGGGGGCCACATAAGGGGCCACTACATAACATACCCACAGGAGTGGCCCCCAATGTCACTGACCTACACCGCTATCCGGGCCGCTAAGCCCCGCGCGAAGCCCTACAAATTGGCCGACGAGAAGGGGCTGTTCCTGCTGGTTCAGCCTTCTGGCGGACTGCTGTGGCGGCTCAAGTACCGCGCAGACGGCAAAGAAAAAAAGCTGTCGCTGGGCACCTACCCCGCCACCAGCCTTAGTGATGCCCGAGCACGCCGAGACGCAGCACGCAAGCTGCTGGAAGCCAGCGTAGACCCCGGCGCGGCCCGGAAGCAGAAGCAGGCCGAGCAGGCGTTGAGCATCGCCAACACGTTCAAATCCGTCGCGATGGAGTACATCGACAAGATCGAGCGCGAAGGCCGGACCGCCAGCACCACCAAGAAGGCGCGCTGGTTCCTGGAACTGCTGGCGCCCATCGGCGAGCGCCCGGTTGCTGAAATTTCACCGCAGGAGCTGCTTGCGACCCTCAAGAAGCAGGAGGCACGCGGGAGACTGGAAACGGCGCAGCGGCTGCGCTCGTTTGCGGCACGCGTCTTTCGGTACGCGGTCGCGACCACCCGGGCGTCTTCGAACCCAGCCGAACCCCTTCGCGGTGCGCTGGTATCGCCAAGGGTCAAGCACCGGGCGGCGATCCTAGAGCCTAAGCGCGTCGGTGAACTGCTGCGCGCCATAGAAGGATATGAAGGCCAGCCGACGACGATGGCAGCGCTCAAGCTGGCCCCTCACGTGTTCGTGCGCCCCGGCGAATTGCGGCATGCCGAGTGGGCGGAGATCGACTTCGACAAGGCGGTGTGGATCATCCCTGCCGGCAAGATGAAGATGCGCCAGCCGCACTCCGTTCCACTGTCCAAACAGGCGGTGGCCATCCTCCACGACGTCCAGCGGCTGACCGGGCGCGGGCGGTACGTCTTTCCGTCGACCCGCTCCGCTGCCCGGCCCATGTCCGAAAACACCATCACGGCCGCGCTGCGCCGGATGGGCTACGGTGGGGACGAGATGACGGGACATGGTTTCAGGTCCACCGCGAGCACGCTGCTCAACGAGAGCGGCAGGTGGAGCGCCGACGCCATCGAGCGCGCCCTTGCCCACAAAGACGCGGACCTTGTACGCGCGGCTTATCACCGGGGCGCACACTGGAAAGAGCGCGTCGAGATGGCGGCGTGGTGGAGCAACTATCTCGACAAATTGAGGGCTGGCGGCGAGATTATCCAGCTCAGTCGCATAACTAGTTGATATGCAATACCAATCTCATGGTAACATGTCAGCACAGCTAACAAGCACCAATAGTTGGTGATAGCAACTCTTTTATTTTATGTTAACTAGCTAACAGCTTCCTGTTTAGCCCTTGAAGAACACACAACTACGTCGACATACCTCCTCCATTGATTACCTGTGGAGGAGACAATATCGTGGACGAGACCTACACCTTCGATGACTTGTCGGACGATGACTTGTTGCGCTGGGCGGACTGGGCAAGGCGGTCGCCCATCAGCCGCTCGGAAGCGCACGCGCGCATCCAAGAGGGCCGCTTCCCCGCCCCCATCAAGATCGGCAACCGCGCCTCGGCATGGCGCGTCGGCGACCTGCGCGCGTGGCGCGCGGACCCGGCGGGATGGCGCGCGCCGGGCGTAACGGAAATCAAGCCGCGTTCTCGGCGGCAGAGCTGGCCGCGCAAGGGCGAGGTGACGCGGTGAGAGGTGTGCAGGCGTCCATGTCCAAGCCCTCCGTCCTCGCCGTGATCATGGACAACATCCCTGAACTGCTGCGAAGCCGCCCATGCTGGGTACTCTGGCGGATGACCTATAAAGGCGGGCGGTGGACCAAGGTGCCGCACCAGCCGGACGGACGCCACGCTAGCTCGACCGACCCCGCGACTTGGAGCGACTTCGACACTGTCGTCATGGCGTACTTGTGCGACAACTTCGACGGCATCGGCATCGCCCTAGATGGCCGGCTCGACGCGGAGGGGCTGGCTCTCACGGGGGTCGACATCGACAAGGTGAAGGGCAACGCCGCCCAGCAGGCTCGCGCGGACGAGATCATCAGCCTGTTCCGCCCCTACGGCGCCTATGTCGAGTGGTCGCCCGGTGGGGCCGGCTACCGCATCTTTTGTCGAGCGCGTCCCGTCGTCGCCGGGAGGTCGCAGGGTGGCGTCGAGTTGTACACCGACAAGCGTTACCTGACGGTCACCGGCAACACTGTTGGGGGTGCGGATGCTTAACATGGACGCGACGGCGCCCGTCGAGTGGCTGCTGGGCACGCTCGGCGCGACACCACGCCAGATCACCCCACCACAAGCCGACGACGATGCCTGGACCTTCGGCGACCAGCCGGCGGGCGTTCGCCAGCGCCTACCCTACACGGCAACATCGAACCTACCTCTGGTTCAGCGGGCCGGCGTCCTCGCTCTTGAGGAAGCGTGCCGGCTGCGCCAGGTGCCGGCTGATCACTGGTGCGATTACGGCAGCTGGTTTCTGCTCGCGAGCGCGGTTGCAGCTGCGATCGTTGTTCATCCCGACGCCGAGTCTTATCTGCGCGAACTGTTCCACGAGATATCGAGGCAACCGACCGCGTTCTCGTCGACTGGCGTTCACGCGAACGGGTACGACGAGGCAGCAAATGACGAGGCACTAGACCGAGCCATCGCCCGTAGCACCAAGAGGCTCGCCGAGGGCGACGCGGTCAAGACTTTGACCGGCCTTATCCTCGACCTCGACAATCTTGGGCTCATCACGGCGGACGCGGCGTCGGCGATCACCACGCCGGTCGGCGGCGCAGCCAGTCGCCTACATTTCAGCTGCGGTTTCGACGTCATGCACAAGCGGCGACCCGTTGCCGGAGGTCTGGGGCTGCGCGGTGAAGTGACACTGATCATTGGCCCCGGCGGCATAGCCAAGAGCACGGTGGTCACGTTGGTCTGCATGGCGGTCGCAGCTGGGACGGACCATGCCGGCCCGCTCGGTCACCCGCCTCTGTGCGTGCTGATGATCAACGGCGAGGATCAGCGCGGTGAGGTAACGCTGCGGTACCAAGCCACGCTGGCGCATCACAGGCTCAGCACGCAAGATGTTGGCCTGCTTCACATCGCCGGCGCTGACGACCCAGATGTAGCTGGTATTGCCCTTACCGAAGTGGACCGCGAAACCGGCCGGGCTCGCGTCAACAAGAGCGGCATCGCTCGGTTGCGCCAGCTTGTCGTTGAGATCGGCGCCCAGCTCCTTGTGCTCGACCCACTTGCCGCGTTCGTGACAGCTGGCGTGAACGAGAACGAGGTGGCCGCGGCGGTCCTAGTCGCGCTCAAGAGGGTGGCCGCTGAGACTGACTGCGCCATCGTACTGGTCGCCCACACCAAGAAAGGCGCGGCGGCCATGGGCGACAACGCCGAGGCAACGCTCGGTGCCGTGGCGTGGGTGAACCTATCACGCGGCGTCCGGCTGGTCCGCAAGTCCGATGCCAAGACCCTCCGCGACATCGGCGCCATGCCCGGCGAGGATGGTGACATCCGGGAGGTCATCGCGGTAAAGGCCAACATGGGGCCGGCGGACGCGCGGCAGTTCTTCAAGATCGTCGGCGTACCCATGAACAACGCGACGGCTGAGTACCCTGAGGCGGATTGGGTCGGCGTGGCGGAAGTGTTTACGCCACGTACGCCGGGAAGCCAGTTCACGGCGCAAGCTCTCGAAGCGGTGTTGCGGACGCTGGCTCAAGGTGTAGGCGGAGGGACAACCGCTTACAGTGCCTCGCCGCGAGCGGTCGGGCGCTTCTATGGCGACGCGGTGGGGCGCGCGCTGGCACCCTTCTTTGCATCCGTCCACTCCAGCCGCCTGACAGACGTGGCCAAGACCGCGTTCGCCGAGTGCGCTGCTCAAGGTTGGATCGCCGAGGTGCCGGTGAAGGTGGCCAAGCCCGGTAGCACGAGCACCAACACCAAGCAAGGGATCGCAGTGCTCTGGACGCAGTCGCCGTTCGCCGTCCAGCCCTTGCCCGGCCCGTTCGCGACGTGAGCTGCCTCGACGCCTGGGGTTCGCCTCGACGTGAAGTTCATGCGACAGGCCGGGACTGAGGGCCGGCCCCTTCAGGGACGCGCCTCGACGTCCTGTAGGGAGTGTGAGGGACGAGGCGAGGCGTGCCAGCGGCACCTTGTTAAGAACTAAACAACTATGGAGATGACTATGGGTTGGACTGACTTTGGTGTTTCGACCGCGCGGACTGGTGCCGGCTATGAAGGGTGGTGGGTCGACAACGCCGGCAAGCGCCGGCACACCCTCTCCTGCCTCTCGGAGGCAGAGGCCGCGTGGAAGCTCGCTCGGTTGATGCCCCTTCCGCCGCTGTCCGCTGAAATTGAACGCGCATGGAATGGTCTGCGGGCCGAGGCCGGTGGCCACTCGCCCGACGATCCGACCGCCGAGCAGGTTGAGCTAGTGTGGTGGGCCATCAAGTTCCTGGAGAGTAAGAGGAAGTTCGTGACGTTGGGCCTCACCGTGAGCCCCGCCGAGATCGACGCAATTGGCGATGGGCCAGTCAGCCTTCATGTGCATGGCTGCAACACGCACGCCGCCGCGCGATACGAGTTGCGCCGGATGGTGTACTGGCGCTTCGGCGACACCGTCCGCTCGGACAAGCTCGTCGAGGAGAAGATGCGGGAGATTTGGGACGATCCCGCATCGCGCGCGGTGTGCGGAAGCCCCTTGATTCGGCTTTTCTGGATCACCGCCAGCCGCGTGCGGATGGCCATTAAGGAGCAAGCCATGATGCTGTTCCCACCCGGCGCGCCTGCGGCCGATTTCGCGTGGAGCGTGTCGCGCGTCGAGGTGGCCGGCGCGACAGTGACACAGCTCCAACTCGACAGCGTGTGGCCGGTGGGCTTCCCTGCCTCGCATGAGCCTGACACCTGCCTCGACGGCTGGGCGGAGGACATGGCCCGGCGCTGGGACGTGGACGAGAGCTTTCTGAAGCACTGGCGGCTGATGCACTCGGCCGCGCCTGCCGAGCACTACCGCTCGCTGCAACTCGACGCCGAGCTAGAGGAGGCCCTTGGGTAGTCGCAGACCACTCTCTGCCATGCCCGACGGCGAAAAAGGACCCTTGGGTGCAGGAACGCGGCTCCTTGATATTAGTGCACCCGGCAGTTCGGGAGAGTGTGGTATCCTGCCCCTCTGGCTTGGAAGGCGCATCTGTTGCCACGCAGCATGGTCATCGGAGCGCCTGCGGCGCCTAGTGGGACGGTTACGATGACGCTGAGCGATCTGGCCGCCACCACATCTACGTGATGGCCGGCGGACCGCTACCGCCTGATCAGTCGCCCTAGATGGCGAAGCACAGCGCGCCACGCCCTGCCAATCACTCCCGGCCGCTTCGCCGCAGTAGGTGGCAACACAGCGAACGGTGCTGCCTCGGCTCGGGCTGGACGTACCCGACATGTGCCGCGACTCGCCAAAGGAACGCGGTCCCGCAGCCGCACGGTATCGTCGTCGGAAGCACCGGGAGAAATCGACCGTCCACGTCTCTGTCGCTATCTCGGAAGGTGATCGACACCAGCCGCGCCTTTCGGTGCACACGCCCGCAGGTAGGGCAGGCGTAGAGATCGAAGCCCGCTATCATGGTCATTGCGCCGCCTCGTTCATATCGGCTCCGTGTGAAACTCGAACTTGGCACCAGCGTCATAAGGTCAGCACCCCCTTACTCACCATCAAGGAGGCTTACATGCCACGACCCACGCTTACAGCTGACCACCTGCTGGTGGGGCTGCGCTGGCGCACTTTCCTTGGTGGAGAGGGAACATACCGCTTAGTGGAATTCCAGGCCCAGCCCGGTACCTTGACGCTGAGAACGGCTGCCAAAGGAAGAAATCCGCGGCCTTTGGGCGTACTGACGTTTTTTGGCGGTCCCGTAAGGATCGAGTGCATAAACCGCCGGGGCGAAATTATGGAACGAGCACAGGTGAGCGGCGTGCTCAACGCAGCCGAACTGATAGTTGATATGTTGGAGAGGTGCCCCTGGATTCCTACCCTGTTATTGGGCTGGATGAATATCTCTTCAGCCAGGGGCGTCACCCGGATCAGCCTACGGGTGCAAAGCCAAGATTGCAATATGGTCTGCCTTACGGGCACGTCGAGTGGCTTTCTTCCAGGATCAACCTCCTAATGCGGCGTGCGCGATCCGCGCTGAAGTTGAAGAGACCCGAGGGGACGGCCGAGCTCCAAACAGCAGTTGTTGGGCTAAAATATGCGAGCAACCCACTAAGCAACCTTCCGGGCCGCCACGCGGCCTACGCGAGTACTGGCGGACAACACCCAGCCGAGCGGCGCTACAAGCAATTAGTGGGTTTTGGAATAGCGGCGGTACAGTCCATCGAGAGCCGATTAAGCCTAGGCAGCGACCCCGTCGTGGAGTTGGCATCTTGGGCTCGCGAGCCAAACCCATGGGAGGACCTAGTAAAAATCGCTGTCGTGAGGGCTCGGATGAATTTCCATGGCTGGCCGTATTAAAGTGGTTGGTGCAGATGCTGGCTATCGCTGAAGGCGATACTGTAACCGCATACGCGTCACGGCAGTGCCGGCTCGCGGGAGCGGTCGAAGGATTACGAATTCTCGGACGGTTAGGGGGATCCAAAATAGCGGAATCCCCGCCGCGGGAGCGGGGCTCAACGTCCCTATTAATTATAGAGGCAGCGCCCCCGCTAGCGTTTCAGTGATAGCACCTCAGAGTAAGCGCCAGGCGTACCAACCTCGTACCGCTCGGGATCGAAGTAGATGAGCCAACGGATCAACGTCTGGCACGCCGCCTGCCGTTGAGCATGGTTGGCATCCGGCAGTAGGCGTTTCAGCCATTCCGTGACAGCCCCGAACCTGCGGGGCTCACTTAAAAAGTCCTCCAGTTGTTGAACCATCGGCGAGCCTCGCAACTTCTCGCGCACCCGCGCCTCGAACGCGGCATCGCCACCTCCAACATCCACGTCTAAAGCGAGAAGGTCTCGAAGGGCCGCCTCCGATGGTGCTGACCGGACCAACCACTCGGTGTCCCGAGCGAGCCCGTAGAGACGATCAGGTGAACGGAATTCTGGAAACCAGCCAGCAGACAGGTCGCTCGCAGTGGGGTCATCAAGCTGCGCATCGGAGGGCGAGCCAAGGTCCGGCGGCAGGTGGATCTTCAGATCAGCGGCAAGACGTAATACTAAGTCTGCCTCTTCGCGCGTCGCTGTCCGACTCCTCGCCTTTAGGTCGGCGAGAAATAGCGCTGCTGTCGCAGCCTCCATGTCCACTGCTTGCAGCAACTCCAGGTTGGGCTTGGACGATGTCCCCAGAGCTGCCGCGGTGACGTTTGCAGATCCGACCAAGGCTCGCGTACCATCCACCAAGAAGAGCTTGGCGTGGAGTTCGTCACACAGACCAAGTTCTGTCAAAGGCCGGGCCTCCAAAATGTCCAGGATCTGCAGATCGCTTACGCCAGCGGCCACCTCGTCTACACGCCAGCGTGTGTAGACGCTCAAGCTAACCGCAGGCGCCACCGCTTCAAGAAGCCGCTTAAGGGCCGAAACCTTGATGAAAGGCGCCGCAATTACAACGGATCGCTCCGCAAGACCAAGATGGCGTCGCACGTGAGCGTTTAGGTTGCGCCAGAACACTGACTGCGCCTACTCGTCCGCCTCTTTCAAGAAGTCACGGGCGATGCGGCCCCACTGCCCACGGACATCCTCCAACTCGACCCTTTGGTCGCCCGTCGCCTCGTCCTCCATGCGCGCCCAAGCTGTAAGAAGTAGCTTTAGCCCCTGCAACGCCGGACTCTCGGGCGTGTCCGCCTCACCTTCTCGTAGTAGCTCGAAGAGGTGCGCCTGTGCCGGGTGCTTGGTGTTGATGGTGATAATAATAACTCCGGCCTTGGAAGTGACGTCAAAAACCGAGAAGCCTGGGAAGTCGGCGTGTCGGAAGAGAAACTTAATCTTTCGCGTCACGTAGCTGACTGCAATCTCCCGAGCGGTCTGCGGATCCAGCCCCTCCTGCTCGATCTCCCCGCTTAATGCATCCGTACGCTCTTGGTCGGAGGCGTTCTCATCCTTGTCGCTAGCGCCCGTCGCACCGAGTTTCTCCTGCCGTCGGCGTAGAGCTCGGGTCGCAATGGTTTCCGCCGTTGTGCCATCTTCGGACTTTGCCGCCTGTTCGGTTCTCTCGCCCTCGCGCATCCGGTTGATTTGGACACGCATAGTCTCCAGCAGCTTGTCGATGCGGTTGCTGATTTCGTACATTGGCAACCGTGGGTCGTTATCACGCTTCAGCTGCTCTTGATAGTCGGCTAGCTTCATCCCTTGGGCGGCTGCGTCTTCTTCGATATCTAAGCGCTGGAAGCCAGTCGCCGACTGCTTGTTGTTGGTTACCCCAAAGACCACATCGAGTCCCGGTGGAAAGCTGACCTCGATGCCCCACCACCGCTCCCGTGTGTCGTAGGAGTTTTCAAAGGAGCGGTCCAGCTCGAGCTCGCGGTCTGCTCTGACGACCGAGACACCTTGGTTCTTTCGGGCATATGAACCGATGGCAGAGCTGCCGCCCCCCTTTCGGGTCTCCACCTTACAGATTGATGCAGTGATGACGACCCTGTGCTGCTGCCCATCAAAGCCAACCACGAGTTCCTGCGGCTCTCCGAAGGGCTCAAAAGCCGGCGAGATGTCATACGGCGCGGGTGCGCTCGTACGAGCCATCAACATAAGCGGATCGTTGGAACGGACTAGCTCGTCGATATTGTTGACAAACCGTCCACCAATTTCTTCGTAGGCTGCCAACCGGATACTCACGCCGCCCCAGTTAATGAAGTAGCGGTAGATCCGCCCGATCATAAATTCGGCATTACGTAGCAGCGCTGTGCTTTGCTTCCATTTCATCAGATCGAGTTCGGACCAGATGACGAGGGTTCCGCTCTCGCCGATCTCCCCGCTTACCAAAGTCAGCCATTCTTTCGGGATGACGGCGGGCTGTGGCTCCGGGACTTCGACTATTGCCCCGCTCATGATCTCGTCCAAGTCCAGATAGCTGTGCCAGGTCTGGCCATTCTGCCAAGTGTAGACATCGACATGGCGGCATTGGGATATCGACGAATTAGGCAGGCCCATGCCAAACTTGCCTATACCCTTCTGTTTTTCCTCATCGAGATGGCCCCCTACGCCAAACTGCAAGGCGCGCCGAAGCGTATCGGCGTCCATGCCACAGGCGTTGTCGAAGACTGCCAAGCGGTTCAGCCGGCGATGGCCGCCGTCGTAGCCTGGCTTATCGACACAAATTACCTGCACTTGGATGGGCCGTTCGAGGTCCTCCCCTGCTTGGATGGAATTATCGATCAACTCGGCGATTGCATACGCACTGTCCTTGTACCCAGAGCTGCGCATCGCCTTGATGGACAGCGCCTGAGGAATGATCGCGAAGGTCACTGGCTATTCCTCTTCCCAAATGTCATCCCAGAACTCAAAGCCTTCGGCGAGGCTTCGAAAGCCTGGCGCCTGATCAACAACGGTTAGGATTCGGCAGGTCTCGTTACCGCCTGCTCTTGTGCCGCGCGCAGCGCGACCTATCATCTGGCTATAGAGCACCACCGAAGCGGTCGGCCGCGCGATGAAAGCTACATTGGTTTTGGGCGCATCGAACCCGGTGGTGAGCACCCCGTAATTGCAGAGCACGTCCAACTCGTCGGTGTCGCGGTAGCGCTGGATGATCTGCCTCCGCCGTTCTGTCGCCGTGGCTGAGGTCACCGCCGCAGCCCTGACCCCCCGAAGTCGCAACACGCTTGCTAGTAGCCCGGCGTGCTCCACGGACATAGCGAAAAGGATTATCCTTCCACCAGCAGCGATCTCAGCTTCCACGTTCTGAATGATAAGCAGATTGCGCATATCGTCCGCGGCCAACTGCTCGAGGATCCTGGGCGGGAGGTCAAAGCCTTCCTGCAGCCGTTCCTCTTCCGCCTTCGAAAGATGCACGTCCCCACGGGGGCGGAACGGCAGTTGCATGAAATCCATCTTTGCCAGATAGCCTTCCGCAATAAGGTAATCGATAGGGTTGGCATAGCCTTCGATTACTAGCTGCACCTTCTGCCGATGGAAGAACTCGGCTAGCTTGAGATCCGCCTCCACGTCGCGCAAGGAACGCCCCGGCGTCGCCGAGAGTCCTAAAATCCCCGTCACCGGTCGCCGCTGTAGGAGGTTGATGAGGTGGCTGTAGGTAGGCGCAATTGCTTGATGCGCTTCGTCCATGACGATCAACTTCAGTCGGTTTGAGAGTTCGAGGATCTCTCCCTGCCGGCTGAGGCTGTCTTTGTAGAGGAGCTGTAAACCTGCGACAATAAACCCGTCCTGTACCCGCCCGAAGTCAGCAATCCGGTGCGCACCATAATGACGATAGATCGTCATCTCCCGTGAACCTAGGGTCGCCCAGGCTCGCGCCGCCTCTTCCGCGGCTTGATCACATAGCTCTTCAGAGTGAGCAAGCCAGACAACCACCTGCCCGTCTGGCAAGCCACGCAATATGTCCACAATGCTGGTTAGGGCAGTCCGAGTCTTGCCGGAGCCCGTCGGCATGTGCAGTAGAACCCGGGCATCATTGGGACCCAGCTTCTCGCGCACCTTGAGCGCAGCACGCCGTTGGTGGGGAAAGAGAACATAAGGCGGCTGGAGCGTTGCAGTGGAGGGTGTCTCCTCCTCCAAGCTCGCCTCATAGGCCACTCCAAAGAAGGCGTGGAGAGTAGTGAGCTGACCCTCGGAGCGTGAAAAATCAACATTTGCTAGTTGATTGAAGGGATCACCTTCCTCGAGAGCCAATACTTCGCTGAGCTGTTTGGCCTCTTCAGGTTTCAGCGCGCTAATCGCCAAGCTGCGAATATCGGCTGTTTTAAGAGCTTCATTCGCACCTAGTCTCTCAACCACGATGACGGCAAGGTTGTGGGCGTTAAGTGCACGGGTCTCAAGACGGTCAAGTAGGTCTACAGCGCCCTTGCCAGCGAGCGCGTAAAGTGGCTCAACGCCAGCACGCGCCAATGTGTCGATTAACCGCTTGGACACAGCCCCCCCAAAAAAAACTCTAAGCGGCCTCCGCCGCTCAATCCCTCGTGTATAACGCGGTATTCTTTGGTTGCTAAACCTTTTTCAGGCCAGTGGGGGAACCTCCTGCTACTTGTGGCAGACCACGCAGCCAGCCGCAGCCTCGTCGATTCCATACAAATCGTCAATCGTGGGCGGCGTGTCGCCGGCGAGCGGATTGAGCGGCCGCTTGGCGGCTTGCCGCTTTCGACGAGTCTCGAACTCCCGCTCGATTTCGGCAATTCGCTCCGGCTGCGCGAGTTCCTCGAGGCTTTCCCCCTGGCTCCACGTGAAGGGAGAGCCGTGGCTGAGGGCCGTCTTCTCGTAATCTTTGGCTTCTACAAAGGCCGCGGGGTGCTCCCGGCTCAGGCGTACCCATTCGATCTTCTGTTGGAAGAAGCAGAAGGTGCAGCCCGATCGGGAACGCCACCTGTAGTATTCCGGCTCGCCCACTCCCGCACCTTCAAGTATGTCAATAACCCCTCTTCGGTCGATTCCGGCTTCACGCAGCGGCAAGTGGACCTGCATGTTATCGTGGGTGGCTTTGTAACCCTCGCGATTGGGCTCATCTGCCCGAATGGCAACGTACGAATGTATTGTGACGCCTGCGTCGAGGTCCTCCTTTAGCCATTGTTCAAGCGGCCTAAGCTTAAGCTGTCGCGTGCACCAGCGAGTCCGCGGCGACGGCAGGAAATTATTGTACTCTCGAAGCCAGAACTCAAAGTCGCGGTCGGGATTAAGCCGCGTGATGGGCTTGCCTAAAAAGCCCTCAAGCCGATCTAAGAACTGGTAGACCTCCTCAAGCTCCTTGCCCGTGTCGGTGAAAAAATACTCGAGATCGAGCTCTGGGGCAGTCTCACGCATGTATACAGCGAGGGCTGCACTATCGCGCCCACCGGAAACCCCCAAAATGTGCCTTTCGCTCATCAGGCGGCCTCGCTCAATTGGGCGCTCAGGCGCTCGATCACCTGGGCGATGGCCGCGAGTTCGACGTGAGTGGGGGCCGCCATTTCACCCCGCATCGCGTACAACAGGGTATCGGCCAAGCGCTCCGCCTGCTGCCGCTCCTGCTCGGTTACCTCAAAAGTGTGGAAGAGAGGTTGACTTCTAGGGTCGAGCCCAACGACCAGCGAGATGGCTTGTGCAGTGGGGTCTCGGCCCTTAATCGCAGCCAACGCCTCAGCCTCACGGAAGCGGCGTGTGAGCTTGGAGAGCTCGAAAAGGGCTTGCTGCTGCTCACGATCCGTCCAAGAACGCGGGGGCTTATGTACCAAGAGGCTCGCCAGACCTTCGATATCCCCGTCTGCTGCCTCCAATGTGCCGGCCCTCATGGCGAATGCGTCAAAGCGCAAGTCCCCGGTTACGCCTGTCACCATGACTGTCCGTGGTCCAAGCCCTTCAAAAGTTCCTGGCGCGACACCAAGCTGCTCAGCTAATCCTTCCTTGAGCTCGCTCAGCATACGCGGGAAGGCAGCTTCACACTCTTCAAGTGCGCCGGTGACCGCCACGGCGAGATCCGTTTCCTCCTTCAAGACGTCCATTAAATCAGTGAAGAGAAGGGCCTCCGGATCTGAGGCCTTTACCACGACGTCGCGGATGCGCCGCGCTCGCTCAGTGAGCTGCTGCGTACGCTGCGCCCACTGTGGCAAAGCCCGGAATCGTTGATATAGACGGGCGGCAACAGGCAGCGCCTCAGCTTCCAGGGTTTCACCCTCGAGGCTGAGCAGGTGCGCCAGCGCGTTGATAAAAGCCGAGTCCTGGCCCGAACGCCGGATGCGCCGGAACTCGATATGCGATGGATCCTGGAGTAGGCGATCTACGAAGACCTCGTCTAACTGCGGTTGGAAGATTCCTTCCAAATAGACTGCGACCGAGGCGCGGTGCGCAAGCAGATAGGCGAGCGCCAGAATTGGCATCACACCCCGTTTCACGCCAAAGGGCGGCCTGCCCCAGATCCTATAAAGCTCGTCGAGTTGGAGGGACGTGGCCGCCAAAGCCACTTCCCATGCCGATTGGAGCGACGCGCCAAGAGCCGCGTCTTCCGGGTTGCTGAACCGCCAGACACCGTCGGCATCTGGCCGATGCAAGCCGAGTGGGCGCAGAATAGTAAGATAGAGACCGCGCTCCGGCGGGTAGCCTATCATGCCAAGATCAGGCTCACTCCCTTTGCTTACCATGGCGTAGGCGAGCGCCCGTAGAGCGGCCATGGCGTTGGTTGAGGGTTTATCGCGATAGAGTAGCTCGCTGTGCACAATGGGTGCCTGATCGAAAGTTGTCCGGGCGACCATCGACGCGATCATCGAGAGGGGGCTGCCGTCTAACCCCTGCAGCTTGGCGCCGCAGCTGTACCAGCTGGCACTAGCGAAGGTGGACAACAACTCCCGCCGGACGGCCTCCAAAACCTGACTGCGGCGCGCGGCCAGCTCACGACGCGCAATACGGTCACCCTCAAGCTGAGGATGTGCAACCTCTAGGCGATCAATGGCATAGAGGTCTGCCCCATGATCGCGCAGCATGTAGACTGACTTAGCGGCACCTACCGCTGCTATCAGGCCCCGTGCTGCCAACGCGGTGGAGAGCTCCTTGGCAGCCTTCTCCGGCTCGACCTTGAAAGAAGCGCCATCCGGCAGCAGCAGTACCAATATCCCACTTGCCTTCCGCTTTCCTCGGGCCAATCGCTCAGCGCAGGACTGCGCCCATCCAGCCAAATCGACGGACACCTCCTCGCCTAACTGCAGCACCACGTCGAAGGTCCGGAGTGCGCCAGTCTCCATATAGTGCCGCTTGGCAGCAATGGGGCCAATCTGCAAGCGCGCAGGTAGATCAGCAAGAGTTTCGGAATCTAGGCGCTCGCGATGGTTAGTAATCGCCTCATCAAGATCGAAGTCACTGCCGGCGAAGAGTGCATAGCCGCCAAGCCGTGGCTGTCGGATGAAGACTGCCCGCTCCACCAGCTCGGCGATTGCCTCCTCGATCTCGCTGGCTTTTGCCGCGGGGGCACAGAGCGTCAGGATGTCATCTGTAACCGCAAGGCCCGAGCCATTGCGGAAGAACTCAATTAGCGCCGCAGATTTGGCCAGTCTTGCATGCAAGGCTCCTCGCAGAGCGGCCCGTTCCACCGCCTCTATAGCCAGCGACAACTGCGTGCCGTCTACCCCCACCGCCAAGGCCGAGCCGAAATTTGCAACGAGATAGTCCCAAAGCTGGTCGGGCCCGAACCAAGGGTCTGCCGCGTCTACGTCCATCGCGGCTAGGTGCGATTGAAAGCCATGCGGCTCGGCCGATGCCAAGAATCCGAAGACACTCCGCTCGTTTTGCGCAAACCGCTGCCTCGAAACGGGGCCAAGAAGAAGAGTTGTCACTGGGTGCAGCGGCCAGGATGCCTCAAGTACGCCCGCAAGCGCCTCAGCATCCACAGTACGCCGCTTTGCGACGGCGTCGGCGGTTGCAACTGCTAACGGCTTAGCAGCGGATGGCCGTGTCTTCACCTGCACGGCGCGTGCAATAAGCGCAGCCACTTCATCTGCTTGGGCCACGAACGGGATATTCAGATAACGGCCCTGAATCTTGGCCCATTCGTTCCGGGACGTCTTGCCGAGCTTGTTGGCATACTGCTCGAACGACTGATGTAGCAGCCCCACCACGACGAGGCGACCCTTAGAGCGGCTGGCGCGCTCAGCGAGATCCTGCAGCAAATGGACGTCGCCACCCTCGGCCACAGAGTACTCCAAGAACTTGCCCATTTCGTCGATAAGCAGCAGAACGCCGTCGCGCTCTAAGGCCTCACTTTCTAGCTTGGCTATCAGCAGACGATCGTCATCCGCGAGCTTGCAGGTATCGTCTTTGGACCAACCGAAGGTAATGGCACCTGCCTCGGCAATCTCGTTACGAAGCTCCGCGCGTCGGCCAGTTAGGGCGAGAACTGCCCAGCCCTTGCCGGTTTCAGGGAAGGCTGCTGCAAACCGCTCAACCAGTTCCGGCCCAGCTAGTCGCGCGGCAAGAGCCCGCTGTTCGGCCTCCCCCGCCACCAAGCTCGCTACCAGAAGGGCGGCACAGGATTTGCCACCTCCATAAGGTCCCGTCCACGTGAAGGCCGCTTGACCAGCCTCCGTCAGGCCATCCGTCATGGCCTCTAGCGCGCGATTTACACTGGGCTGCATGACGTAGCCAACCAGAGGCGGCGCTCCCTGCAGATCAGTATCCAAGCGGGCTGAGCGGGCGAACCGGCGCTCGACCTGAACAAGCTCGATGAGCCGGGTCATGCTGCCTCTCTCCGCTCCAAGTTGTATGCCTGCTCTAGCAAGTGAGATTCGTTCGGCGGCCGGATCCGAGCTACTTGTCGTAGCCCAGCGGTGTCGGTCCAAACCAACGCTCCGTCAGTTACTTGATCAAGCCGGGTCATTCGCTCAAGAACACTTTCCTCATCAAGCTTGAAGATCCTGCCCGGCGATCCAGCCGCATAGCTTACCTGCTCAACCGACATAGTAGGTGACGTCTCATGCCAGCGGGTCCAGAACTGCCAAAGAGCCAGGGCAAAGACGCCGTCTGGCAGGGTCGGCTTCGGCCCGCGAACGAACTCGAATTGACCCGCGAGACGCGACTCTCGCACCAACCCCAGCTCCGCGAGCAGCGGCTCGACAGCATCTTCGCCGCCATCCCTGCGCGCCACATAACTGCGAACGAATACTTCGACATCGCGACGTAAGGTGTCGAATGATACCCGCAGGCCAGAACGATCCTTAATGAGATCCATCAGACCTTGGACCACCATGTTACGATCGAACATCGCCTGATTCAGGCCATTGAACGCGTAAAACCAAGTGGCAAGCTCCGGCTTTCCAGCAATCGATGCATGCACCAGCCAAAGCGTCGCCGGTTCTTCGAGATAGGGATCAAAACCCTCTCCAAGGTCGAAAACTCGTCTCGCCCAAGGCGTCGGCGAGAGCAAGCCACCCTCGTCACGCAGAACCCCCGCGGCCAATGCCCAGTGCCGGATCGAGATTGCCATGTTTCGTCCGACGCCAAACCGGGCAATGGCATCTTGTTCCTGAAATGTTCCACGGCCAATGGATCCCGCTGCAACTGCGTCATAGGCTTTGCGCAGCCAAAGCAGCCTCAAAGGGAAGGTTTCATGGCCGGCGAACTGCAGCCGCACGCTAGTATCAGCAAGAATCGACCTCATGACACTATGCTACTGGACCCTCGATCCAGTGACAAGGCTTGCTCGTACGGCTGCTGAGATTTTGTCGGCCGCATAGCCCACGTCATCCTCCGACACGTACCTGTCGAAATACATACGTAAAGTCGAGGAGGATTCCGCCTCAGTCAAATTCATGGCCTTAAGCACATAAGAACTAGCCATATGGCCAGCCGAGCAAGCAGAACCGGTTGATAAACATACCACATCCGACAGGCGTCCCACTAGCTCATCGGCGTCTATACCCGGAAACTGGAGACTTAAACTTCCAGGCAAACGTGCTGCACTAGCCACGTTCTGGATGAACCGAACATGTCGCGCCTTGAGCTCAATCAGCATTCGCTCAGCAAGCGCCGCTTGTCGCTCGCCATCCTCACCCATCCTTAATCGCGCGCGCCTAGCTGCCGCCCCGAAGCCAGCAATTAGCGGGGTGGGCAGGGTGCCGGGTCGAAGATTTCCCTCTTGGCCGCCTCCAAACATTAGAGGGCGTGGACGAAGCGACGCGAGAGCGGACACGTAAAGGGCACCTACGCCCATGGGGCCGTGTAGCTTATGTGCCGACAAACTAGCATAGTCGAGTTCGAGAGTAGCTACATCCACCGGCAGCTTACCTGCGAGCTGCGCAAGGTCACTATGGACGAGTGCCCCCTTTTTATGGGCGGCGCTCGCGACGATCTTTAGACGCTGCAAAGCCCCCATCTCGTTGTTAGCGCCCATCACAGAGACAAGTAGGGTCCCTTCGTTCAAAATCTCCTCGAGAGCGTAGAGATCCACGAGCCCATCACGCGTTACCGGTGCCAAACAGGTCTCGAATCCGCGCCCCCCCAGCTCCTCTAGCACCGCTAAGACACTTCTGTGCTCTATCGCGGAGGCTACGATCCGCCGCCGACCCTGCCCAGTCTCTCGCGCTGCTTCAGCAACACCAAGTAGCGCGAGGTTATTGGCTTCGGTAGCGCCCGAGGTGAAGACGACTTCCGACGGCGCAGCCCCAATCAAGAGAGCAACCTCCGTCCTCGCACGCTCGATCTCCACTGCGGCGGCTTGGCCGCGGGCGTGGGGCGAATGGGCGTTCCCAGCCTGCTCAGCCCATAGCCGCGCCATCGCTTCGGCGGCTTCCGGTGCAAGTGGCGTGGTGGCGTGTCCATCAAGGTAAACTAGGCGATTCATGCAGGTATGACCGTAACAGTTCGTTTGCCCACACATGCTATCAGGTCCGCCAAGAACAAGTACATAATGTGAACGCAGAACACGACCCTTCAAGCGCCTTTCCTCTAGTCGCTGCCGGCGCACGGTCGGTAACCTGGCGGGATGCGATATCCGCCTTTGGCAGCTGGGGTCTGAACTCGTCTGCCAGCTAGCATCGCTAGGAGGTGGCTTATCCCAGTGTTGGCGACCCAAACCTGAGAATCAGCGCCTTCGGCTGTTCGGCGGCCGGATCATCATACGTCGGCGAATCAGGAAGTTCACTCTGCCCATTGATCAGTCTCGGCACTGAGCGCGCCTCTGGAATGTTGATGATGATGGATGTACGGGCACCTACCGCCTCGGGCCGTTCGTTCCCAAGTCCCTGCAACTTTGCTGTCGTCTCGATGCCTCGGTGCAGCTGGCCGCTGAGCGCCGCTAGGACCATGGGACGGTCCTCAGTCACAGCACGGTCGGCTTCAGCGTCCAGCCGCCCCAGCGACTTCGCAAGCCGCCCTAGCAGCGCCGACAGGCTTAGCAGATCATCTTGGGTTGGCAGCACCTCACCCGAGACGATGCCTTTGGCGCGGACTACTTCTGCACGAGGGCTGGGCGACGGAGAGACGACTCGCAGCGCAGCGGCGATCTTAGGCGCTAGGCAATCCTTGCGATGCCGTGCGACCGCCGACTTAGATAGGCCGAACCGTTCGGCCACCGCGCGCAACACGACTCCGGAAATGAGGGCGTCCTCAATTTCTTGCGTATCGGTGTGGTGGCAGATGGAGCAAATTCGACCCGTCATTGTTATAGTATAACATTTGTGTCGGTTGTCCCGATAGAGATTTCTTTTTTGGACGCGGGAGGTGCCAAAATCACCCGGTTTCCTGCCCATCCAGAGAGCGAACCATTCCCCTGTCCCGATAGCCATCAAAAGGGCCGCGTTCTATACGAGATAGGTAAACACCCCCCACCCAGTACGTTCGCGTGGCCCCACCCCACCCCCTCCGAAAGGCTTCCAGGTCGTTACGGTTCGGCAACAAGACGTTGACGTTGGGCCGGCTTCATGTGCGCAGGTGGTTCGCAGGCTGGCAATTCTCAGACGCGCTACTGCCGAACTGTTAAGGTGCTAACAGCATACCTGAGGTGACCGTGATGATCCTACCTGCGTGGCTGCACCAACCTACCAAGGTGGAGTTGCAAGGACCGTCGTTCCCTGCTCGCTCCTCTGTATGCTTCCAGAAGCGCGGCGACTACCCGCCACGTCCAGAAACAATCCCGCTGTTCCTGCGGCGCGGCTACATCGCGGCGGCCAGGCGCCCGGTGCTGAGAGTGTTGGCGAGGGCGCGGGCCGCATGGCGGGCGGTCACACGATGAAGAAAAAGCCCGAGATAGAGTCGCGACCGACTATACACAGCGGGTGGCCTCGCGACCCGACGAAGCTACCTCCCGCGCCGATCAAGATCACGCCGCGCCGAGGGCTGACGCAGAGCATATTCGACCGCATCAGGCACCGGCTCACTGCTTGTTGCGTGGGCACCGCTGAGCCGTGGGGGCCATATTGGGGGCCACTGTCGTGGGCGCGGCAGCAGGATTGCCGGACACGCTAGGCTAATTGCCTCTCATGTGGGTCCGACATCCGCACCACTGCCCGGCCTCCGACTCACGCACGCTCCAGCACGACAACCGGAATCTCGCGGCCAGCCTTCTGCTGGTAGTCGTCATAGGGCGGGAACAGCGCCGCCATCTCGCGCCACAATTTGCCGCGCTCGGCACCGGTTGCGATCCGCGCCCGGGCCGGGAATTTGTCCGCCAGCACCTGAACATTCACCGCCGGATCGGCTTCCAGATTGAGGAACCATCCGGGATGGGCTGGCGCGCCGCCCTTGGAGGCAATCACCACATAGTCGTCGCCGCTCCTGCCATAGATCAGCGGCATGATGAATTTATCGCCGCTTTTCCGGCCGGTGGTGGTCAGCAGCAGGGTTGGCACCGGGGGCATCTTGCCCGCCGCGAACATGTGGCCGTCCGCGCCATCCGTCGCCAGATAGCGGCGGACATGATCCTTTACCCAGTCAAGCACGCCATCCGGCACTTTCGCTTCGCTCATGGCAATCTTCCCGCTTGTTGAACCAGTCGCGCCTGGCGCTCCAGCGCCTTCGTCATGCGCCTCGAATCACCAGCACCCCGCCGCCGCCCGCATCAGGCATAGGCCGCCACGGCATCCGCATAGGCCTGCAACTGGGCGAAGGCCTGATCCCGCCCGTCATTGGGCAGTCCGAACACCATGCGCTCGACGCCGAGTTCAGACAGCCGGTCGATATATTGGGGCTCGGGCGGCAGGCCGAGGGCGGTGATGGTCGTCCGGCCGCGTCCCGCCTCGGCCTCCAGCTGCCGCTGCTGGGCGATCATGTCCGGCAGCTCGTGCAGCGGAGTCATCTTGTTTCTCATCGATTCGTGCCACTGCGCCGCGACGACCGGCATCCAGCCATCGCCATAGCCGACCACGCGCTTGATGATGCCCGCGCCGGCGCCGGCCACCAGGATCGGCGGATGCGGCGTCTGCACCGGCTTGGGCCATTGCCAGGACCGGCTGATATTGACGAGTTCGCCGTGATATTCGGCTTCCTCCTCGGTCCACAGCCGCTTCATCGCCTCGACGCGCTCACGCATGATCTTGAACCGCGTGGCGAAGGCGACGCCGTGATTCTCCATTTCGGGCGGATTCCACCCGGCGCCGACGCCGAATACCACGCGCCCGCCTGAGATCTGATCCAGGGTCGAGATCGCCTTGGCGCAATGGATCGGGTCATGTTGCGGCACGATGCAGATCGCCGTTCCCAGCTTGATCCTGCGGGTCACGGCCGCCGCCGCGCCAAGCGCCACGAACGGATCCAGCATGCTCCGATAGGCCATCGGCACGTCGTCACTGAGCGGGAACTTGGTGTCGACCGGAATATGCGAGTGCTCGGACACGAACAGGGACTCGAATCCAAGGCGCTCCGCCTCGGCCGCGATCTCGGCGGGTCCCGCGCTGAAATGCGTCACGAATATGCTGACCCCGAACTTCATGCGTGTCTCCTCGCCCCGATGTTACCGGAAAGTATCCCCTGGCGCAGACTAGCGGCCTCCGGTCTTGCCGTCCATGGCATGCGCCCATGTTGCCTTCACGAACCGTGCGGCAAGGAAGTCGATCAGCGCGGTCACCCGCGCCGGGCGCAGGGTGCCCGGCGGGGTGACGATGTGCAGCGCGATGGACGGAACGGACCAGCCGGGCAGCGCCTCCTCCAGCCGGCCGTCCCGCAGCTCGCGCCAGATCAGGAACTCAGGCTGCAACGCCATGCCGACGCCGGCGAGCAGCGCCGGCACCGCCACATCGCCATTGTTGGTCGCGAACTGGCCGGTGACCTTCACGGCCACGTCGCCCTCCAGCGGGTGCTGGAAGGTCCAATGGCTGGGGGAGGCAAGGTGCGAATAGATGATGGCCCTGTGCTGCTCCAGGTCGCGCGGATGCCGTGGCGTGCCATGCCGCGCCCAATAGGCCGGCGAGGCGACCAGTGGCCGGCGCACCGCACACAGCCGGCGGGCGCGCAGCGACGAATCGGCCAGCGCGCCGATGCGCAGCGCCACGTCGATGCCCTGCCCCACCAGATCGATGGCGTAGTCGCTCAGATGCAGGTCGACGGCGACATCCGGATACAGCGCCAGAAAGTCGGGCAGCGCCTCGCCAAGATGCTCGATACCGAACGACATGGGCGCGGCCAGCCGGACGGTGCCGCGCGGCATGGCGGCCGTCTCGGTCGCCTCCAACTCGAGCGTCTCGCCTTCCGCCCGGATACGCGCCGCCCGCTCGAGGGCCAGCCGGCCCGTGTCGGTCAGCGCCAGCTTGCGCGAGGTGCGGTGCAGCAGCGGCGCGCCGAGGCGCAGCTCCAGCCGGCTTACCGCCTTGGACACCGTGGCCTTGGACAGGCCCAGATCGGCAGCCGCCGCCGAGAACGATCCCCGTTCGGCGACCGTGGCGAAAATGGCCCAGGCTTCAAAGTCAGGCAGCATGACGATTCCTGAAACAAAGAGTTTCGATCATGTGTATTTCGTCAACGAATGAAAGCACCCATCTTGTGTCCATGCAAGGCCGCGACGCGGCAGGACATGACACACAAGATCAGGAGAATTCAGATGATCGAGCTTCGTCCCTTTACCAGCCTCGGCGGCGCCGACCATGGGTGGCTCGACGCCAAGCATCATTTCTCGTTTGCCGGCTACCGCGACGCGGAGCGGATGCACTGGGGCAATCTGCGGGTGTGGAACGACGACACCATCGCCCCGCACAGCGGCTTTCCGCCGCACCCGCACGCCGACATGGAAATCATCACCTATGTCCGCAAGGGCGCCATCACCCACAAGGACAGCCTGGGCAATGAAGGCCGCACCGAGGCGGGCGATGTCCAGGTGATGTCGGCGGGCACCGGCGTCTCGCACTCCGAATACAACATGGAGGACGAGGAGACGACGCTGTTCCAGATCTGGATCATCCCCAGCGAGCCGGACCGGAAGGCGCCGTCCTGGGGCGCCAGGCCCTTCCCCAAGGGTGACCGCTCCGGCCGGTTCGTGACCCTCGCCAGCGGCATCGACGGCGATGAGGACGCGCTGCCGATCCGCACCGACGCCCGCGTCGCCGGCGCCACGTTGAAGGCTGGCGAGACGATCGAGTATCGGCTGGGCGGCGACCGCTACGGCTACCTGGTGCCGGCCGTCGGCTCGGTCGAGGTCAACGGCGTGCGGGTGAACACCCGCGACGGCGCGGCGATCAGCGAGGTCGACGTGCTCCGCGTCACCGCGCTGGAGGACAGCGAGCTGGTACTGGTCGACACCGGCTACACGCCGTAGCCATGGAAGGCCCCCGCAGCGACGCGGGGGCCTTTTTCATGGCGAGCGGGCCGGGGCGATCAGATGGCGGACCACCGGCTTGTCCGGTCCCAGATGGAACCGGGCGATGTCGTCCTGCAGCGCGTGGTCGGTGTGGGTGACCCGCTCGTGCTGGCGCAGGTGCTCGAGCCAGCTTTCCAGCACGAAGGTCTCGACCATCAGGCCGGGTTGCGACGGATCCTCGTAGAGGTTCCAGGAGATCGCCCCGTCCCGCCGGCGGACGCGGTGCAGGCTGTCCATGGCATGGGCGAACTCGGCCACGCGCGCCGGATCGACCCGGTATTCCACTGTCACCATCACCGGCCCCCGGTCGAGCGCGACCTCGCCGTCGACCTGCGGGGCCGGCCAATGCATGGAAGCCGCCAGATCAAGCCGGGAATCGCCGCCGAGCGGCCGGATGAACGCCACGGCGACAGCCACGAGCTGGCCGGCCGCCGCGACCATCAACGCCGTGCGGACATCGGTCTGCGCCGCGAGCACGCCCCAGAGCGTGCTGCCGGCGGTCATGGCGCCCTGGAACACCACCATGTAGACGGCGAGCGCCCGCGCCTTCACCCAGCCCGGCGCCGACATCTGCGCCGCGACGTTGAGCGCCGACAGCATGGCGATCCACGACATGCCCGCGACAGCCATGACCGCGCAGGCGGCCCAATAGCTGGACACCATCGACAGGGCCAGGGCGACACAAGCGAAGCCGATGGTGGCCGCGACGGTCAAGGCGTTCGAGGAGACGCGGCCGCGCAGCCTGGGCAGGAGCAGGGCGCCGGCCACCGCGCCGCCGCCCATGAAGCCGAGCAGGCCGCCATATTCCGCCGCGCCCAGCCCCATGTCGCGGCGTGCGATCACCGGCAATAGCGCCCAGGTGGCGCTGGCGAACAGGAAGAACGCGATGCTGCGCACCAGCACCACGCGCAGCTCCGGCGACTGGCGCACATAGCGCGCCCCCGCCCTGAGCGCGCCCAGGAAGTGCTCGGGCGGCAGGTGTGACGCGGCCGGCGGCCGGCGCCAGCGATAGAGCACCACCATCACGCCGAGGACGGAGACGGCATTGAGCAGGAAGACGGCGGCCGGACCCGACGCGGCGACGATCAGGCCGCCCAGCGCCGGGCCGATGGCGCGCGAGATGTTGACGCCCAGGCTGTTGAGCGCGACCGCATCGGGAAGCACGGTTTTCGGCACCAGCTCGGGCACGATGGACTGAAACGCCGGCGCGTTGAGCGCGGCCGCCGTCGCCAGCGAGAAGGTCAGAAGCAGCAGCACGAGGGCATCGGTCAGTCCCGCCAGCGTCAGCGCCGCCAGCGCCCCGGCCGACAGCAGGCTCCAGACCTGGGCCGCCAGCAACAGTTTGCGGCGGTCGACGATGTCGGCGAGCGCGCCACCGGGCAGCGCGAACAGGAACATCGGCAGCGTCGTCGCCGCCTGCACCAGCGCCACCATCAGCGGATTGGCCGACAGAGAGGTCATCAGCCACGCGGCGCCCACGTCATGCATCCACGTCCCCACATTGGAGACGATGGTGGCGATCCACAGCGCCCGGAAGACCGGCAGGCGAAGGGGGCCGGGCTCGCCCGCCGTCACCTCACACCGCCCAGCAGCCGCAGCCGAGGGCGCCCCAGAAGCCGCGGTCGTCGGCCACCGGAAGGCGCGCGCCCAGCGACGCCGCGTGATCGTGCCCGTGTACGGCGCAGGCGCTGGCGCAGCCGCAGGCGGCCGCCATGGCATGGGCATGACCGGCGTCGCGGTGATAGCCGCCAAAAGTCCTGACCGGCGACCAGTCCGGCGCCGGCGGCGGCAGCGGCGGCGCGAGCGGGCCATAATCGCCCTCGCCATGCACCAGCCTGCCGCCCAGCAGGGTGAGCACCGAGCGCAGGTGGACGATCTCGGCCTCGGGAACACTGAAATAGTCGCCGCTCAGCACGGCCAGGTCGGCAAGCTGGCCAGCCTCGATCCGGCCCTTCTTGCCGGCCTCGCCCGAGAACCAGGTGTTGGCGTCGGTCCACAGCCGCAGCGCCTCCTCCCGGTCCAGCCGGTTGGCCGCGGGATAGAGCCCCAGGCCGCCGACGGTCTTTCCCGTCACCAGCCAGGACAGCGACACCCACGGATTGTAGCTGGCGACCCGGGTCGCGTCGGTGCCCGCGCCGACCGGCACGCCCGCGTCCAGCATGCGCCGGATGGGCGGCGTCGCCTCGGCCGCCCTGGCGCCGTAGCGCTCGACGAAATACTCGCCCTGATAGGCCATGCGGTGCTGCACGGCGATGCCGCCGCCCAGCGCGGCGATCCGCTCGATGTTGCGCTGGTCGATGGTCTCGCAATGATCGAAGAACCAGTGCAGGCCGTCGAACGGGATGTCCCGGTTCACGGTCTCGAACACGTCGAGGGCGCGGCTGATGGTCTGGTTGTAGGTGGCGTGCAGCCGCCATGGCCAGCGCTTCTCGGCCAGCAGGCGCACCACCGCCTCGAGGTCGCCTTCCATATTCGGCGGCATCTCGGGCCGCTCGACCCGGAAGTCCTCGAAATCGGCCGCGCTGTAGACCAGCATCTCGCCGGCGCCGTTCAGCCGGTAGGTGTCGTCGCCCTGCCCCGGTGTCGCCATCTCCGCCCAGCCGGCGAAGTCGGTCAGCTCCTGATTCGGCTTCTGGGTGAACAGGTTGTAGGCGATCCGCACCGTCAGCTGGCCGTCGTCGTGCAGCGTCTCGATGATCTGATAGTCCTCGGGATAGTTCTGGAAGCCGCCGCCCGCGTCGATCACGCCCGTCACGCCCAGCGAATTCAGCTCGCGCATGAAGTGCCGGGTGGAGTTCAGCTGGTATTCGGGCGGCAGCTTGGGACCCTTCGCCAGGGTCGAATAGAGGATCATCGCGTTGGGCTGGGCGAGCAGCAGCCCCGTGGGCTCGCCCGCGGCGTCGCGGACGATCTCGCCACCCGGCGGATTGGGCGTGTCCTTCGTGTAGCCGACGGCGCGCAGGGCGGCGCGGTTGAGCAGCGCCCGGTCGTAGAGATGCAGGATGAACACCGGGGTTTCCGGCGCGGCGGCGTTGATCTCGTCGAGGGTCGGCAAGCGCTTCTCGGCGAACTGGTGCTCGGTGAAGCCGCCCACCACGCGCACCCATTGCGGCGGCGGCGTCACCTGCGCCTGCTTCTTCAGCATGGCCATCGCGTCCGCCAGCGACGGCACGCCGTCCCAGCGCAGCTCCATGTTGTAGTTGAGCCCGCCGCGGATGATGTGCATGTGGCTGTCGATCAGCCCGGGAATGACCCGCCGGCCGCCCAGGTCGATGACCTGGGCGTCTGGAGCGGCGGCCTGGCGCACCTCCTTCTCGGTTCCCACCGCGAGGAAGCGGCCGTCACGGATGGCGAGCGAATCGGCGGCGGGTCTGGCACTGTCGAGCGTCGTGACCTTGCCGTTGATCAGGATGAGGTCGCGGTCTGGCATGATCCTGGTTCCTCGGTTAGCGAAGGCCGGGCCGAGCGCGGCAGCCACGCCGAGTGCCGAAGCGCCGGCGATGGCATATCGGCGGGTGATCTGTGCCATGTTGCCTTCACTTGGATTGGGTGACGACATCCTGGGCCTTCTGGTAGCTCTCCATCACGGCGGCGTAGTTCGGCGCCACGAGAGCATAGAGCTTGGCCAGTTCGGCGGCTTCGGGGCGGCGCCAGGTGCGGTGGGTCTCCGACAGGACTGCGTTCGTCGAGGTCGGAATCACGCCGGCCTGGGTGAAGCGCGCCAGCGTCGTCCGCGACGTCATCTCGCTCGGGTCACCCGATGCATCGATCACGGCGTACACCTTGAACCCTGCCGCCAGGGCGTCGAGCGCCGGAAACATCACGCAGACACTGGTCCATACGCCGGCCATGACCAGCGTTTTGCGGCCGGTGTCGCGCACCGTCCTCACAAAATTTTCGTTGTCCCAGGCGTTGACCTCGCCGGTACGCGGCACGTAAGTCGCATGCGGCGCATGCTCATGGATTTCCGGCATCAGCGGTCCGTTCGGGCCGCCCGGCTCGGATGCCGTCGTGATGACGGGTATCTTCAGCAGCGACGCGAGCCGGGCCAGCATGACCACGTTCGTCCGAAGCTCGGCGACACTGATGTCCTTGACCGTCTGGAACAGCCCCGACTGGTGATCGAGCAGCAGTATGACCGTGTCGGATACGTCGATCAGCGCCTGACCGCCGCCCGTGGCCAGCACGCTCGAAGATGTAGTTGAAGATGTCGACATGGAAATTCCCCTCCTCGGATCAGCGCCGCGGCCATCGGTTTCCCGTCGCGGCAGGACCTACAATGCTACCTCGCGAACGCGTTAAAAATAGAAAAGGTTGAAACGGACCGTTTACGAAATCGAACCGTAACCGCCGGCGCTATTCCAGCAGCAGGGCGCGCAGATCTTCCTTCGCCTGGGCGGTCATGCCGAGGCCTTCGGTGAGATAGCCGTCGAAGCTGCCGAACGCCTCGTTCACCGCCGCGTAGGACGCCAGCAGATAATCCGGGTTGGCGGCCATCATGGTGTGGAACAGCTCGGGCGACTTAAGCTCGGGATATTTGTCGATCAGGTTGCGCCGGGCATAGTCATTGGTCAGCGCGTAATCCTCGAGGATGGTCTCGCGCGACACGCCCAGCGCCTCGAGGATGATCGCCGCGGCGAAGCCGGTGCGGTCCTTGCCGGCGGCGCAGTGGAACAGCAGCGGCAACTGGTCGGCACGGGCGACCCGGCGCATGAATTCGGCATATTGCGGGGCGAACTTGATCGCGAATTCCCGGTAGATGCCCTTCATCACGTCGCGCAGCTGCTCCTCGGTGGCCTCGCCGCTCCACAGATATTCATAGAGCTTGGAATCCTTGCGCTGCGGACCAATGGGGAGTTGCAGGATCGTGGGCGCATTGCTCGCGGGCAGCCGGCTCGGCGCCTCGACGCTTTCCTCCTCGCGGCGCAGGTCGCAGATCACCTTGATGCCCAGACCGCCGAAATGCTCCAGGTCCGTGTCGGTCAGCGCCGCCAGTGAGTTGGACCGGTACAGGTGCCGCCATTTCACCTTGCGGCCATCGGCCGCCTCGTATCCGCCCAGGTCGCGAAAGTTGCTCGCGCCCTGGAGATCCATCCGTCGCTGGGGGGCGGTTCCTGTCGTGCTCATGCGGTATCTTCCTCGGTTCATGCGTGACGATTTATAGCGCACCCGCATGACAAAGTAAGTGCGGCAGGCGAGAAATGCTTTGCCTGCGCGGGCCGCTTCGCTCCCAATATGGCGAGGCCGGCAAATGAGGGGGACATCGTGCAGGCGATCTTGGGCATCGTGGCGCTGACCGCGCTGGCATGGGTTATCAGCGAGGATCGGCGGGCATTCCGCATCAAGATGGTGCTGGGCGCCCTCGTCCTGCAGTTTCTGCTCGCCCTGCTGTTCCTGCGCGTGCCGGGATCCAAACAGGTGTTCTCGGGCATCAATCACCTGGTCGAGGCCCTGCAGCAGGCGACCACCGCGGGCACCAGCTTCGTATTCGGCTATCTGGGCGGCGGGCCCTCTCCGTTCGCCTCGGGCGGCACCGGCAGCACGTTCATCCTGGCGTTCAATGCGCTGCCGCTGGTGCTGGTCGTGAGCGCGGTGAGCGCCCTGCTCTATTACTGGCGGGTGCTGCCGGCCATCGTCAGCGCCTTCGCCTGGGCGCTGAACCGTACGCTCGGCGTCAGCGGACCGGTCGGCCTCAGCACCGCCGCCAACATATTCGTCGGCATGGTCGAGGCGCCGCTGCTGATCCGTCCCTATCTGACGCGCATGGACCGGGGCGACCTGTTCCTGGTGATGACCGGCGGCATGGCGACCATCGCCGGCACGGTGCTGGTGCTCTATGCCGCCATGCTGGCGCCGATCATGTCGGATGCCGCCGGCCATCTGGTGACCGCGTCGGTAATCAGCGCACCGGCCGCCATCATGGTGGCGGCGCTGATGGTGCCTCCGACAGCGCGGCCGCAGGACTCCATGATGGTCGTCCCCCGGTCGGAGGCCGAGAACAGCATGGACGCGCTGACCCGTGGCACCACCAACGGCATCGCCCTGCTGCTCAACATCATTGCCATGCTGATCGTGCTGGTGGCGCTGGTGACGCTGCTCAACGCCGCCATCGGCTTGCTGCCGGATGTGAACGGCGCACCGCTGACCCTGCAGCGCATGGCCGGCTGGGCGCTGTCGCCGGTGGCCTGGCTGATGGGCATCCCCTGGACCGAGGCGCAGACCGCAGGCGGCCTGCTAGGCACCAAGGTGATCCTCAACGAATTGCTGGCCTATGCCGAGATGGCGGCGCTGCCCAACGGCGCGCTGTCGCCCCATTCGGAGCTGATCATGACCTATGCGCTGTGCGGCTTCGCCAATTTCGGCAGCCTGGGCATCATGATCGGCGGCATGGCCGCCATGGCGCCCGAGCGGCGCAGCGACATCGTCGGCCTGGGTCTGAAGTCCATTGTCGCCGGCACTATCGCAACCTGCATGACGGCGGCCATCGCAGGACTGATCGTTTAGAGCCGGTTGTGTCGGCTCCGGGCCCATGCGCCAATCGACGGCCCGGGTGATGGGATCAAGGAGTTGTCGCCGCCCAGTCTGCACTTCTCACGCGGGGCCGGCCCGGACTTTCCGATTGAGGTAAGGGGTGCCCGCCCATAGCATGAATTTTTATCCGGGAAAAAAGGGAGGGCGGTCCATGGGAAGGGTGCAGGACAAGGTGTGCCTGGTCACGGGCGGCGGGTCTGGTCTGGGTCGGGCGGATGCGCTGGCGCTGGCGCGTGAGGGCGCAAAGGTTGTCGTCACGGACATCAACCGGCAGGGCGGCGAGGAAACCGTCCAGCAGGCAGGCGGGAGCGCCATCTTTATCGCGCACGATGTCGCCGAGCGCGACCAATGGGAGCGGGTCATCGCGCAGACGCTCGATCATTTCGGCGAACTCAATGTCGTGGTCAACAATGCCGGCATGGTCCGGCCCGGCACCGTCGAGTCATGCAGCTGGGAGGATTACCGCCTCCATCAGCGCATCCACATGGATGGCACCTATCTGGGCCTCAAATACGGGATCGAGACGATCAAGCGGAATGGCAGACCGGGCTCGATCATCAACATGGCCTCGACCACGGCGATCATGGGCTACAAGGACGTCTTCGCCTATGCCGCCTGCAAGGGCGCGGTGCGGTCGATGACCAATGCCGCGGCGATCCATTGCCAGCAGGAGCGCTACAATATCCGCGTCAATTGCCTGCTGCCCGGTGTGATCGTGACGCCGCTGGTGCTGGGCCTTCGCGCGGAGACCGCGGGCACCGGCGAGGCCGAACAGATCCAGGAGCAAGCGGGCGACCCTAAACCCGGCCCGGGCCTTGGCGAACCGATGGACGTGGGCCACACGGTGCTGTTCCTCGCGTCGGATGAATCGAAGTTCATCAACGGCGCCGAGCTGCGCATCGACAACGCCGCCTGCGTCAACCCGGCACCGCTCTAGCGGCCTTGACCTACAGTCATTCGGTCTGTCCGTCCCGGCAGCGGAGACGGCGGCGCGCACATCGAAGATGAGCGACCCGCCCTCGCGCCGTGGGCCCCGGGCCAACAACAAAGAAAAAGGGCGCGTGCCGAAACACGCGCCCTTTCTTTGGCCTGCGAGGTGATCAGCCCTTCTGCGGGCGGCGGCCCTCGATGTAATCGTCGATCACTTCGTGATAGCGGCGAATGCGGCGCTCCTGGCCGGAGAGATACACGCCGTTGAAGCCGCGGCTGCGGAAGCCGAGCTGCTGGCCTGCGGTCACGCCCATGTCCTGGTCGATGGCAAAGCCCAGGCTCTTCTCGCCGTAATCGAACACGTCGAGGTCGACCTCGGCATCACGATCCACCGGGCCGCCCGCCGTGAACACCGGCGCGGTCTCGCCTTCCGGCTGGCTGGCGTACCACCAATTGTCGAAGATGCACTTGGTCGGGTCGGTCGGGTGCGGGATGGCGCGCAGGAAATGGAAGCCATCGGCCCACGCCGTCACCGCGAAGTTCGGGAAGATCGTGTAGTGATAGGCGTCCGTCAGCTGGTCGTCGCGCAGATTCTCGTAGTGGGTGTAACCCTTCTGCTTGCCGACTTCGCGCTTGGCCTGCTGGATCGCTTCGCGGGTCTCGTATTCGCGGCCCTCGAATTCAGCCGGATCGAGGCCCCATGCCTTCAGCGTCGAGATCAGCGGCTCGCGCAGCAGCGGGACATTCTTGTCCCTGAGGGAATTGGACGGCAGCCCCGCCTTCATGATCATGCGGTTGTGGCCCTCTTCCGACAGGTCGAACTGGGTCCACTTGTAGTTCTCTTCGATCGACGTATCCGATTCCGGATGCACTGCCGGAAGGTGGTAGGACTCGTTGAAGTTGTCGAGCACGACCTTCCAGTTGATCGGGGCGCGCACGCGCATGGCCTGGTAACGCTTCCAGCTGTCGAAGCCGTAGGCGTTCCAGTCATCCCAGATCGGGCCGAGATATTCCTTCAGGGTGACGGCTTCGGGATCCATGTTGATCCAGATGAAACCGGCGAATTCCTCGCACTTCACTTCTTCGAGGGTCAGCTTGCCGCAGGGATCGCCCTCGGGGAAATCCTCGGGGTCGAGCGCGAAGGTCAAGGTGCCGTCGATCTCCCAGCGCCAGCCATGATACGGGCAGGTGAACGAATCGACGGTGCCGATGTCGTTGAAGATCAGGCGGGCGCCGCGGTGCTGGCAGACATTGTAGAACGAGCGGATCGAGCCGTCCTGCTGGCGCACCATGAGGAAGGATTCGGGTCCGATCTCTTCCATCTGGTAGTCGCCGGGCTCGGGGATCTCGGGGGCGCGGCCGACCAGCAGCCACACCTTGGTCCACATGGTCTCCCATTCCTGCTTCCAGAAATCCTCGGAGTGATAACGGTAGCCTGGGATGCGGTGACCACGCAGCTCGGGTTCCGGCCACTTGGGCGACGGCTGCGAGCGCCAGTCGTTAACATCCTTGAGTTTTGTAGCCATGGATCTTCCCCTTAAAGACAATCTGCTTCCAGCTCTCCGTAGCGTATCAGAAAAGCCCGACACCCGCGAACTATCGAATCTGACAGGCAGCGGATTGACGCGGCCAGCCCCGAGGGTACAAGTCACTGAACCACAAGGAGGCTTGCGTGACCGACGACAATCCGACCAGGCGCCGCAGCGCCGCGATCAACGATACACTGGGCGCCACCTTCATCGACGGCCATGCGGAGCAGGGCTGGATTCGCATCCGCTATCTGGGCACCGAGGCGTTCGATAACAGCAGCGGCCTGATACAAGGCGGTATCCTGGCGGCCATGCTGGACAACGCCATGTCCCGCGCGGTGCTCCAGCGACTCGATGATGGCCAGATCATCCAGACCCTGGAGATGAAGACCACCTTCATCGGCCCCGCGCCCATCGGCCCGGTGGTCTGCGAGGGTCAGGTGGTGCGCCAGGGGCGCTCCATCGTGTTCCTGGAGGGCCGGCTGTTCAACGAGGCCGGCGACCTGCTGGTCACCGCGTCCTCGACGGCCAAGCTGGGCGTCCGCAAGCGCTAGGCGCTGACGTCCTCCGGCACATCCTGGGACATCCCGGCCGCAGCGGCATAGCCGCTGTCCACGGCGAGCCTGTCGCCCGATGAGAAACCGGGCGGACGCTTGCCCTCGATCAGATCCTTGTGGGGCATGATCGCATTGGCCATGAAGTTGATGAATGCCCGGACCTTGGCGGTGCGCCTCAGGTCGGCATGGGTAAGCAGCCACAGGTCGAACACCGGCTCGAGATGGTAGGGCGGCAGGCGCCGCAATTCCGGGCTGATGTCGCCGACATGGCAGGGCAGCATACCGATACCGACTCCCGACAGGATGCCATGATACGCCGCCTCGACATTGTTCAGCCGCACCCGCGTGCGGGCGTTCGGGTAGACGTCGCTGAACCAGCTTGCATCCGTATAGTCGCGACCGGAGCCCTCGAACGCGATGACGTCGGGCGCCGCCGACGCGCTGGTCGCCCCGGGCTCACCCGGCGCAATGAAATCGTGCCGCCCATAAAGCATGGCCGCCAGCCTGCCGATGCGGCGGCCGACCAGCGTGTCGGGTGGATTGAGCGTGGCGCGGATCGCCACGTCGACCTCGCGGGCATGCAGGTTCGCCAGATCGGTCGACACCACCAGATCGATGTCGATGCCCGGATATTCGGCCAGGAACCGCCCGATCTGCTCCATCAGGAACGGATTGACGAAGGTACCGGCCGTCGTTACCCGCAGCACGCCGCCAAGCTCGGTGTCCCGGCCATAGAGCCGGCGGTCGAGGCCAAGCGCCTCTTCCTCCATGCGCTGGGCCGACGGCACCATCTCCTGCCCGGCAGGGGTCAGGTTGTATCCGGTGGCGACCCGGTCGAACAGCCGGACGCCCAGATTATCCTCGAACGCGGCGATACGGCGAGACACCGTCGAATGGTTCACCCCGAGGTCGCGCGCGGCCGACGTGATGGAGCCGCGGCGAGCGACGGCGAGGAAGTAGCGGATGTCATCCCAATCAATCATGAGCCGCATTAATGCACGGCTCCCCTGCTTGAGTCGAGCGTGGAAGCACGCTCGCACTGACAGCATATACCGGGCGTGAATCGTGTTGCAGCGCAACACATCCGCCTCTATGTCATTGCATTTATGCATATCTTAGTATTTTTGTTTTTGTACATATCCGACTGTTTTATATCGTTTTATATGCGTTTTTCAGCGCCTTTTTCGGAAACGCATCAATCTTCTTTAACACATATCAAGATCGTTTATGCACACCCATTATGCATATTCCGATCATTTTAACACGGCCGCACCTGCAATATATTTCTCTTATCGGAAGGGCATCCCCGCCCCGAGATACGACACGAGGATAACGACCATGAATACGACCCGTCATTTCGACATCGACAGCACGCTCAACGTCGCCACGGGTGCCCTGATCGCGCTGCTGACCTGCGCCGGCCTCTTCACCGCCTTCGTAGGCTGATGCGTTCCCTCCCCGGGGGCATCAGGAAAGGCCGCTCCGTCTGACGATGGCGCGGCCTTTCTCTTGTCTGGGGACCAGCCACCGCGGCATCGTGCGAATACGCACGTCTCGAGCGATATTTCCGATCATTTTATCACAACAGCTTTGGTGGTATTCTTGAGTTGTGAGGCCAACGCAACTCACCACTGGAGCAAGCAAATGCGTACCCTCAAGATTCACCGCCCCGATACCGATACGGTTGCCAATGCCGTGGAAGCGGTGACGATCATCGCAGCCGACGCGTTCATCGCGCTGGTATTCATCGGCGGAATGGTTCTCGGCCTGGCGATCTGAGCCAGTTCCGGTCCAGCCTTGCCGACTCGCGACAGAAGGCAAGTGTTCAGCGCTGACTGTCGCGGCGTGGCGTCTGGCCCCATCTTCCTCTCCCGCTGCCGGGACACCGGCAAGGCTTGTGTTCGACGCCGAAGCCACCTAGTGCTTAGGGCCCGCTTAACAGCCGATGCCGAGATGTCCGACCTCAAGCTCAGCGTTGTCGACCAGTCACCGATCCGCGAGAGCGGCACCGCGGCCGACGCCATCCATGAGACGATCGAACTGGCCAAGGCCGCCGAGCGCTGGGGCTATACCCGGTTCTGGCTGGCCGAGCACCACAGCACCAGCGGCTTCGCCGGCTCGTCTCCAGAAATCCTGATCACCCGCATCGCCGCCGAGACTTCGCATATGCGCGTCGGCTCGGGCGGCGTCATGCTCAGCCATTACAGCCCGCTGAAGGTGGCCGAGAACTTCCGGATCCTCGAGACCATGTCGCCGAACCGGATCGACCTGGGCATCGGACGCGCACCGGGCGCCGACCATCTCACTTCGGCGGCGCTGGCCTATGGCTCGCAGGTCGGCGTGGAATTCTTCGGCACCAGGGTGGCCGACACGCTGGCCTTCCTGACCGACACGCCGCCCGCGACCCAGGCGCTGGCCGATGTCCGCGCCACGCCGCGGCCCGGCACGGTACCGCAGGTATGGATGCTCGGATCGAGCGACCAGAGCGCGGCGCTGGCCGCCCAGTTCGGGCTGGCGTTCTCGTTCGCCCACTTCATCGCGCCGGACGGCGGCCGCGAGATTGTCGAACAGTACCGCCGCTACTTCCGGCCGTCGCGGTTCTATGGCGTGCCCAAGGTCAGCGTCGGCGTGTTCGTGCTGTGCGCCGACACCGAGGAGGAAGCGCTGCGCGCGGCCGCCAGCCGCGACCTGTGGCGGCTGCGGTTCGAGCAGGGCCGGCTTGGCCCCTATCCGTCGCCCGAGGAGTCACTGGCCTATCCCTATACGGACGAGGAACGGGCCATGATCAACCGCCGCAAGACCCACTCGATCATCGGCGCGCCGGAGCAGGTAAAGCAGCAGATGGCCGAGTTCGCCGACAACTACGACACCAACGAGCTTGTCGTGCTCACCATCTGCTACGATTTCAAGGCCAGGCTCCGGTCCTACGAATTGCTGTCGGAGCTGTTCAACCTGCCGAGGCGCCCATGAAACTCTGGACCCCGACCGGCGCCGTGCTGGCGTTTTCCGCCGTTGCCCTGGGCGCGGCAGGCAGCCACGCGGTGCCGATGGACGATCACGCCCGGTCGCTGTTCGAGACGGCCAGCCACTATCACTTCACCCACGCCCTCGCACTGGTCGCGGTGGGCCTGGCCATCGGTCACGCCCGCGCCGGCATCGCCCACGGCGCAGGCATGGCTTTCCTGTTCGGAACGGTATTGTTCTGCGGCTCGCTCTATCTGCGCGCCTTCGGGGCGATGACGCCCACATTCATGGCGCCGCTGGGCGGCACGGCGCTGATGCTGGGCTGGCTGCTGCTGGCGGTCTCGGTGTTCCTCGGCAGGAGGTCCGGCTGATGTCCCGCATGCGCGGCACCTTCGAATCCATCGTCAGCGCGTCGGACGCGCAAAGCGCCATCGACATCGCCGCCGAAGCGATCCCGAAGGGCGCCGACATGACCAGCAGCGAAGCCGAGGACGTGTCGGCTCAGTTCGGCAAGGACAGCTGGCAGGTGAGGATAAAGTTCAAGCGCCAGGCGCCGGAAGGCGACTTCGACGCCTGAAAAACGAGTGAGGCGCGGCTGGGGGGATATCAGCCGCGCCTCACATAATCCGCCGGAAATCAGTCTGACGAGGACACAAGTGTCCGGCGAATATTTCTATGAATTGTTCATGATCTTCCAGCTGCCGTCGGGCATGCGGCACGCCGTGCCGTAGCCTTCCTCGCGGCGGCCACCGATCCAGATTTCCTGCTGGAACTCGCGGCACTGCAAGCCACGGCGGTCGGTATACGAGCGCTGAGGGGTGACTGCGCCGCGCGCGCCGGAATCGGGGTCGTACCAGCCCGCAGTGTCGTAATCCCGGTTGTTGTTCATGGCGTGGTAATAGGCCTGCTGGTGCTTGATGCGGTCCGCCTCGTCGAGCCGGTTGCCGACGCGGTTGCCGATGGCGCCGCCGAGGATGCCGCCCATGACCATGGCCGCGCCGCCGTCGCCGTGCACCGTGGAGCCCAGCGCCATGCCGAGGCCGGCGCCGATGATGGTGCCGGCGACTTCGTTATTGTTGCCATAGCCATCGCTTTCACAAGCCGCGAGCAGACCCGCGCAGAGCATGACGGCAAGTACCTTCTTCACATTGAACCTCGCTTTGGGCCTGCGGAGAATCCCGCCGGCCACGTTGAAACAACAATGCAGCGCCATAGCTGAACAGTCCCTGAACGATGGAAGCGGCGGGATGTTCCGGGATCAGGCCGGACCGGAATCGGCGGCGGCCGGCAAGGTGAGGACGGCCTTGAGACCACCGAGCTCCGAACGATCGAGGGCGATGCCGCCGCCATAGAGGCCCGAAATGTCGCGGACGATGCTGAGTCCAAGCCCGCTGCCCGGTATCGCCTCGTCAAGTCGCTGGCCGCGGCTGAACACCGCCTCGCGCTGCTCGTCGCCGATACCCGGGCCATCGTCCTCGACCAGGAAGACCAACTGGCCGTCCTGCCGCTCGCAGGTGACGTGAACGACGGTTCTTGCCCATTTGCAGGCATTGTCCATCAGGTTGCCGAGCATTTCGTCGAAGTCCTGCCGCTCGCCCCGGAAACTGAGACGCTCGCCGCCATCGACCAGGATGGAAAGTTCGCGTCCGGCATAGATTTTCTCCAGCGTTGATTTCAGGCTGTGCATGGCGGGCGCGACCGGCGTCCTTGTGCCGATCACCTGCCCGGCCGCCGCCGTGCGGGCGCGCACCAGGTAGTGATCGACCAGGCGGCGCATTACCTCGAGCTGGCGCCGGATCGACACGCCAAGCGGGCTGGAATCGGCATCGCTTTCGTTGACCAGCACCGACAGGGGCGTCTTCAGCGCATGGGCCAGATTGCCCACATGGGTGCGGGCGCGCGCCAGCACCTCGGCATTATGGGCGATCAGCTGGTTGAGTTCGCCGACCACCGGCGAGATTTCAGCGGGATAGCGGCCCTCGAGCTGGTCGACGGTGCCCGAGCGCACGCGCTCGAGTTCGCGCCGCAGGCTGCGCAGCGGCCGCAGGCCGTAGCGGACCTGGATGATCACGGCGATGACGAGGCCCGCGCCCATCAGGCCCAGGGCGACGACGATCGCGCCGACGAAACGGGCGACCTGCTGCTTGTTCTCGGTGGTGACCGCCGCCACGGCGAAACGGACGCTGGCGTCCGCATCGGGGAAGATGATGTCGCGCTCGATGACGCGGATCTGCTGGTCGTCGGGGCCGATGGCATAATATTGCCGCGGCTGCGGCGCCGGGGTCGACAGGTCCTGCGCCAGTTCCCGGTCCCACAGCGAGCGCGAGATCATCACCGCTCCGCTGCGCGGCGTGATCTGCCAGTACCAGCCCGAATAGGGCTGCTCGAAGCGCGGATCCGGCAGCGGGCCGCTGAGATAGACGCCCTGCTTGCGATCGTATTCGGCGGATACGATCAGGCTTTCAAGCAGCACGTTGAGGCGCGCGTCGAAGCTGCGCTCCACCGTCTGGCGGAACAGGAACGACAGCACCACGCCGACGATGATCAGCGCGAAGAGGGTCCACAGACCGGCCCCGAGAATGAGACGAAGGGTTAGGGAGCTAGGACGCCTCACCGTCCGGCTCCATGCGGTAGCCCAGGCCCCGCACGGTCTTGATCACATCGACGCCCAGCTTCTTGCGCAGCCGGCCGACGAAGACCTCGATGGTGTTGGAATCACGGTCGAAGTCCTGATCGTAGATGTGTTCGGTCAGCTCGGTGCGGGACACGATCTTGTTCAAATGATGGATCATATAGGACAGCAGTTTGTATTCGTGTCCGGTCAGCTTGATGGATTCGCCGTTGACCGTCACCGTGGCGCTGTTGGTATCCACCTCGACAGGGCCGCAGCGCATGACCGGCGAGGCATGGCCGGCGGCGCGCCGGATCAGCGCCCGAATACGCGCCAGCAACTCTTCCATCTGGAACGGCTTTGTCAGGTAATCGTCGGCGCCCGCGTCGAAGCCGGCCACCTTCTCGCTCCACTGGCCGCGCGCCGTCAGGATCAGCACCGGCATGGCACGCCCCTTGGAGCGCCACGATTTCAACACCGATACGCCGTCCATGACGGGCAGGCCCAGGTCGAGCACCACCACGTCATAGGGCTCCACCTCGCCCAGATACATGGCTTCCTCACCGTCGGTCGCCTGATCGACGGCATAGCCTTCGGTGCGCAGGGTTTCCGAGAGCTGCCGGATAAGGTCGGGATCGTCCTCGACCACCAGGGCGCGCATCTAGCGCTGGCCCTTCACGCCGATGATCCTGGATGTCCGCGCATCCACATCGACGTTCACGATATTGCCGTTGGGCGACAGCACCCGGAACTTGTAGACGTAATCGGCATTGTCCGATTTGAGGCGGGTTCGGATGATCTGGCCATTGAAATCCCGCTGCACGTTGCGCCTGATATCTTCAAGCGACATGATCTCGCCACGCTGGAACGCGTCCCGTGCGTTTTCCTGATCGCTGGTGGCCCATGCCGGGGCAGAACCCGCCAGCAGCACAGCCCCCACTATGATTGTCGTCCATCGCATGCGGTGATTGTACCTACCCCCACCTAAACCACAAATGAACAATCCCGGCGATGATAAGTCAATTGTCGGAAAACCATGTGTTTTTCTGATTTTTAAACAGGGTGCCGCCGCGTTCGCCGCGCGTCGACTCGGTATCGGGCTTGCGTTGACGGGCGCCGGTGGGTAAGTGACGGTCAACGTGAGTGAGCAAGCATGACCATCGAATCCCCCTGTGTCGGCGTGTGCCGCCTTGGCGATCGCCATTGCCTCGGATGCTACCGCACCATCCGCGAGATCGGCGGCTGGTCGAGCTACAACGACGAGGAAAAGCTCGGCGTGCTCGCGCAGCTTCCCGGCCGCCGCGACGCCGCCAGGGAGTCCTGACGGCGCTGGCCTCGGGCGCCGGCGAGCGGCATACTCGCTGACCATGAAAACACTCATTGTCCTGTTCTATCTGCTGAACGGAAATCTGGTCAGCTACACGGTCAGCGAATATGGCGCGTTCCAGCGCGAGGCCCATATCGACGTCGCCGTCCCGTGCGAGGCCGCCATCGGCAACAAGGATTTCATCGATAGCGTCCGCAAGGGCCTCATGGCCGAGGAAAGCATGCAAGCCGCCTGCTACAAGAGCGACGACCTGATGAGGCTGGGCGAACCCTACAAATCGGTTACCATCTCCCGTCAGTGATGATGCCGCCCTTGGGGCTTCGGGGGGAACACATGCGGATCGCGGCAATGGCGTTGTGCCTGTGCCTGTTGGCGCCTGACGTGCAGGCGCGCGGCCTCCTCGGCCTGTTCGCCGAGGAACCGCCGGCGCCAGCGCCGGTCGCAGCCCCGGCGCCGCGCCCGGCCCAGCCTGCCGCGCAGGACCGCCCGGTTGCCTGGATCAGCGGCATGCGCGGCGCGTCCGGCCGGTCGGCCGTGCTTTACGGCTACGTCCATGCCGGCGACAGCATCGACCTTGGGACCGAGGGAGAGATCACCCTGACCTGGCTGTCGCCGTGCCGCGAGGAAAGCATCATCGGGGGGCTGGTGTCGGTGACGGCGACCGGCCCGCAGGTGATCGGAGCGCCCGCGTCCGAAAGCCGGGCGCTATCCTGCCAGCCGCTCGAGCTGCTGCTCCCCGATGGCCTTTCCGCGTCGCCCCAGGAGGCGCCGCAGGCGGCGGCCATCAACACTGCCGAGCCCGTCTTCGTGTGGCCGGCAGCCCGCGCGGCGTCAGGGCGGCTGATCCTGATGGACATGGCCGGCAACGAACCCTTCGAAATCTGGTCAGCCAGGGTCACGGGCGCCGCCGCACCCTATCCGCACGATGCCCCGCCGCTGCGCGAAGGCAGACTTTACCGGGTCAGCGCGGCGATCAAGGACGGCGTCGTCTATCGGGCCCTGTTCACCTACGACCCGAGCCTTCGCTATTCCAGTGCGCCGATCAACGCCCTGGTGGTGCTGCGCGAGGGAGCCGCCCCATGACCGGCAGGGCGGAGACGCCGTCATGACAGCACGGCGCGGCCTCAGCGGCCCGCAATTCACCGCGCATCTGCTGTTCGCGCCGCTGGTCCTGCTGGCCGCGTGGCACGCCTGGCGCGTTTCCACCCCGGACATCTGCGCACTGATGGGCGTTTACCTGGTCGCGGCCACGCTGCTCCACGAACTGCTCGCCCGCATGGGCCGCCGACGCGGCGCGCGGCTGTTCGCCGGGACGGGCAAGGCCTATGCCACGTTGGCCGGACTCCTCGCGGTCTATATCGCCTCGGACGCCCATGTGCTGGAACAGGCGTCGCGCGCCTATCCGGCCGGCGGCCGATGGTTCGGCCTGTTGCTGGGCAACATCGCGGTGCTCGGCGCCCTCCAGCTGGTGCACCGGTCCGGCCGCGCGACCAACGGCGCCGGGCCGGCGGCCAGGCATGGCTTTGCAAGCCTGGGCCTGGGGCTGTTCGTTGTACTGATCGTACTGCAGCTGCTCGCCATGACGGCGCTGCTGCCGTGGAGCCTGCTGGCGGTGCTTTACCGGGTGGTATTCTGCGTTGCCGCGGTGTGGGTTGCCCGGCTGGGGCTTGTCCAGCACAGCGGCGTCATTTTCGGCTGGGGCCTGGCGTTCCTGTGGCTCGGCCTGATGACCGCCTATCTGGATCTGCTGTGGCCGTGGCGAATGACACTGCCGTTCCTCGCGGGTGCGGCCGTGCTGGGCACGGCGCTGGCGCTGGCGATGGTCGTCCAGGGACGGAAGCTGGCGGCCGCTAGGCCGTGATCGGCGCGGTGGCCGCTTCCAGCCAGGCGCGGGTCGGGTCATCCAGCCGGGGACCGATTTCGTCGAACACCCGGCGGTGATAGGCATTGAGCCAGTCCAATTCGGGGCCTGTCATCATGGCCGGGTCGATCAGCGACCGGTCGATGGGCGCCAAAGTCAGTGTCTCGAATTCGTAAAACGGCGAATCGCCTTCGCCCGGTTCGGACGGCACCACGGCGACCAGGTTCTCCATCCGGATTCCGTACTCGCCTTCCTTGTAGTAGCCCGGCTCGTTCGACACGATCATGCCAGGCTCCAGCGCCACGCTCGACACCCGCGGCGAAATGCTGTGCGGCCCTTCATGCACGCCCAGATACGAGCCGACTCCATGACCGGTGCCGTGGTTGAAGTTGAGCCCACCCTGCCACAGCGGCATGCGCGCCAGCACGTCGAGCTGATGGCCCGTCGTGCCCTTCGGGAAGCGCGCCATGGCCAGCGCGATGTGGCCGCGCAGCACCCGGGTGAAGCGGTCCCGGTGCTCGGCCGTCGGCGTGCCGATGGCAATGGCGCGGGTCACGTCGGTCGTGCCGTCCAGATACTGGCCGCCGGAATCAACCAGGTAGAGCTCGCCCAGGCCAAGCGGACGATTGGTCTTCTCGCTGGCGCCGTAGTGAACGATGGCACCGTTCGGACCGGCGCCAGAAATGGTGTCGAAGCTGAGATCGCGGAACAGGTCGCCCTGTTGGCGGAACGCCTGAAGCCGGGCCACCGCCGAAAGTTCGTCCACCGTTCCCTGGGGTGCATGCTCATCCAGCCAGCAAAAGAACTTCGCCAGCGCCACGCCGTCGCGCCGGTGGGCGGCGCGGGTGCCGTTCAACTCGGCGGGATTCTTCAGCGCCTTGGCCTTCTGGACCGGATCGGTCTTGCGCACGACGGTGGCGCCGCCCGCTTCGAGCTGCTCGATGATCCAGGCCGGGGCGCTTGCCGGATCGACCATCACCTGCTTGCCGCTGAGCGCCGCCAGCGCGGCCGCCAGGCCGGCTTCGGGGGCGACCGTAACCTGGTTGCCCAGATGGGTGCGGAGGGCGGCATCCACCTTGCGTTCGTCGACAAACAGATCGAGCGAGGCGTCGTCATGCAGCAGGGCATAGCACAGCGCGAGCGGCGTGCGCGCCACGTCCGCACCGCGGATATTGAGCAGCCAGGCGATGGAATCCGTGGCCGACAGGGCCAGCGCGTTCGCGCCCGCGTTCTTTACCGCCTCGGCCATGCGGGCGCGCTTGTCGGTGGCCGGCTCGCCGGTATAGCGCAGGTCGTGCGGCACGATCCGCGCCAGCGGCCGCGGCGGCTGATTGGTCCAGATTGCATCGACCGGGTTGCCGTGGACCGCGACCAGTTCGGCGCCCGCGCCCTCACAGGCATCGTGCAGCGCCTTCACGCCGGTTTCGGTATGCAGCCACGGATCATAGCCCAGCTTCTGGCCGGCGCTCATGGTCTCGCCCAGCCATTTGGGAACGTCGAGATTGGACCGGGTTTCGTAGACCGCGAGATCGACCTGATCGCGCACCTGCAGGGTGTAGCGGCCATCGACGAAAACGGCGGCCCTGTCCGCCAGCACGATGATGGTGCCCGCCGAGCCGAGAAAGCCGCTGAGCCATGCGAGCCGCTGGGCGTGGCGCGGCACGAATTCGTTCTGGTATTCGTCGGCCATGGGCACGACGAAGCCGTCGAGGCCGCGGTGCGCCAGCTCGCCGCGTAGCGCGGCGACCCGCTCGGCGGCCTTCTCCATCCGGATCTGGCCGTCGAACCCGCTGGCGGCCCGCTCGACATAATCGGCCACGTTCGCGGCAGGAACCGGCGCGCCCTCGCCCGCGATCAGCGCCATGTCGACGCCGGTCACGAGGCTGACCGGCGCGGCGGCGACAGCCTTCGCACGCTCCAGCACATCGGCCGGCAGGTCTGTTTCAGGCTGCGTATCGACTCGAAGATCCATGGGGGCGCTTTCCAATCCTGCGCAATTTATATTGGTTCGAAGGTGCAACGGAAAAGAGGTTTCCGCCACATCGTCTTTCCCCGCGGCTTTCGGCGGCGCGGCAAGCCTCGCCTGAAAGCGCTTTTTCAGTCCCGCGCCGAAAGTACGCCGACCACCGCGTCCGTCAACCGCCGAAGGTCGTCCGCGCCGATTGTGAACGGCGGAGTCAGATAGACGATGTCGCCGAGCGGCCGCAGCCAGACGCCCTCGTCCATGAACCGGGCCTTCAGGGTTTCCTTGTCGCTCATGTCATCCAGCTGGACCGCTGCGACCGCGCCCATCACCCGGACGTCGACCACGCCGGGAAGCGCGCGGCAGGGCTCCAGTTCGCGCCGCATCTGCGCTTCAATGCGGGCGACATTGTCCTGCCAGGGTTCCTGCTCGAACAGATCGAGCGCCGCATTGGCCGCCGCGCAGGCCAGCGGATTGGCCATAAAGGTGGGCCCGTGCATCAGCGCCGCCCCGGGATCGTCGCCAAGAAACGCCTCGAACACGTGGTCGCGGGCGATGGCGGCCGACAGCGGCGTGGTGCCGCCGGTCAGCGCCTTGCCGATACACATGATGTCGGGCACGACGCCAGCGGTCTCGGCGGCGAACAGGGCGCCGGTGCGGCCGAAGCCGGTGAATATCTCGTCGAAGATCAGCAGCGCGCCGGTGCGGTCGCAGGCCTCGCGCAGGCAGCGCAGCACGGCTGCGTCATGGAACTTCATGCCGCCGGCGCCCTGCACCAGCGGCTCGACCATGATCGCGGCGATATGGTGGGCGTTCTCGTCCATGAACAGATCGAACGCCTCCCGCTGCGCCGGCGTGCGCGGCAGTTCGGCGATGTAGTTCTGCGGCATGGCATCCCTGAACAGGGCGTGCATGCCGTCCTCGGGGTCGCAGACAGACATGGCCGCGAAGGTGTCGCCATGGTAGCCGCCATTGAAGCTGACGAACTTGCTCCGCTCCGGCTGGTCCCGGTTGATGAAATATTGCAGCGCCATCTTCATGGCCACCTCGACCGCGACCGAGCCGCCTTCGGCGAAGAACACCCGGTTCAGGTCGCCCGGCGCCAAAGCCGCCAACCGCGAGGCCAGACGGAAGGCCGGTTCGTGCGCCAGACCGCCGAACATGACATGCGGCATCTCGGCGACCTGCTTTTGCATGGCGGCGACGATATGAGGATGGTTATAGCCGTGGCACGCAGTCCACCAGGACGCGGTGCCGTCGATCAGCTCGCGCCCGTCGGCGAGGGTGATGCGCACGCCATCGGTCCTGGTCACCGGGATGGGCGGCGGCGTGGTCTGCATCTGGGTATAGGGCATCCAGATGTGCTGGTAACCGTCACGCAGCCATTCGGGCGCCGTATTGGGCAGCAATGGCGTCGTTGGATTCATTCGGCCGCGTGGCGCGCCGCAAGGTCTTCCGCGCCCAGCGGCTGGATACCCAGCCGGTCGAACAGGCGGGCGTCGCGGTTGTTCTCGGGGTTCGGCGTGGTCAGCAGCTTCTCGCCGTAGAAGATCGAATTGGCGCCGGCCAGAAAACACAGCGCCTGCACCGCGTCGTCCATGGTTTCGCGGCCGGCCGAAAGCCGCACGAAGCTTTCCGGCATCATCAGCCGGGCGACGGCGATGGTGCGCACGAACTCGAAGTGATCGAGCGCCTCGGCGCCGAACAGCGGCGTGCCCTCGACCTGCACCAGCATGTTGATCGGCACGCTCTCGGGATGCTTCGGCAGGTTGGCCAGGGTCATCAGCATGCCGGCGCGGTCGTCGCGGGACTCGCCCATGCCGACGATACCGCCGCAGCAGACGCTGAGACCGGCGTCGCGCACATGCTCGAGCGTCTCCAGCCGATCCTCGTAGCAACGGGTGGTGATGATCTCGCCGTAGAACTCTTCCGAGGTGTCGATGTTGTGGTTGTAATAGTCGAGGCCCGCGTCCTTCAGCCGCCTCGCCTGTTCGGCCTTGAGCATGCCGAGGGTGACGCAGGTTTCGAGGCCCATGGCGCGCACGCCGCGCACCATGTCGATGACCTTGTCGAGATCCTTGTCCTTGGGCGAGCGCCATGCCGCGCCCATGCAATAGCGCGAGGCACCCGCGTCCCGCGCCTGGCGCGCATCGGCCAGCACCTCTTCCAGGGGCAGAAGCTTGCCGGCATCGACGCCGGTATCGAAGCGCGAGGCCTGCGGGCAATAGGCGCAATCCTCTGCACAGCCGCCGGTCTTGATCGACAGCAGCGTGCTGAGCTGGACCTTGTTGGGGTCGAAATGGCGCCGATGCACGCTCTGGGCCTGGAACAGCAGGTCGTTGAACGGCAGGTCGTACAGCGCCTTGATCTGGTCGATGGTCCAGTCGTGACGGATTGCGGTGTCGATCATCGGCATCCTCCGGAATTCGCGGCTACCCTTGCCGCGGTCGCTGCATCTGTCAAGCGTGCGGCGGCTATGATACATGACGCGCCATGACATCGCTTGACGACTTTGCCCGCGAAAAGCTGGATCGGCTCGAGGCCCAGGGCCTGCGCCGCCGCATGATCCCGACCGACCGGTTCAGCGCGACCGGCGCACGGCGCGGCGGACGCGACCTCATCTCGTTCTGCTGCAACGACTATCTCAGCCTGTCGCACCATCCCGAGGTGATCGAGGCGGCGCGCGAGGCCACCGCGCGCTATGGCGTGGGATCGGGCGGCTCGCGGCTGATCTCGGGCAATACGCCGCTCTACGATGCGCTGGAAGCAGGGCTGGCGCGCTGGAAGCGGACCGAAGACTGCCTGGTGTTCGGCAGCGGCTACCTGACCAATGTGGGCGTGATTCCCTGCCTTGTCGGCGGCGGCGACCTGATTCTGCAGGACGAACTCAACCATTCCTGCCTGTTCGCCGGCGGCCGCATGAGCGGCGCCACGGTGCAGACCTTCCGCCACAACGACCTGGACCATGTCCGATCGCTGCTGCGCGCGCACCGCGCCGCGCACGGCACCTGCCTGATCGCCGTCGACGGCGTGTTCAGCATGGACGGCGACATGGCGCCCATCGACGCCCTCGCCGCGCTTGCCCGCGAATACGATGCCTGGCTGTTGACCGACGATGCCCACGGCCTGGGCGTGGTCGGCGGCGGCCGCGGCAGCAGCTTCCTGGGCAAGGCCAAGTCCGACGTGCCGCTGCAGATGGGGACCTTGTCGAAGGCCATCGGCGCCTATGGCGGCTATCTGTGCACGAGCCAGCCGGTCGCCGACCTGATCCGTAACCGGGGCCGCAGTTTCGTCTATTCGACCGGCCTGCCGCCGGGAACGCTTGCCGCCGCCATCAAGGCGCTGGAGATCATCGAGCGCGACCCGGAAATGTGCGAGCGTCCGGTGAACAACGCCGCCCGGTTCTGCGCCGCGCTCGACCTGCCCGCGCCGGTCAGCCCCATCGTGCCCGTCATCCTGGGCGAGGCGCGGCGGGTGATGGAGGCATCGGCCGCGCTGCAGGAGCGCGGTTACCTGGTCACCGGCATCCGGCCGCCGACCGTGCCCGACGGCACGGCCCGCCTGCGCGTGACCTTCTCAGCCGCCCACACCGAGCAGGACATCGACGGCCTGGTCTCGGCCATGCGGGACCTGGGACTGGCGGGATGACCCGCACCTTCATCACGGCGACGGGCACCGCTATCGGCAAGACGCTGGTGACCAGCCTGTTGGCCCGTCAGCTGCGGGCGCAGGGCAGGACGGTGCGCGCCCTGAAACCGGTAATCAGCGGCTTCAGCGATGCAACGCTGGACCAGAGCGACACCGCCGAATTGTTGCGCGCCATGGACCTGCCGGTGACACCCCAGACCATCCAGGAAATCTCTCCCTGGCGCTTCGAGGCGCCGCTGTCGCCGGACATGGCCGCGCTGCGCGAGGGAAGGACAATCGATTTCCGGCAGCTGATCGATTTCTGCGAAGGGCCGGCAGATGCCGAGCACACCCTGATCGAGGGCGTCGGCGGCGCGTTCGTTCCCCTCGACGACGACCACACGGTGGCAGACTGGATCGCAGCGTTACGCGCGCCGGCCCTGCTGGTCTGCGGATCGTATCTGGGAACGCTCAGTCACACCATCGCGACGTTGGAAGCGTTGGCCCAACGGCGCGTGAGGGTGACCGGCATCATCCTCTCCGAATCCCCCGAAAGCCCGGTGCCGCTGGCGGAGACGCAGGCCACGCTGGAGCGGTTCGTCGGGCCGATTCCAGTTCTCGGCCTGCCACGCCTGACGCCGCGGACCGACACGCCGGACTTCACGGCGCTGGTCAGCTGACGGCGGGATGCATCGTGCAGAGGGTTGAGACAGACGCCAAGCAACAGGCCGTCGACCTGACCGCAAGCGCGCACCGGTCGCGCACGCTGGCATTACTCATCGTCGGTTTCTAATCCTCGCGGTACCAGTCCGGCGCCAGCTGCCTGGTGATCGGGCTGTCATAGGCCCAGGAGTGACAGCCGCCGATGGAGAACGGCTTGCGCTTGGGCGCGTTGGGATCCTTCGGCTTGTCGGCATCGCGGATGCGGGAATAGCTGGGGATCGACTGGAACGCCACCGTCGCCATGGGGCCGAACAGCTCCACCACATGCGTGCAGCCGTGCTTGCCGCCGACCCGTTCGCGCACATTCTTCATCCAGCCGGAACCGACCTTCAGACCGAGCAATTCCTGGAAGTTGGGCTCCACTTCATTGCAGATCGAGAACGGGAAGACATCCATCTTCACCTCGATGCCCTGGACCACGAAATGATCGTCCAGGGTCATGCGGATGAACATGTCGTGGACCCGGTCGCCGGCATCGACCTGGCCGCGCACATGGCTGTCATAGCCATAGTTCTTGACGTCGGTGACCCGACCCTCGATGTCCCACAGTCCGTCCTGGCGGTAGAAGGCGTCCATGACGATGGTACGGGTGTGCAGCGGCTTGCGCCCGGCCTGCGGCTCTGAAAGAGGCATATGGTTGCTCCTGCTCCTGCCCGGCAATATGCGCAGACCGAACCGGCGGCGCAACCGCTGCGAACCTTGCACTTGCCGCCGACTTCTGAAATCAATGGCAGCGAGTTGGATCACGGACGGAACACCATGGAAGACACCGACAGCATCGACCCGAGGACCCTGCGCCGCGCCTTCTCGTGCTTCGCGACCGGCGTCACCGTGGTCACCACGCGCAATCGCGCCGGCGGGCCGATCGGCCTGACCATGAATTCATTCACCTCGGTGTCGCTCGATCCGCCGCTGATTCTGTTCAGCCTGGGCAAGAAGTCCGAGCAATATGACGACTTCATGGCCGCCGACGAATTCGCCGTGAACGTGCTGTGCGAGGAGCAGGCCGAGCTGTCTGGGCGCTTTTCCACGCCAGGCGACAAGAGCTTCGGCGATGTTCCCTTCGAGCTCTGGAAAACCAGCGCGCCGATCATTCCCGGCGCGCTTGCCGCGTTCGATTGCCGGCTGGACCAGCGGGTCGACGCCGGCGACCATATCCTGTTCATCTGCCGGGTGCTGCACACCGCCGTGGTGTCGGAATCCGCCCCCCTGCTGTTCCACCGCAGTGCTTATGTCCGCCTGGAGCCGCCGGTAGACGCATGAAGGTGCTCGACGCCACCGGCCTGCTCTGCCCGCTGCCCGTGCTGCGGGCGCAGAAGGCGCTGCGCGACATGGCGGCGGGCGATGTGATCGACGTCCTCGCCACCGACAAGGCCTCGGTCGCCGAATTTCCGGCCTTCTGCCAACAGACCGGCAACGAATTGCTGGAATGGGAACAGACCGGCGGCCAATTCCGCTTCCGCCTGCGCAAAGCCTGATCAGCGCCGCAGCAGCGCACCCGCCAGTCTGAGCGCCCGCGCCGGCTGGCCGAATTTCACCAGCCGCGCCACCAGCCGCCAGGCCTGATCCACCGTGCCACCCTCGCGGATCTGGTCGAGCACCATGCCGAAGACATCGGGCGACAGGCCGACCGGCGTATAGATCAATTGCGGCAGCGCCATTTCGCGTACGGATGCAGCGGCGCCCGAACGGCCCAGCAACCCATCGAGGTCACCGACAGGCGGCAGACGATCCATCCCGTCGAACGGGTCGGCGCGGCCCGCCTGGCGCTCTTCATGCGCCAGCCAAGCCATCGCCGCGCCGATCGCCTGGGCGACGATATGGCGGTTGCTGACCTGCCCCGGCGAGCGCCGGTAATAGGTCAGCGCGTCGGACAGGCTGGCCAGCTTCGTTCGCTCGGACAGGCGCAGCCAAAGGTCGCGGTCCTCGCAATGGACAAACTGGCCCCTGTAGCCGCCAACGTCGAGCACCGCCGCGCGCCGCATCACCACGCTGGGATGGCACATCACGTTGCGGCTTGCCATGGCTGCCCGCAGCGCCGCGTCACTGGTGGGGAATTCCGGCGACGCCCATCGGTTGCCGGCATCGTCGAAAGAAATGGACTGGGTGCCGAGCGCACCGTGATCGGGATGATCGAGCATGAACCTGTATTGCCGCGCGAGCCGCTCCGGGTGGCAATCGTCGTCCCCGTCCATGCGTGCGATCAGTGGCGCCCGCGCCTCGTGGATCATTCGGTTCAGGCTGGCGACGAGGCCGCGATTTTCCTGATGGATCGGCCTGATCCGGCCGTCCTGCTCCGCAAACGCATCGATGATCGCGCCGGAATCATCGGTCGAGCCATCGTCAACGATCAGGAATTCGAAGTCGGTATGGGTTTGCGCCAGCATGGCGCTGATGGCCTGGGCCAGATGGGGCGCATTGTTATAGACGCTCATGGCGATGGTGATGGAGGGTGTGCCCGCGTTCATACCGCCTCGCCGCCATTGTCGGGCCACTGGCCGATCGCTACCGGATCCGATCCGTGCCTCGGGACAGGCCACAACGGGAAGCGCCGGTATGCCAGATAGGCGAGCGGATGGTGCCGGAACAGCGTGCGGGCCTCGCCGCCATGCCGGTCGACCCAGTTCAGGACCAGTTCGCGGGCGGTTTCCGGCAAGGCTTCGGGCTTGCGGCGGTCAACGGCCAGGTGCTGGCGAACGGCACGGTTTTCCAGCATGCCCTGCGCCTGCCGCAGCATCCGCCCGAACTGGCCTCGAGCGACCCCAAAGGGCGACCCAGCGGCCACCGCCACGGTCCATGTCGCCCCCGGATCGACGTGCATGCGGCGCTCGTTCCATTCATGGCGCGCCGGATCGAGCCTGAACTTGACGACACTGCCGACCGTGGAATCAGTCCGGTAAATGCCCACCGGCAGCCGGAATCCGGTGTCCCGGAAATGTGCCATAACCCAGCCTCGAAGGGCATACAGATTGCCGTGAATGCCGCCGCTCCGCAGCATCTGGTCGCGCAGCCGCAAAGCCGACCGGCTGTGGGTCGGGACACCCGTGCCTCCCAGGATATCGGGATCGTCGCCCAGGCTGCGCCTGATGGAGGCGAGCGCATCCGGCAGCACCCGCGCATAGCCGTCGATGAAGAAGGCGAGCGCCGATCCGGGCCAGAGCGAATGAACATATTCGTTCCACGCATGGGCCTTGTCGGCGACCGGAAGGTGGAAAATCCGCACCATCATGCCCGGCGGCAGCGCGCCGTCCTGCTCCAGCCTGTCTCGAAGCAGGTGGGCCGTGACGGCGGACGGGCCGTTGACGACAACGTCGCAACACGTGGCCATTCCCCGGCTCGCCTCGATCGCCGCGCGGACGGTCCCATGCAGGACCTCCGGCGTCTCACGGGCCGAGAGGACCGCAACGCTGATGTCGTATGATGCCATTCCGTCAGCCCATCTGCCGCCGGGCGAGCATGCGGGAGACGCCGCGGCACGACAAGGCCGCGCTGGCCGCCGGCGGCCATTGCAACCCTTTTGATATTGACGTTTACGTAAAGGTAACCTATGGTCTGACACAGGCTGAGCGACTCGAAACGGGAATTTTCTTCGTGCCGCAGACATGGACCATATCGGAACTCGCCAGGGAGTTCGGGGTCACGCCCCGGACCATCCGCTTCTACGAGGACGAAAACCTCCTCAACCCGAAGCGCGAAGGCCAGAACCGCATCTACGACGCCCGCGACAGGGCGCGCCTTGCCTGGATCCTGCGCGGCCGGCGGGTCGGCTTTTCCCTCGCCGACATTATCGAGATGCTCAATCTGTATGATCTGGGTGACGGCCGTGAGACACAGCGGGTCGTCACGCTCGAGAAGTGCCGCGAACGACTGGCCGCACTCGAGAGCCAGCGTGCCGATCTGGAGGCCACGATCGACGAACTGAACAATTTCTGCTGCCTGCTGGAAGACTGGAAAGCGGGCACGCCGCTGGACGAGATCCGGCGCAAGCACAACGCCAAGCTGAGGAGTGTCGCGGAATGACGACCTACACCGCACCGATCAACGACTTCAAGTTCGTGCTCAACGATGTAGTCGGTCTGGACAGGTACGCGAACCTGCCCGGTTTCGAGGAAGTCTCGCCTGACCTGGTGGACGCCATTCTGGAAGAAGCCGGCAAGGTTGCCTCCGAGGTGCTGCACCCGATCAACCAGAGCGGCGACCTGGAAGGCTGTCACTGGGACGACGGCGTCGTCACCACGCCAAAGGGCTTCAAGGAAGCCTACGACCTTTATGTCGAAAGCGGCTGGGGCAGCCTGACCGCCAAGACCGAACATGGCGGACAGGGCCTGCCGCAGACAATCGCCATCATGGTCTCGGAAATGATGATCGCCGCCAACTGGGGCTTCACCATGTATCCGGGCCTGACCAAAAGCGCGGTCGAGGCTCTCGACGCGCACGCCTCGGATGAGTTGAAGGAGCGCTATCTGGCCAACATGGTTTCCGGCAAATGGACCGGCACCATGAATCTGACCGAGCCCCATTGCGGCACCGACCTGGGCATGATCCGCACCAAGGCCGACCCGCAGGCCGATGGCAGCTACAGGATCAGCGGCACCAAGATCTTCATCTCGGCCGGCGAGCATGACCTGAGCGAGAACATCATCCACCTGGTACTGGCCAAGATTCCCGGGGGCCCCGCCGGCACCAAGGGCATCAGCCTGTTTCTGGTGCCCAAATTCCTGGTCAAGGACGATGGGTCGCTGGGCGCGCGCAACGGCGTGTCCTGCGGCTCCATCGAGCACAAGATGGGCATTCATTCCAACGCCACCTGCGTCATGAATTATGACGAGGCCACCGGCTATCTGGTCGGCGAGGTCAATCGCGGCATGCCCGCCATGTTCACCATGATGAACGAGGCCCGGCTCTGGGTGGGCATCCAGGGCCTGGGCATCGCCGAGGTGGCGCACCAGAACGCCGTCGCCTATGCCCGTGACCGGCTTCAGGGCCGCGCGATCAGCGGGCCCAAGAACGCCGACGGCCCGGCGGACCCCATCATCGTCCATCCCGACGTGCGCCGCATGCTGATGACCGGACGCGCCTTCACCGAGGGCGCCCGCGCCATGGCCGCCATCGCCGGACTGCAGATCGACCTGGTGCACCATCATCCCGACGAGGCGGTGCGCCAGAAAGCCGACGATTACGTCGCCCTGATGACGCCGGTGATCAAGGCCTATTTCACGGATATGGGCGTCGACGTGGCCAGTCTGGCGGTCCAGACCTGGGGCGGCCACGGCTTCATCCAGGACAACGGCGTCGAGCAGTTCCTGCGCGACAGCCGCATTGCACCGATCTACGAGGGCACCAACGGCATTCAGGCCATGGACCTTGTCGGCCGCAAGCTGGGCATGAATGGCGGCCGGGCGATCCAGGCGTTCTTCGCCGAGGTGGGACAATTCATCGCCGAGAACAAGAGCGACCCGGTCCTGGGCCCGCTGGTCGCCGAACTTGAAAAGGCGCTGGGCCGCCAGCAGCAGGCCACCATGTGGCTGATGCAGAACGGCCTCGCCAAGCCCGACAATGCGGGCGCGGCCGCGTCCGATTATCTGCGGCTGATGGCGCTGGTGGCCATGGGCCATGTCTGGGGCATGATGGCCAAGGCAGCCCAGACCCGGCTGGCTGAGGGCGCCGACAATCCCGCCTTCTATGAATACAAGCTGGTCACCGCCCGTTTCTTCTTCGATCGCCTGCTGCCCGACACCGGCAGCCTGCTGAAGAAAATCGAGTCCGGCAGCGAGTCGCTGATGGCTCTGCCCGCCGACGCATTCTGACAATCCGAACCCGAGGAACAGACCCATGGCAGACGCATTCATTTACGACACTGTCCGCACCCCGCGAGGTCGGGGACGGAAGGACGGCAGCCTGCACGAAATCACGCCGATCAGCCTGACCACGCAGGTCCTTGAGGCGATCCGTGACCGCAACGATCTGGACACCGCGCTGGTCGACGACGTGATCTGGGGCGTGGTCGATCCGGTCGCCGAGCAAGGCGCCGTGCTGCCGCGCGTCGCCGCGCTGAACGCCGGCTATTCGGAAGAGGTCCCCGGCGTCCAGATCAACCGGTTTTGCGCGTCCGGTCTCGTGGCGACCAACTTTGCGGCGGCCCGGGTGATGTCGGGCCAGTCCGACCTGGTGGTGGGCGGCGGTACCGAATGCATGTCGCGCGTTCCCATGGGATCGTCGGGCGGCGCGTGGAGCATGGACCCGTCGGTGGCGATCAAGACCCATTTCGCCCCCCAGGGTATCGGCGCCGACCTGATCGCCACCAAATACGGCTTCAGCCGCGACGACGTGGACGCCTATGCGGTCGAAAGCCAGAAGCGTGCGGCCAATTCCTGGAAAAACGGCTATTTCGCAAAGTCCGTAATGCCGGTGAAGGACCAGCTGGGGCTCACCATCCTGGACCATGACGAGCACATGCGGCCGGATACGACCATGCAGAGCCTGGCGGCGCTGAAGCCGGCATTCACCGACCTGGGCCAGCTGGGCTTCGATACGGTCGCGCAGCTTCGCTACCCGGAGGTTGAGACCATCCACCACGTCCATCACGGCGGCAACAGCTCGGGCATCGTGGACGGTTCGGCGGGCGTGCTGATCGGCACCAGGGGGATCGGGACATCGACCGGCATGAAGCCGCGCGCCCGGATACGCGCCTTCGCCGACGTGGGTTCCGAACCGACCATCATGCTGACCGGTCCGTCCTACTCTGCCGAGAAGGTGCTCAAGCGCGCCGGCATGAACAAGGAAGACATTGATCTGTGGGAGCTGAACGAGGCCTTCGCCTCGGTGGTGCTGCGCTTCATGCAGGTCCTCGATGTCCCGCACGACAAGATCAACGTCAATGGCGGCGCCATCGCCATGGGCCACCCGCTGGGCGCCACCGGCGCCATGATCCTGGGTACGGTGCTGGACGAGCTGGAACGCCGCGACCTGAACACGGCGCTGGTCACCTTGTGCATCGGCGCCGGCATGGGCACCGCCACCATCATCGAACGCGTCTGAGTCCGGAACCGGGAGAATCACCATGACCGAAACCATCAAGTTCGAGGTCGATGCCGACGGCATCGCCCTGCTGACCATCGACCTGCCCGGCCGTTCCATGAACGTCATCAATGGGGACGTGTCGCGCGACCTGTCGGCGCTGATCGAGAAGGTCGCCGACGATCCGGCGATCAAGGGCGCCGTGATCACCTCTGGCAAACCGGCATTCCTTGCTGGCGCCGATCTGGGCATGCTGGGCTCGCAGGCGGGCGCATCGTCGCTCAAGGACATGTTCGAGCACGCCCACGCCATGAACCGGCAGATGCGCCGGCTCGAAACCTGCGGCAAACCCTTCGCGGCAGCCATCAACGGCCTTGCCATGGGCGGCGGGCTGGAGATCACGCTGGCCTGCCATTACCGCGTCTGCGCCGACGACCCGAAGATCCAGCTCGCCCTGCCGGAAGTGAAGGTCGGCCTGCTCCCGGGCGGCGGCGGCACCCAGCGTCTGCCACGCCTGATGGGCGTGCAGGCTTCGCTGATGTATCTGCTGAAAGGTGATTCCATGACCCCGCAGCAGGCCAAGGCCGGCAATGTGGTGCACGAGCTGGCGCCGCTGGCCGAGATCGTCGCCCGCGCCAAGGCATGGATCAGGGAGAAGGCGGACCCGGTGCAGCCCTGGGACAAGAAGGGTTTCAAGGTGCCAGGCGGCGAAGGGCCCTTCAATCCGGGCATCGTCCAGACCTTCACCGGCGCCTCGGCCATGGCGCAGAAGGAGACGCTGGGCAATTATCCGGCCGTCGAGGCGATCCTGTCCTGCGTCTATGAGGGCCATCAGGTGCCCATGGACGCGGCGTTGCGCATCGAAAGCCGCTATTTCACCAGGCTGATGATGGACCCGTCGTCCAAGGCCATGATCCGCTCGCTGTTCATCAACAAGCAGGCGGCCGACAAGCTTGCCCGCCGGCCGCAGGGCGTCGACAAGTTCCAGGTGAAGACCCTGGGCGTGCTGGGCGCCGGCATGATGGGCGCGGGCATTGCCTATGTCTCGGCCCAGGCCGGCATGAACGTGATCCTGCTCGACACCACGCAAGAGGCCGCCGACAAGGGCAAGGCCTATTCGCAGGGCCTGGTGGACAAGGGTGTGCAGCGCGGCAAGGTCAGCGCCGAAAAAGGCAAGGCCCTGCTGGACCGCATCACACCGACCACGTCCTATGACGCTCTCGAGGGCTGCGACCTGGTGATCGAGGCTGTGTTCGAGAACCGCGAGATCAAGGACGACGTCACGCGCAAGACCGAGGCCGCCGTGCCCGACCTGCCCGTGTTCGCGTCCAACACCTCGACCCTGCCGATCTCGGGCCTGGCGAAGAGTTTCTCACGCACGGCCGATTTCATCGGCCTGCATTTCTTCTCACCCGTCGACCGCATGCCGCTGGTCGAGATCATCATGGGCAAGGACACGTCGCAGGAAACTCTGGCCCGCGCCATGGATTACGTGGGCCAGATCCGCAAGACGCCGATCGTGGTCAACGACAGCCGCGGCTTTTATACGTCGCGCTGCTTCGGTACCTATGTGGCCGAAGGCCTCGCCATGCTGGCCGATGGCATCGTGCCCGCATTGATCGAGAATGGCGGCAAGCAGGCCGGCATGCCGGTCGGCCCGCTGGATGTGGGCGACGCCGTTTCCATCGAACTGGGCTACAAGGTCCGCGAACAGACGAAGAAGGATCTCGGCGACGCCTACAAAGCCGCGCCGGGCGACCACATCGTCGACAAGCTGATGGAGCTTGGCCGCCTGGGCAAGAAGGCGGGCAAGGGCTATTACGAATATCCCGAAGGCGGCAAGAAGTTCATCTGGCCCGGCCTGACCGAGAACTGGCCTTCCGCCACGGACCAGCCGGACGTCGCCGAAGTGAAGAAACGCTTCCTTTATCGGCAGGCCGTCGAAGCCGCCCGCTGCCTGGAAGAGAACGTGCTGACCGAACCGGCGGACGGCGATATCGGCGCCATCTTCGGCTGGGGCTTCGCGCCCTTTACCGGCGGGCCGTTCAGCCTGATCGACGCAGTAGGCGCCGAGGCCTTTGTGCGCGAGTGTGACCGCCTGGCCCAGCAATATGGCGCCCGCTTTGCCCCGCCCCAGCTGTTGCGCGACATGGCGGCCAAGGGCGAGAGCTTCTATGGCAACAAGGCGAAGGCGGCGGCGTAGCCAATCGATGCCGACAATCATGGGCCGGTGTTCGACACCGGCCCTTTTTCTTGAAGGGGACAATAATGATCGGCAAAGCCGTCAAACTGGAGGTCAAGGATCAGATCGCCCATGTGATCCTGAACCGGCCCGATGCGTTCAACAGCCTGAACCCGGATTTCTGGGTGGAGTTTCCCGCTGCGTTCGAGGCCATCGAGGCGCGCGACGACGTACGCGTGGTTGTGCTGTCGTCGACCGGCAAGCATTTCTGTGCCGGGCTCGACCTCAATTCGTTCAAGAGCCTGAACGCCCCCAATGACGAGGACGAAGGCCGCAAGCGCGAGGCGTTCCGCCGGCATCTTCTCGACCTGCACGACCGGATCGGGCGTCTGGAAAAGTGCCGCTACCCGGTGCTGGCCGCCATCCAGGGCGCGTGTGTCGGCGGCGGGCTGGATATTACCGTGTGCGCCGACATGCGGTATTGCACCCGGGACGCCTTCTTCGTGGTGCAGGAAGTGAATATCGGCATGGCGCCTGACCTGGGCACTCTGCAGCGGCTGCCCCGCCTGATTCCCGCCGGCATCGCGCGCGAGCTGGCGTTTACCGGCCGCCGCATGTATGGCGACGAGGCAAAGGATGTGGGCTACGTCAACCAGGTGTTCGAGACTCACGACTCGATGCTGGAGGCAGTGATGGAGATCGCCCGCGCGATTGCCGGCAAATCGCCGCTTGCCGTCCACGGCTCCAAGGAATTGATGAATTATGCCCGCGACCACAGCGTGGCCGACAGCCTCAACTATGTGGCGATCTGGACCGCAGCGACTCTGGTTGGCGGCGGCGACCTGCGAGAAGGTGTGGCCGCGTTCCGTGAAAAGCGCAGCGCCAACTATGCCAACCTGCATCCCGTCAGCGCCAACCGCAGGCCACACGACGACTGAGCGCGACTCACGGCCCCGGCCCGCGTGGAAGCGCCGGGGCCGGGGCCTCGATCTGCCGCCGTGTTGCGATAATGCGCGACGATTTTCACATTATTATTCAATTACTTGACAGTACGCCGGACAACGTGACTCTTTTCCATTGATCGGCCTGCAGGCTTCGGGTCAGCATGGCGGCGGTCAACACGGCCATTCGCGGGCTAGGGGGTCTCGGATGCCATTCAAATCCATCGGTGCGATTCTGCTCGCCGGCTTCCTGCTGGGTTTTGGCGCCGTGCCTTTCGCACAGATGCTGAGCGGCGATCCACCGCCCGAATATTCACCAGTAATAGCGCGCCTTGGTGGCAGCGGCGCCCGCTGATCGCCCGCTGCAAGGCCGCAGGGTGCGAATCGGCCCAAGTATCGCCGGATTTGTTCTGCCCGCCTGTGGATAACGACCGGAATTCGACAAGAATTCACGTTGGGCCCGGTTCGAGTGCTTCAAATCCAGCCTGACAGACATCCCTTCGCCCCATCTTTGCCGTTTTTTAACGCAAGATCGCGTGACTCCTCTTGCGATTGAGGACATTTCGCGGCATGTTTGGATCGGTTGGGAACCACGTAAAGTGCGATTTCTCCGGTTTATCGACGCCTTTGGATTTCTATTTTTTAGTTGGGCAATCCGAAGGCACGCTGGGCGCATGACGCCGGCAATCGGAGATTGCGTAAACTGACGGGGTTCAGTTTTGGGTATAAGCGAATTCAGTCAGCCCCTGTACCCACACCGCTGTTTTGCCGGCCCAAGCACTATTGCGGTGGGGATCCGGAGAGCTATCGGCCCATAGCCGGATCCAGTACTGGGGTTGCGGGGCGGCACAGTTAATTTTCTAGCTGTGCCGCCCCACTCATTTCCGGGCCACTTCTCACAGCACCAAGGACTACATCCGCATACGTGATCACACTGTACGGGTGGCGGCCCATGCCATCGTGGAGCCGCCGAATGCCGCCTATTCGCTCGCCAGCATCATGTTGCGGACCAGCGGATAGATCTGGCTCTGCCAGCGCCGGCCGCTGAACACGCCATAATGTCCCACGCCGGGCTGCATGTGGTGACGCTTGCGGTAGGGCCGCAGCTTGCTGCACAGATCCTGGGCCGCCATGGTCTGGCCAACCGCGCAGATGTCGTCGCGCTCGCCTTCGACGGTGAGCAGCGAGGTGCGCCGGATTGCCGACGGATCCACCTTCATGCCGCGCCATTCCAGATTACCCTGTGCGAGTCTGGCTTCCTGGAACACCCGCTGAACGGTCTCCAGGTAGAACTCGGCCGGCAGGTCGAGCACGGCGAAATATTCGTCGTAGAAGGTCTTCGTCGCGTCCGCCTTGTCCACGTCGCCATTCACCAGGTGCTCGAACAGCTCGGTGTGCGCCTTGACGTGCCGGTCCATGTTCATGCTCATGAATGCAGTGAGCTGCACGAAGCCCGGATAGACCCGCCGCCCGGCGCCGGCGAAGCCCCAGGGCACTGTCGAGATCAGGTTCTTCTCGAACCAGTCGATCGAATGGCTGGTGGCCAGGTCATTGACCTTGGTGGGATTGATCCGCGTATCGATGGGGCCAGCCATCAGGGTCATGCTGAGCGGCTGTGCCGGATTCTGTGTCTGCGCCATCACCGCGGCCGCGACCAGCACCTGCACGCAGGGCTGGCACACCGCGATGACGTGAGCGCCCGGTCCCATCTGTTCCAGGAACTGGATGACGTGATCCACATATTCATCGAATCCGAACACGCCGGCAGAGACCGGGATGTCCCGCGCATTGTGCCAGTCGGTGATATAGACGTCGTTCTCCGGCAGCAGCGTCTCGACCGTATTGCGCAGCAGCGTGGCAAAATGTCCCGACAGCGGCGCCACCAGCAGCACCCGCGGCTGCGCCGTCTCGATGTCCTTCCGGAAGCGCAGCAAGGTGCCGAACGGCGTCGCGAAAGCCGCCTCCTCGACAACCTCGACCTCGCGATTGCCGACCTTGACCGTGTCGAGGCCATAGGATGGCCGTCCGTGGGTGAGCTTGGTACGGCTGAGCAGTTCGAACGACGCCGCCATGGTGCGGAACATGTAATTGTCCGCCATGCCGCTGGCCGGGTTTCCGAACATGGACGACGCTATCTGCGCGACGGCGCGGAATGGCTCCATGAAGTTGGTGGCGGTCTGGTAAGCGAGGTAGATCATGCGCTTGGGCGGATCCGGTCAATCGTGTGGGGCGGTCGCCGCATCATGCGCCAAAGCCGCTGGAGCATCAGGCTAATGCATTTTTTGCTGCACCGCGAGAGACTTCTGCGCACGCAACATCTCGTTACTTTGCCTCAATTCCGAGCAGTATGGCGTAATATTTAGCCTCGTTCGCAAATATCTTTTCGCACTTGCACAATTCGCCGGAACCGATCAGAATCGTGGGGTTGAGCGACACAACGCACGGCAATGCCGGCGGAGAAGGAACATGGGCAAGGCAACACTGACGATCAGCAGCAAGAATTATTCCTCGTGGTCGCTGCGCGGCTGGTTGCTGACCAGAATGGCCGGGCTGGACTTCAAGGAGGAGGTCTTGCCGGCCGACGATCCGTCGACCCGCGCCGAACTGCTGCTGCTGTCACCCTCGTTTCAGGTGCCGCGGCTTACCCATGAGGGTGTCTCGGTCTGGGACACATTGGCCATCGCCGAGTATCTCCACGAGATCAACCCGGGCGCCGGGCTGTTCCCGACCGACTCCGTCGACCGCGCCCATTGCCGGTCCATCGCCGGCGAAATGCATTCCGGGTTCGCCAATCTCCGATCGGCACTGCCGATGAACCTGAAGGCCCGTTTCCCCGACTTCAAGATCTGGGCGGGCGCGCAAGCCGATATCGACCGGATCATCACCATCTGGCGCGAGTGCCTGCTGTCCAACGGCGGCCCGTATCTGTATGGCGATCTGTCCATGGCGGACGCCATGTATGCGCCGGTCTGCACCCGCTTCCGCACCTACGACGTCAAGCTGGACAAGGAATGCGCCGCCTATGCCGAACGCATCCTGGCCTGGCCGCTGATGGTCGAATGGACCGACGCCGCCAAGGCGGAACCCGAGGAACTGGAAGAACTCGACGTCGAGTTCTGATCTCTCCCGGGACAACGCCAAACCAGGTCCCGCCAGTTGCCCTCGGCTCTCGCGTACCGTAGCTTGCAGCAGGGGGCTACATGACACGCAAATCCAAACTGCTCATTATCGGCCTCGACGCCTTCGACAGGGGGCTGGCCCGACAATGGATCGACGAGGGCGCGCTGCCCAATCTGGCGGCACAGATGGCGACCGGCGTCACCGCCGGCGTGCGCAATCCCACCGGCATGGAATCAGGCTCGCTCTGGGCAAGCTTCGCCTATGGCTGCAATCCGGCAGTTCACGGGCTGTTCGACGGCATCCGCCATCTCGATCCCGAGACCTATCTGTACCGCCCGCACCGACCGGACGAGATCGACTTCCGTCCGTTCTGGTCGAGGATTGACGATTCGGGGGGCAAGTCCATCGTGATCGACGCGGTCGTGCCGTCCGAGACCACCGCCAACCGCGGCACACGGGTGATCGACTGGTTCGCCCATGCGCCGGCGGGCGGCAGCGCCACCATGAAGATGCGGACACATCCGCCCGAATTGAAGGCGACGATCGAGCGGGATTATGGCCCGGATCCGCTGGGCGGCCACATGTGCGACTACCATCAACCGCGCAGCCTGGAGCAGGTGCGCTGGTTCACCGACGCGCTTCTGCACCGGGTGGACCGCAAACGCGCGCTGACACTGGATCTGATGGCGCGGGAGGAATGGGACTTCTTCATGGTCACGTTCATGGACGCCCATTGCGCGGGCCATCATTGCTGGAATGTGCACGATCCCTCCCACGAGGAGCACGATCCGGCCGTTGCGGCGGCGATCGGCGATCCGCTCAAGACCATCTACATGGCCATCGACGACGCCGTCGGCGCGATCCGGCGCCAGGCCGGTGCCGACGTGACGGTGATGACCTATATGAGCCAGGGAATCGGCAACGGCTATACCGGACTGCGCCTGCTGGACCGGGTGCTGGCACGCATCAACGGCGAGATGCACGAGGGCCGCAACAGCTTTGTGTCCGGCCTGCGCCGGGTGTGGCGCACGGTGCCGCTGTCGATCCGCCACCGCCTCCTTCCGCTGCACAATGCCGCGCGGAACTCGTTCTACCGGGAAGGATTTCTGCCGTCGCCCGAGAAGAGGTTGTGCTTCGAGACCAACTGCAACGAGCGGACCAGCGGAATCAGGATCAACCTGGTGGGACGTGATCCGCACGGCATCGTCCGGCCAGGGGACGAATACGAAGCGCTTTGCAACCGGTTGATCGCCGAGCTTGGCGAAGTACGCAACGACGAGACCGGCGGACCGCTGGTAACGGAAATCGTGCGCACCCGGGACCATCACAATGGACCGAAAGCCGAGACCTTGCCCGACCTGCTGGTCACCTGGAACCGCGAAAAGCCCATCCGGGTGGTCTCGTCACCCGCCATCGGCCGTCTGGTCCACCCGCACCCGACCATCCGCACCGGTGATCATCGCCCTGACGCGCTGATGATGTTGAACGGGCCCGGCTTCGGGCACCGCACGCTCAATCAGGATATCGACGTCATCGACCTCGCGCCGTCACTGACGGCCCTGTGCGGACTGTCATCGGCAGGTTTCCAGGGACAGGCTCTCCCGGCGCTCGCACCGGACGAGTGAGCGTCCTACTTGCTGCCGAACAGGGCCCGGTAGACGCCTGCACCGATAATGCCGCCCACGATCGGCGCCACCCAGAAGAGCCAGAGCTGATGCAGCGCCCAGCCGCCGACAATCAGCGCCGGCCCCGTGCTGCGTGCCGGATTGACCGAGGTATTGGTGATGGGAATGCTGATCAGATGGATCAGGGTCAGTGACAGCCCGATGGCCAGCGGGCCGAAGCCCGCAGGCGCCCGCGTGTCGGTCGCGCCCATGATGACGACCAGGAAGCCGGCCGTCAGAACCGCCTCGGCCACCAGACAGGCGACCAGGCTGTAGCCGCCCGGCGAATGTTCGCCAAAACCGTTTGCCGCGAAGCCGCCGACCTCGAAGCCGGGTTCACCACTGGCGATGACGAAGAGCACCCCCGCGGCCGCGATCGCGCCCAGCACCTGCACCACCACATAGGGTGCGACATCGCCCGTCGGACACCGCCCACCGGCCCAAAGGCCAATGGTCACCGCCGGGTTGAAATGGCCACCGGAAACATGCCCGAGGGCATAGGCCATGGTCACGACCGTCAGGCCAAAGGCCAGGGCGACGCCGGCAAATCCGATGCCAAAGTCGCCGAAAGACGCGGCAAAGATCGCCGCACCGCAGCCGCCCAGCACCAGCCAGAACGTGCCGATGAATTCCGCACCCAGTTTCTTGAGCATCCCATTTCCCCTTTTGCCGGTCCCGGTCGGCCTCCCCGAGGCCGTGGCTTCCGGTTGCGGTATCATAACACCTAAAAGCAGAAGCTATCAGCACAATCCGGCAAACGGGCAACCAGACCCGGCACAGGACTGGCCGGCTGCCGGTCGCGCCGGTACCGGGCCGTGCACAAAAAAAGAGGCGCCGCAAGGCGCCTCTTTCACACCGGATTTTGACGAGGCGGGCCGGGTCCCGCGCCCCCATCAGCCGCTGGCCGAACTGCCGGCGGCTTCAATACTACAAACACCAGGCCGCCACTGCCGCCCGCGCAAGTTCCAAACAATGGGATTCGTTCAAATTTTGTCTAAAGTACCGAATCTCAAGACTCAATCCAACACAATTCGACCACAATTGGAACCAATTTCATCCTGCGCGAGCAGCATGTCAGCCCTATTTACAATTTAAGGTTGTCCGGCGTGAACGCGGCGAAGGTGCGCGCGACCTCCTCGGAAGTCGCGCCGCCCAGCGGTGCGATGATATGGGTATGGATGCCGGTATCGGCGCACCATTTCAGCCGTTCGCGGCACTCGGCCTCCGTGCCGATGATGGCGATTTCATCCACCATCTCGTCGGAGAGCGCGCCGGTGGTCTTGTTACGGTCCTTCTGCGCCCACCCTTCGCGGATGACGGCAGCGGCGTCCTCATATCCGGCCCAGGCGAGGAAATTGTTGTAGACCGGCGTGGCGTAATAGGGTGCGAAGGCTGCCCGGAAGCGCGCCCGGGCGCTTTCCTTGTCGTCGGTCACCAGCACCATGTGACGGTTTACCACCTCTACCGAGTCCGGATCCTTGCCGGCGCGCCGGGCGCCGATCTTCACATGCTCGATCATCTTGGGCAGGGCGCGCTTGGGCCACAAATTGAAGATGACGCCGTCGCTGAACTCGGCGGCGGTTTCGATCATGCCCGAGCGCAAGGCGGCCATGTAGACCGGCACCGGCACGTCCAGCTTCTGCTGGATGTAGCCGTGGCTGCGCAGGGTCTCGAGATCGAAGTTCGACTTCTCACCCGCCAGCATGGACTTGACCATGATCGCGGTTTCCTTGACGCGGGTGACCGGCTTCTGCAGCGGCACGCCATGCCAGCCATCCATCATGTTCTGGCTCGATGCGCCCAGGCCCATGACGAACCGGCCCGGCAGGATCTGGCCCAGCACATTGGCGGTGGCGGCGAGCACGGCGGGTGTGCGGGTGAACACCGGCGTCACGGCGACGCCAAGGCGCAGACGGCTGGTGTGATGCGCGATGGCCGCTGTACTGGTCAGCGAATCCGGCGCGCCGCCATCGCCGAACCAGGCATCGTCATAGCCATTGGCCTCGGCCCATTTGACCCGCTCGACGGTATCCTGAATCTTCGGTCCGCCGGGCAATGTGACCGCGATGCGTTGCTTGAGCGCCATGTCCCCACTCCATCTATCCGTTCGCCCGCGAAACTAGTGGCTTCACCGGCGAATGGCCATGGGGAAATGGCGCGGTTCAGCCCTTCAGTGCACGCGGCGGGGCGCGATGACGCGGACCGCGACCGCCTGCGCGCCATGTTCGCCGACGGTTTCGGAGAAGACCACCTCCTGACCAGCCTCGAGATTTTCAAAAGCGCCGTCGGCCACGCTGTCCCGATCGAAGTACAGGTCGCGGCCGCCCGGGCCGGCGATCAGGCCGTAGCCCTCATAGGGATAGATCTTGGCGATGATACCGGGCGGCAGCGCCTCGCGGTGCCGGGTGCGCAACTGGCGCTTGCGCATGGCGTCCTGCAACTGTCGCTTGGCCGCCGCGAAGGCGTCATGAATGGCGTTATAGACGTCCGAATGCGATCGCCGGTGCCCGGGATCCTTGCTGACGATCACATCGCCGCCGCCGGGCAGGGTCACATGGATGCGGACGTAAAAGGCATTGCCTTTCTGGTGATGCTGATGGGGTTTGTCGATGACCACGCGGCACGAGGTAATCCGGTGGTAGAAGTGCTCCAGCTTGGAGGCTTCCTGTCGAACACGGGCCGCCACGGTTTCGGAAGGCTCCAGTCCTTCAAAGGCGATCTCCAGCGGTATCTCCATGACGCATTCTCCTTCTTTCGTACCTGAGTAACTCTCTATCCCTTCGTGCCTCCCAGGGCGCCGTTCGTTCCCGGCGCCTGACCTTTGATCATGCGCCTCCTACCCGCTCTTTTCCAAATCGAGAATGAGCGCCATCAGGAACCTGGCCGCCTCGCCGCCGGTCACCACCCGGTGATCGAAGGTCAGCGACATGGGCAGCACCGGATGGACGGCGACGCCGTCGCCATCGGGAACCACCTTGCGGACGATCCGGCCTGCGCCAGCGATGGCGACCTGGGGCGGGACAATCGCCAGATGGGCGTGACGTCCGCCAAGGGTGCCGAAATTCGACAGCGAGATGGTCTGGCCCCTGAGATGCTCGAGTGGTATCTCCCGCGAGCGGACCGCGGCCTTCAGCGCCTCGAGACCGCGTTTGAGGTCATCGAGCGGGCGGTTGGCGACATCGTTGAGCACCGGCACGAACAGGCCATCCCCGGTATCGACGGCGATACCCAGATGAACCTCGGGATGAACCAGCAAGCGCTCGCCCGCCGCGTCGTACCAGGCATTGAGGCCGGGTGACGCGGCGACACCGGCCGCCATGGCACGCACCAGCCGCATGGTGACGTCGGCGTTCTCGGCCCAGCCGTGAATATCGGCCTCGTCCATGATGGTGGCGGGCACCACCGAGCGGCCCGACGCCGCCATGTTGCGCGCCATGGCCCGGCGCACGCCGCGCACCTTCTGCCACTCCAGGTCGGCCCGGGCGGGTTCGTGCCTGGCACCACCGGTGGCGGCGGCTTCCACGTCCTCGCGGGTGACCTGGCCGTGTGCGCCGCTGGGCGCGAGCGTCGCCAGATCGACGCCCAGGTCACGGGCAAGCGCCCGGACAGCCGGCGTGCATTTCACCACCTCGCCCCGCGCCGCGGCAGGCGGGGCGGGTTTTGCCGCGGCTGGCGGGGCCGGAGAAGACGACACGCTGCCGACGACCGTCCCCGTGTCGGCGCCGATCTCCTGCTCGATGTCGACCAGGTCGGCGCCCACCGCGACGGTGTCGCCGGTCTGGGCGAACAAGGCCTTAACCCGTCCCGACCAGGGCGACGGCACCTCGACAACGGCCTTTTCCGTCTCGACGGAGACCAATGGCTGGTCGGCGACCACATGATCGCCCTCGCCCACATGCCAGGTCACAATTTCGGCCTCCTGCAGGCCCTCGCCCAGATCAGGCAGCTTGAACAGGCTCATTGGTAGCTCACCGTTTCTCGCGCGGCCTTGAGGATGCGGGCGACGCTGGGCAGGTACAGATCCTCCATGCGGGGCAGCGGCATGACCGTGTCCCAGCCGGCGACCCGCCGGACCGGCGCGGTCAGCGAGAGCAGGCCCCTGTCGGCGAGGCGGGCGGCGATCTCGCCGCCGAAGCCGCCAGTCAGCGCCGCCTCGTGGACGATGACGCAGCGCCCGGTCTTGCCGACAGACTGGAGGATGGTGTCTTCGTCCAGCGGCTTGATGGTGGCGACGTCGATCACCTCGGCATGGATGCCTTCTTCGGCCAGCGCATCGGCGGCAGCCAGGGTCTCGCGGGTCATGGCGCCCCAGGTGACGAGCGTGATGTCGCCGCCCTCGCGCAGCACGAAGCAACGGTCGAGCTCGGCGGCCTCGCCATGGTCCTCGACCTCTTCCCGAACCGCGCGGTAGATGCGCGTGGGCTCAAGGAAGATCACCGGGTCCGGATCGCGGATCGCGGCGAGCAGCAAGCCATAGGCCCGCATCGGGGACGAGGGAATGACAACCCGTAATCCAGGCACATGCGCGAACATGGCCTCCATGCTTTCCGAGTGATGCTCGGGCGCCTTGATGCCGGTGCCCATGGGCATGCGCAGCACCATGGGGCAGCTGAGCCGGCCGCGCGTGCGGTTCCGAAGCCGGGAGGCATGGTTCACGATCTGGTCGATGGCCGGATACACGAAGCCCATGAACTGGATCTCGGCGACCGGCCGGAAGCCCTGCGCGGCAAGGCCCACCGACATGCCGGCGATCAGTCCTTCCGCAAGGGGCGTATCAATCACCCGCTCGGGCCCGAACCGCTCCAGCAGGCCGTCGGTGGCGCGGAATACGCCGCCGTCCCTGCCCACATCCTCACCCAGCACCAGCACGGTGGGATCGTCCTGCATGGCCCGCACCTGCGCCATGGCCACGGCCTCGACCAGGGTGATCTCAGCCATCGCCGTCCTCCACCATGCGGCGCTGCCCGGCCAGTGACGGCGGCAGGGTTTCATGGAGGTAGTCGAAGATGGCGGTCGGTTCCTGTGGCGGCAGCGCCAGATAGGCCTCGGCCGCCCTGTCGACCTCGGCCCGCACCTCGCGGATCAGCGCCTCTTCGTCCGCCTTGCCCCACCAATCGCGCCCGACCAGGTAATTGCGCAGCCGCAGGATCGGCTCTTCCTGCCAGCGGGCGCTGACCTCGGCATCGTCCCGGTACCGGCGGGCGTCGTCGGCGGTGGTGTGATCGCCCAGCCGGTAGGTCAGCGCCTCGACCAGTTGCGGCCGGCCCCGCCGCGCCTCGTCCAGCGCCCGGGACACCACATCATGCACGGCGACGACATCGTTGCCGTCGACCCGCGATCCGGCAATGCCGGCGGCCACCGCCTTCTGCGCCAGGGTCGGCGTGGCGGTCTGCATGCGCGTGGGCTCGGAGATCGCCCATTGGTTGTTGTTGATGACGAACACTGCCGGCAGCTTCCAGACGCCGCAGGCATTGATCGCCTCGTAGAAATCGCCCTTCGACGTAGCGCCGTCGCCGACGATGCAGACGGCGACGCGCGGCTCCTTGCGAAGCTGGAATGCCATGGCCACGCCGACCGCGTGCGTTGCCTGGCTGGCGACCGGAATGGCGACGGGAAAGTCCTCGCGCGGCCCGGCGAAGTCGCAGCCGCGCTCGTCGCCGCTCCAATATTGCAGAATCTCGGTCATGGTCACGCCGCGCCAGAGCATGGTGCCATGGTCGCGGAAGGCCGGCAGCAGCACATCGTGCTTGTGCATGGATGCACCGACACCGACCGAAACCGCCTCCTGGCCAAGCGACGATGCATAGGTGCCGAGCCGACCGGTCCGCTGCAGCGACACGGCCTTCTGGTCGAAGGTCCGTGTCGTTACCATGGCCCGGTAGAGCGAAACCAGAATATCGCGGTCATCGAGGCCGTCCGGCAGCGGCGCGATGGCGGCGCCGGCCTTGTCCAGGTAGCGCAGCAATGGCCAGTAGCGACGAGGGTCCAGATCGGGGGTGCCGATGTCCGTTTCGGGCTTCATGCGACGCCGCTCCAGCGCCCGGTGGCGCGAGTGCTCGTCAAGGCCGCACGATGTTTCCCCATGATTCTGATAATGGGACGCCTCGAGGGAAAAACAAGCCCGCGCACCGTCGGGATAACAGGTGGGTACGGGTAGCCGGCAATGACGAAAGGGCCGCCCCGCGCACCCGGCAGGGCAAGCGATGCATCTGATGGCGCGTCACGAGGGTATCAGTTGGATAAACGCTCGGTGAACCGATGTGTTTCCCCGTCTCGGCGATCAGCGAACATTGGTCTGACCGCCGTCGACCGGGATCAACTGACCCGTGATGAATCGCGATGCATCCGAAGCCAGGAAGACCATTACCGGCCCCAGGTCGCGATCCGGGTCGCCATATTCCTGACCCATGGCGATCGTACTCACATTCAACCAATAGCCGGCGGCTTTCTGTTCATCCGTGGCGCGGGCGGCGGCTTCCTTCAGCATCGGAGTCGCAATTGCCGGCAGGATGGCGTTGACGCGAATGTTGTCGGCACCCCACGTGCCTGCCGCCGTCCGCGTCCAGGAGTGAACCGCGCCTTTGGAGGCGGAATAGGCCGCCGCTGCGGGCTCGGGCCGCAATCCCGAAATGGAGCCGAAATTGATGATGGCGCCGCCGCCGGCTGCCTTGATGTAGCCGTGCGCGGCCTGATTGGTCAGCATTGTCCCTCGCACGTTGACGGCGAACATGAGTTCCCAGTCTTCCACGCTGACATCACTGGCTGAAGACGAACGCTGGATCGCCGCAGGATGGGCAAGCGCATCGAGCCCGCCCAAGCGCTTGACCGCTTCGGCAAAAGCAGTTGCCACGCTTTCCTTGTCGGAGACGTCGACGTGCAGATAGTCCGCTGTGCCCGGGCCTTTCGCGTTCGCGTCAACGGCGATGGCGGCGCCGGCCTCGTCCATGAGATCCATGCCGATGACATTGGCGCCGGCGCCGACATAGGCTCGAACGGCTGCCGCCCCCATGCCACGGGCTGAACCCGTCACGATAATTCTCTTGTTGCGCAATTCCATCGTCCGTTCCCCATTTGCTTCGGTATCGAACAGGCCCGCCGCGCAAGCCCGCACGCTTGTCCTGGACACGTCCGGACTAGTGGCCGCCGGCCGCCCTGACGGGCAACTTGCGACGTCCCCAGAACAGAAACGGTCCGATACGCTCCCCCTCATCGATCATCTCGAGGTTCGGGCAGCGCTTCCGCAAGGCCTCCAGCATCACCTCGGCCTCCAGCTTGGCCAGTTCCGCGCCGATGCAGAAGTGGACGCCCAGGGCAAAGGATGTGATTTTTCTGACCGGACGGTGCACATCGAATGTTTCGGGGTTCTCGAAGACGTCTGGATCCCGATTGGCCGCAGCATAATGGATCATGACCTTGGTGCCGGCTGGGATCCGAGTCCCCGCTATTGTTTCGTCACCAGCCGTGGTTCGGAACATGGCAAGCAGCGGCGGATCATACCGCAAGCTTTCGTTGATCAGATTTTTCATATCAATCTTGCCCGCGCAGAAATCCGCCCACTGATAGCCGTCGCCCAGGAGACGCATCATCACGTTCGTAATCAGTGAAGTGGTGGTTTCGTTGCCTGCCACGAAGAGCTGCAGAACCAGCGAAACCGCCTCTTCGTCGCTCAGTTCCGCCCCGTCCCGCCGAGCGCGGGCAATGCGGGCGAGCAGACCCTCATCGTCAAGATCGTCATGCTTCTCGTGCAGCAACGCGACGAGGTAATCGCGCATGCGCATCAATTCTTCCACATAGGCGGACGGGTCCTGGGCGGAGAGCGCGGCAACCGAGGTATCCGACCATTTCTTGAACTGCCGGAGATCGTCGGTCGGCACGCCAAAAATCTCGCAGATGATGGTCACCGGCAAGGGGAAGGAGAAATCGTCGTGAAGGTCCCAGGTCTCCTTGTCTTCAACGGCGTCGAGCAGCTCATCGGCGATGCGTTCGAGCCGCGGGCGCAGTCTTGCGATTGCGCCGGGTTTGAAGTCGTCCTGCACCAGGCGGCGGAAAAAAGTATGCATGGGCGCATCGGAGACAATGCCGGCGGGCGGCACGAAGTTGGGCCCCTGGCCGTGACCGCTCAGGAACCGCGTGGGGTTCATGAGTACGTGGTTTACATCCTCGAAGCGCGAGACGACGAAAAACGGAGGCAGGAACTTTTCATAGAGACGACAGCGATCCCCGGCGTAGAGCCGTTGAATGGTGACGCTTGGATCGGACATTTCCTCCGGACACAGGAAGTCGAGTGCGGCTGCGTCGTGGGCCAGATCGGTCATGCCATCTTCTCCTTGCATCCACAAATCGTCCACCGGGCCCAACTGACGCACCATCGAGTGCCGCGGCAGCGTGCCTGGATCCATGACCCGGCATACCAATTTATACTGAGCTCTAATTTATACTGATACACTGTGTCAATATTTTTAGATCGCAAATCATTTTGCCAAGATTGTCGTTATAATCCTTATATTAAAACCCATTTAGGCGTAGGATCCTCATCATAAATTTAATCATTTCTTTGTATATTGTAACGGTGATATCGACATTGTTCCGATTCGGAACGGAAGGAAAAATCCGAGTGCAGACGTTGGAGGCCATGCATGAAAGACGCCAGCGCATCCTGGCGCGGGCCAGGAAACTGCTTGCGGGAAGCGATGCCGAGGCGTTCAGCGTGCGGAATCTGGCTGCGGCCGCCAATGTGTCCGCAACCACGATCTATAATCTGATTGGCGACAAGAATACGCTGATGCTCGAGATCTGCATCGAGATGGTCGCCGACATCGAACGCCAGGTGGAAAAGGTCGATGACGAGCATATTCTGGAAAAGCTCGAGGCCGGCGTCATGGTGACGACAGACTTGGCCGATCCGGCAATACAGGAGCTCCGCAGGGCGGCCAACATCGCATTCGACAACCTGTCGAGGCAGGGCGCCTACAAGGCCGAAATCGAGGAACTGACCGAGCTGTTGTTGGCCGGACAGCAGCGCATTATACGCCGGGGGCAGATTTCGGGTAAGCTGAAGGGAGCGATTTCCGCCGAAATACTGAGCAGACAGATATTGAACAGCCAGATGAAGACGCTGCTGGACTGGACCTATCGGCACATCACATTGGGCGAATACCGCAAACGCTGTCTGCTGGCGCTCTATGTCATATTGGCCGCCGACGCTTCGCCCCCCTTGTACCAGACACTGATCGGCAAGATCGGCATGTTGGAGGCGCGCTAGGGTTTTGCCATTGCGGCGGCACTGCCCCTAATCCCGACGATCATCCTTCCGCTCAACAGGCATTCTTCAAATCCAGGTGCCGAGCCCGCAGCATGGCGCAGCGGGCCCGGTCATCGATCAGTTATACCGGCCGATCACCGAGATGGCCGAGACATTGGCGTGCGGCGCGCCTCCCAGATTGTGGGTCAGGCCAAAGGTCGGGTTCTTCAGCTGGCGGGGACCGGCGCGGCCCAGCAGCTGCAGGTAGACCTCGTAGATCATGCGCAGTCCCGAGGCGCCGATGGGATGACCGAAGCACTTCAGGCCGCCGTCGATCTGGCACGGGACGGGGCCGTCGGCGTCGTAGAAGCCATCCATGACGTCCTTCACCGCCTGGCCTTCCGCCGAGATATACAGATCCTCCATGGTCACCAGCTCGGTGACCGAGAAGCAATCGTGCACCTCGATCATGCTGAGTTCCTTGCGCGGATCCTTGATGCCGGCTTCCTCATAGGCCTTCTTCGCCGCCACGCGGGTGGTGGCGAAATGGCTGCCGTCCCAGGTGTTGAAGGCGCTCTCGACACCGTCGGATAGGCACAGCTGGAGCGCCTTGATCGAGACGATGTCCTGCTTGCCCAGGCTTTTGGCGATCTCGGGCGTGGTGACGATGGCGCAGGCCGAGCCGTCGCTGACGCCACAGCAATCGAACAGGCCCAGCGGCTCGGCGATCATCGGCGCGTTCAGGATGGTCTCCATGGTCACCGCCTTCTGCAGGTGAGCCTTGGAATTCTTGGCGCCGTTCTGGTGGCTCTTCCACGACACGTGGCCGATGGCCTCCTTGAGGTCCTGGGCGCTGACGCCATGCTTGGCCGAATAGGCGGTGGCCAGCTGGGCAAAATTGCCCGGCGCCGAGCCGTTCGGCACCCAGAGATCGGGCAGCGGACCGCGCGAACCGGCGGGCAGGCCGCCATAGCCGGTGTCCTTCAGCTTCTCGACGCCCAGGGCAAGCGCGATATCGCAGGCGCCGGAGGCGACCGCATAGGTGGCGCCGCGCAGCGCCTCGGTGCCGGTGGCGCACATGTTCTCGACCCGCGTGACCGGAATGCTGGACAGCCGCAGGGCCGTCGACAGCGGCAGCGCCGAGGCGCCCACATGCACCCGGTCGAAAGCGGTGCCAAGCCAGGCCGCCTCTATCTGGTTCTTTTCGATGCCCGCGTCCGTCAACGCCTCGTTGAACGCCTCGACCATCAGGTCCTCGGCGTTGGAATCCCAGCGCTCGCCGAATTTGCTGCAGCCCATGCCAATGATGGCGACCTTGTCGCGAATTCCCCGTGCCATGTTCAGGCCTCCTTGCCTGTTGAAACCGGAGCCGCCTTCCAGAAATAGCGGCGATAACCCCGGTCGTTGTCATAGTCCTTGATGCGGAACATCATTTTCAGCGAGGAACCCACGTCGATCTGTCCCGCATCCGTGTCCGTGAATCCCATCAGCACCCGGCCGCCGGTTTCGAACTGCACCTGGCCGTAGAAGAAGGGCGGGCTGGGATTGTAGGACAGCCAGTCCGCCGTGAATGACATAACCCGCGCCGGACTGTCGGCAAACGAGTAGGGCTCCTGCGTATCGAGGGCCTGGCAGTTGGGATTGACGCAATAATGGGTCCGCGGAAACTGCACCGTGCCGCAGACCGAGCATTTGCCGCCGGTGAAGCCGGTGACCATTTCCTTGTTGCGGTATTCGCTGCTGAGCGCGGTCTTGTTGTCGACCTCGCCGCGCATGCCCCAATCCAGCTTCACGTTGCCCTGGAAGGACAGGAACTTCATGTAGTCGTCTTCCTTCCGGCCCCGCGCCAGCGCGCCCGAGACGCCCTGCCGCCCGGGCAGGCTGGCAATGGCATCGGTCACCTCGAGCAGGATGGCGTCGGCGCCCTGGCCGAACGCGGCGACCAGGATCAGATCGCCCGCCTTGGCCGTCTCCAGCGCCGCGGCCAGCATCAGCAACGCATGCGCCGCGCCGGTGTCGCCGCATACCTCACCGAGGGTGTCGGCGACAGCCTCGGCCGGAATGCCGAATCCCTTGGCGATCCGGTCCGGGATGCCCTTCATGGTGCAGGGCATGACGAACCGGGAAATCTGCGCGCCGGCGACGCCGGTCTTTTCCAGCAGGGCCTTCACCGCCTGGGGCACGATCTTCGAATAGCCCTCCTCGCGGATCCATCGCTCTTCCCAGCCATAGTCGAACTCCTGGCCTTCGCCGCGAAAGTGATCGACGAAATCCGTCGTGACCGTGTAGCTACCGACCAGCCGGGCCACGATATTCCCGGTGCCCACCGTCAGCGCCGCGGCGCCGTGGCCAAACTGCATCTCGCTCGATGAGGCCGGCTGTGCCTTGCGCGCATCGGCGGCCACCAGCAGCGTGTCGCCCTCGCCCGCACTTTTCAGGGCGGTGATCAGCGCCGACGTGCCGGCGCGCTGCGATCCGGTGATGTCGAGCGACGAGATGCCGTGTTCCAGGTTGAGCGCGGCGCCGATGACGCCGGCGTTCTGGCGGTCGATGAACGGCAGGGTGGTCGAGGCGAAGAATACGCCGTCGATGTCCGAGCGATCGCGGCCTGTCAGGCAATCGCGGGCGGCCTCGACCGCCATGGTGATGGCGTCCTCGTCCCAGTTGCACATGGAGCGTTCGCCCTTGGCCATGCCGCGCAGGCCGGGCATGGCCCATTTGTGCGCGGCCGCGATGCTGGCCCTGTTCAGCCGCAACCGCGGAATATATGCCCCGAACGCCGTGATGCCCGCCGCCATGAATTCTGTCCTCCCCTTCATTCGCAGGGGCGCAGCTTAACGGGGCGGGGTCGTCCGCTTCAAATCAAAAAGCGGCGTGGCCTTTCCCGGTCGGCCAGCACTTCGCGGCGGGCGTTTCAGGCGCTGGCGCGGTGGATGGTTTCGATGCGCGAATCCAGCTGGATGCGCAACTGGCGTGACAGCTCGGCCTTGCTGAACGGCTTGCGCAACAGGGCGAAGGGCTTGTCCAGCTTCTTGTTCCGCTCCATGGCGTCTTCCGTATAGCCGGACATCAGCAGGATGGCGCATTGCGGGAACGCCTCGTGGACTTCCTGGGCGAACTGGATGCCGTCCTTGCCGTGAGGCTGCAGCACATCGGTCAGCAGCAGGTGGGGCCGCAGACCTTCGTCCAGCATGGTCTGGGCCTCGGCGGCGCTCGGCGCCTGCCGGACCACATAGCCCAGCGCTTTCACCGTACCGACGATGACCGTGCGGACCTCTTCGTCATCCTCGACGACAAGGATGGTTTCGCCGTCACCCAGAAGGGCCACGGACGAGGAATCCTCGTCCTCCAGGGCGCGGGAGACCGCGTGGATCGCCCGTGGCAAATGCAGCATCACCGACGTGCCCTGGCCGATTTCGCTCTTGATCTCGATATGGCCTCCCGATTGCTTGACGAAGCCGTAGACCATGGAGAGGCCGAGCCCGCTGCCGCGGGTGGAATCCTTGGTGGTGAAAAACGGCTCGAAAGCCCGATCGAGCACCTCGGGCGGCATGCCCCCGCCGGTGTCACGCACTGTAATTACAACGTAGTCGCCAGGAGCAAGCGTCGGATGGCGCATGGCGGCGATGTCAGCCAGCGTCTCGTTCGACGTCATGATCGACAGGGTGCCGCCTTCCTTCATGGCGTCGCGGGCGTTGATCGCCAGGTTGAGCAGCGTGTTCTCGAGCTGGGCCGGATCGACCAGCGCGTCCCATATGTCGGGCGCCAGTTCGTTGTCGATGCGGATATGCGGCCCAAGGGTGCGGGTCAGCAATTCGGTCATGTCGGCAACCAGCCGGTTGATCGAGGTGGATTCCGGCCGCAGCAGCTGCTTGCGCGAGAATGCCAGCAACCGCTGGGTCAGTTCGGCGCCGCGGCCCACCGCCTTGAGGGCGGCCGCCACATAGCGGTCGACCGCCGGATCGTCGGCAACCACCTCGCGCAGGAACTCGATATTGCCCTGCACCGCCATCAGCAGGTTGTTGAAGTCATGCGCCAGGCCGCCGGTGAGTTCGCCCACCGCCTGCATCTTCTGTGCCTGCAGCAACTGCCGCTCGATCTCGCGCTGCTCGGTGAGATCCTCGCCCGAGCCAAGCACGCCGATCACATAGCCGCTCTGGTCGCGGATACGGGCCAGGCTCCAGCCGATCACCCGGCGCTGGCCGTTCTGGCCGCGGATGGTGTTTTCGAAATAGGGCTTTTCCTCGCCATCGCCGGCGACGATTTCGGCGAAGGCGCGCTTGGCCTCCTGCCGGTCGGCCGGGTCGACGAGCGTGTCGAACCAGTTCTGGCCGACCAGTTCCTCCTCGGTGAAGCCGGTGACCTCGGTGCCCTTGCGGTTGAACCGCGTGACCTTGCCCTGACGGTCCATCGCCAGGATGACCGAGGCGGCAACGTCGAGATATTGCTCGGCGCGGGCCTTCTCGCGGTGCAGGTCCTCGGTGGCGACGACCCGGTCGGTGATGTCGATCACCACGCCTTCCAGCGCCTGGACCGCGGACCGGCCGGTGATCTGTGGCGTGCCCTGCTGCATCAGCCACTTCACATCGCCCTTGCGGGTGATGACACGGAAGCTGACCTGGAACGGTCGGCCGAGATTGATCGCCTCGAGGATCTCGCGGCGTACCCGCTTTTCGTCTTCCGGGTGGATCATGGTCGCGAAGGCGACCATGCGGTTTTCGATCAGCGCCTCGGGCGGATAGCCCAGCACCTCGAAACAGCCCTTGGAGATGATCTCCATGGTCCAGAACGGATCGTGCCGGCACCGGAAGGCGAACCCCCCGGGCAGGTTGTCCATCAGCGTGACCAGCCGCCGTTGGCTCTCGCCCAAGGCCTTCTCGGCCTCGCGCTGGGCGGTGATGTCGACGCAGGACGCGATGGCGCCAATGGGCGGGCCATCAGGAGCGCGGACAAGACTGGCCGAGACCTGCACGACACGTATCGCCCCGTCGAGCCGCGACGCGTTGGTGACGCCGATCCAACGGCCGGTGTCGATCAGCGTCTGCCAGATCCGCGCCGCCTCGCCTGGCTTGCCCCACAGCGCCTCGGCCTGCTGGCCGGTCAGATTTTCGGGGTCGCCATAACCGAGCATGTCGGCGAACGCGGCGTTGGCGTACGTCACGACACCCTCCAGATCGAACATGGCAAGCGGGCTGAGCGCCGACGCCATGGCGGCATGTCGGATGCGCGCCTCTTCTTCCATGTTCCGTTGCTGGGTGACGACCTCGGTGATCATCACCAGGCCGGCGACGGCACCGTCCGGGGCACGCAACGGCTGCACCTCCCAGCGCAGCCTCTCGCGCACGCCGTCAGCGCGCAGGAACACATCTTCCGATTCCAGCGTCTCGCCGGCGAGGCAACGCGTATGAACCTCCGCCCACAGCGCCTCGGCATCCGGCATCAGATCGTAGAGCCTCTCGCCGATCACATCGTCGGCGCCCAGGCCATATTCCTTGCGCCAGCGGTCGCTGAGCCCAAGAATCCGCAGATCACGATCGACGACGGCGATGGCGGCCGGCGTATGGCTGACCAGCGCATTGGTCAACTGGCGCAGACTGGACGCCTCCTCCGCGAGGTTCCAATAGGCCGCGACCGGGGTGAGTACCTTCTCCAGAAGGCCCCGCCGTTTCATGGTATCCGCCCCCAAGCGCCCATGTTCATGTCCAACCTGCCCGGACGGCTGCTAAGAAATCCGGCGGGAAACATCCAGCGCCGAAGCGGTACCGATGCGGCGCATGATGTCGGGTAAAGCAACAGGGCGGCTGAAGTAAAAGCCCTGCGCGTAGTCGCAGCCCAAGGTCATCAGCGTATTCGCCGATGCCCGTGTCTCAACGCCTTCGGCGCACACCTTCATGCCAAGATTGTGCCCCAGATCGACGATCGATCGCACAATGGTGAAGGCTTCTTCGTTCTGGTCCATCTCGCTGACGAACGAGCGGTCGATCTTCAGCTCGGTAAACGGCATGCGATAGATCTGGATCAACGAGGAAAAGCCGGTGCCGAAATCATCCAGCGACAGGCCGAAACCCTTCAGCCGGAAGCGGCTCAGCACGTCCATGAAATGCGGATCTTCGGTAACCGCGGAATTCTCGGTGATTTCCAGGATCATCTGATCGGGCGACACGCCAAGGGCACCGGCCTTGTCCGCCAGCCGGTCAGGCAGGTCGAGATCCGCAAGAGTAGAGGGCGAGATGTTGACGGCCACATTGAGCCGCACGCCGCGCGCCTTCCACTGGGACAGAGCCTCGATAACCTGCCGGAAGACCGACTGGGTCAATTGTTCGATCATCCGGGAGCTTTCGGCCACCGGGATGAATTTCACAGGCGACACAAGGGCGCCGTGCGGATTGCGCCAGCGGGCCAGCGCTTCGAAGCCCATCACCTCGAAGGGCGTGTCGTCGACGGTCAGCGTCAGCACGTCGCTGTCGGTTTCGGCGATACGCTCGCCCGCCAGCCGCACCTTGGGCTGGTAGTGAACGAACAGGTGATCGTCCGCGATCGCCTGTTCGAGGTCGTGGGCGCTGAAATCGCCGGACTCGCGCAATTGCTTGCGCAATTCCTCCTTGAGCGTGGTCACCGACACGGGCTTGTTCAGCGCGCCGACGATGTTGAGACCAAGCGAGACGCCAAGGCGTTCGGCAGTCTGCACAACCTTGGGATCGAAACCGCTGAGCAGCCAGATCTTGGCCTTGCAGCCGCGATCGGCGAGATAGCGCAGAACCTGGATTCCATCCACGTTGGGAAGCACCAGATCGAGAACCATCACATCCGGCTCGGCCGTATCGACCTGAATCTTCAGCGCCTCGAAGTCCTGCACGGCACGCGCAGCAAAACCCACCTGCTGCGCCGCCTCGACTACGAGCTGGCCCACAAGATCGTCGTCGTCGATAACCACGAGCGTTTTATCGCCCACTCGGACGGCCCCCCTTGCCAATTGTTCTACCGGCCCCGACTTGCGTCAGAAAATTCGGCAAGCGTGTTACTGGGCCGCCATCGTACCCGTTGCGCCTGAAAACTCAAAACATGAAATTCCCCACCGCCGCGGCCACGAGACCCCCTGCTTGCTTCTAAGTGGCGAATATATCGAACCTTTAGCTGATGACGCCGGACGCCCCGCAGGCCTCGGCAGCCGCGTGGGCGGCAGAGGACCCGACTGAACTGACGGTTTTCCTGACGCTGCGCCCGTGACTCGGCATCGCCAGCATGACGCGGGGGATGCCCGACGGCGACAGGTCAGGCCGATAAAGGCGAAAAGATGTTCGAAATTGCCTCGGCCAATAGTACAATGATACCGCGCAAGCTGGGGGACTCCACTGGATCGGCTGGCAAATCGCGACGCCATCGCAGCCGCGCATTGCCATAGTCGACAGCTCGACGCCTCCCACGGGGGCAAGGCCCCGCGCATGAAGCCGAGAAGGGAACCGCAGTGATCGAGTTGGGCCGCAACGCTCTCCCGGATCTGATTGCCATGATCGAACAGACCGGCCAGATGGGATACTGGCAACTGCACGCGTGCAGCGACCGGATCAGTTGGTCGCCCCAGGCCTACAGGATCCACGGCCGGCATCCTGCTGGCGGCGACATCTCGCGGCACGACGCGCTGGCCTGCCTGCACGCCGATGATCGGGCACGAGTGGAAGACTGCCTGCGCGCCGCTACCGAGGCGCGCGAGAACTTCGAGACGAACGCCCGGATCATGCGGCCTGACGGCAGCATGCGATATGTAAAGATGGCCGGGAGGCCGCTCAAGGGCAGCAACGGAGAAGCGGCGGACGTCATCGGCATCCTGGTCGATGTGAGCGAATTCAAACGCACCGAGAACAAGTTGCGGCGGCTGGCTGAGACCGATCCGCTGACGGGCGCCGCCAACGTGCGGCGTTTCGAGGCGATCGCCCTGGCGGAATTGCGGCGCACGGCCCGGTTCGGCAAGCAGGCATCCATCGCGATCATCGACATCGACAGGTTCAAGGAAATCAATGACACGTTCGGTCATCTGGTCGGCGACGAAGTACTGCGCAAATTCGTCCAGACCATGCGCGGCGCGCTCCGGGAGGTGGACGTGGTCGCGCGGATCGGGGGCGACGAGTTCGCCATCATGCTGCCGGAAACCACCGCGGCCGAGGCCGCCATCCCGCTGGACCGCATTGCGGCGGTGAGCCGGTCGCTGAAGGTGGAAAGTGAAAATCTCACCATCTGCCTGACATTCAGCAGCGGCATCTCGGCACTGACGCCTGGCCTGGACTTGCGCGAAGTCCTGCGCTCGGCCGACAGCCTCCTCTATCAGGCCAAAAAGGCCGGGACGAGCGGTGTCGAAACCTTCACCGGCGAGCTGCGCAAGCGAGTATCGTCGTGATGTCGTTCCGCCCGCCGCACCGCCTCTCGAAGCCGCCAGACTCAGGCGCGTGAAGCTTGTAGACTTGCGCTGAACGTGCAAAAAACGACATTGTCTTTATGCCTATGCTGGCCAACTGGGGATATTTTTCGTGACTGACGCCTACGCTGATCTGATCGGGCTGATCGAGCGCCTGCATCGTCGATGCCTTGACGTCATCAAGGCTGAAATAGACCGGCACGAAATCCGGGATCTAAACGCCGCGCAGGCGATGATCCTGTTCAACATCGGCGACCGTGAGTTGCCGATGGGTGAGTTGATCGAGCGCGGCTATTATCTGGGCTCGAACGTTTCCTACAATATCAAGAAGATGGTCGAGAACGGCTATGTCGTGCAGACCCGTTCGCCCTACGACCGCCGCTCGTTCCATGTCCGGAGCTCAGAGCGCGGCCGCGAGATCTGCGACCGGCTGGAGAAGCTGTTCGAGTGGCACTCGGCTCAGCTGTTCGAGGCCATGCAGATGGAAACCGAGTTGATGCAGACCCGGGAATCCCTGCTCAAGCTGGAAGGCTTCTGGTCTTCGGCACGGCACGCCCTGCCTTCGCGCTGACAGCCACCAGTGGTGGCGACACCATCAGCCACTGGTCTTCATCGTGGTTATATAGCCTTGCCTTAAAGGGTGCGGAAATCGCCGCCGGCTCACGCCTTTCAGATGCTCGTGCTGACCGAGGTGAACAAGGTCGTGACATTGGTGCCGATCGAACCGATGGTCGCAACAAAAGCAACCCCGATCAGGATCGCGATCAAACCGTACTCGATCAGGGTAACGCCGGCCCTATCGTTAGCAAACCGCCGAACGGTGCTGTACATTCTCTTCCTCCAAACGACACTTCCAGACGCCGTCCGCCCACGCCTGCGACGCTCGAAGCTATCAAGTATAGCAAAACCGTGGGATTGCGTCAAAATTCCCAATGGTTTCCATTGAAGTGAAGCCTGAAATCCACTGCCGCGATATCGCGCCCACCCAGACTCCTTCCAATTGGGCGCGGCGGGGCACTTCGGAGATCATATGACGCATCGCCTGCTGGAGCGAGAGTTTCGGGAGTTCGCGCCCTGGGCGGCGGCCGCTCTTGTTCTCGCCATAGTCCTGTTTCACCCGGCCGTGTTCAATGACGGCGACACCTACTGGCATCTGGCGACCGGCGACTGGATTCTTGCGCATGGCAGGGTGCCGGCCGCAGACCCGTTCTCCTATACCCGTCCGGGCACTGGCTGGGTGTGTCACGAATGGCTTTCAGACCTGCTTCTGGCGCTGGCCCACCGGGGAGCTGGCTGGACCGGCATGGCGCTGCTGGCAGGGACCGCCAGCGCAGTGGCAGCCTATTGCTTTACGCGCTACCTGTGCCGGTGGTTTCCCGCACTTCCTGCGGCGGTGTTCACGGTAGCCGCGCTTTGCCTCGTTGCCCCCAGCCTGCTGGTGCGCCCCCATGTGCTCGCCCTGCCCATGCTGGTGCTGTGGATGATCGCATTGCTGGACGCCCGGACCCAGGGACGGGCGCCGGCATGGACCGTCCTGCCCATCATGATCGTGTGGGCCAATCTGCACGGCAGCTACGTCCTTGGCATTGCCGTGACCGGATTCTTTGCCGTCGAAGCCGTTCTGGCAGAGGCCTCAGACCGGCGCGGCACGCTACGCGCCTGGGCACTGTTCCTGATCGCCACCTGCGTCGCAAGCCTGGTGAGCCCGCTGGGGTTTTCGGGACTGCTTCATCCGTTCTCCATCATGCGGCTGGACACATTGCCCATGCTAGTGGAGTGGCGGCCGCTGGACCTCAGCCGGTTTCAACCGCTCGAAGTATTGGTGCTGGCGGGCGCATATTTTCTCGTCTCCCGAGGTATCCGGCTCCCCCCTTCCCGGCTACTGCTGCTGCTGGCCACCATTCACCTTGCGTTCGTTCACGCCCGCCACGGCGTCCTGGTCTGCTTTGTCGGCCTTCTGGCGATCGCGGAACCGCTGGCGCGGGCAACTGCCGATCCTGTGCCATCGGCCCGCGCACCGCGTCCGGGCTGGATGGTTGCGGGTCTCGCGATGATCGCAGTCCTTGTGGCAGCCCGGTTCGTCTCACCCATCGCCTCGATCGAAGGACCGTCGGCACCGGTAACGGCGTTGAGCCAGGTCCCGCCCGCACTTGCAAAACAACCCGTGTTCAACGAGTATGGTTTCGGCGGCTATCTCATCTTGTCCAACGTCCAGCCATTCATCGATGGGCGCGCGGACATGTATGGCGACGTCTTCATCAAGGACTATGACGACGCGACACAGAATAGCCAAAAACTCACGCGCATTCTGGACCGGTATGCGGTGCAGTGGACAATCCTTCGCACCCGTACCCGGCCCGCCGCGATCATGGCCGAGCTTCCGGAATGGTGCGCCATCTACACCGACTCCCTGGCGACGGTGCATGCGCGGCGATCAACCGGTCATTGCCCCAGTTGACCGCCCCGGCCCCGATCGGGCACCATTCCAAGGTCGGCAGGGTGAACCGCTGCGCAACCTGACTGAGTCGTCACCACTGCGCGCGTTGCGGCATATGGCCAAGGTGTTAGAGGCAATATTTGAGAGCTTGGGGCAGGCAATATGCTCAATTTGGGTAAACCATCTGCAACTTGGGCGGGCGTTTTTCCAAGACGTATTATGATCTCGAAGCGGCGGCCGCATCGGAATTTCACGGCGCTGCCAGGAGGGCGAAGACGCTCTACATATTGTGTTCACTTTGTGGCCAAACCGCCACAATCACACTATATTTCGATACGTTTACCAACTCGCGCAGTGGAAGTACGACTAGCCGCGACCGGAAATTTTCTTTAACAGTCATTGATGCTTATGCCGCCAGAAAGTGGGTAACGTAGACTTTTATCTTTCTTTTAATAAATTAAAAATATTTTGCACTGCACCCCAGAATGTGGCCTTCTTGTGTCATCCAAGGCACGGCTGGCTTTCACCCTTGCTGGCAGTGGATACATGAAACTCGGCATTTGGAGGAATTCAATGCGCAACGCACTTAAAAACTTCGCTTCCGACGTCAAGGGCGTCACCCTGATCGAGTACGGCCTCATCGCCGCCCTCATCGCGGTTGCCCTCGCCACCATCCTCGGCACCGTCGGCACCAACCTGAGCACCCTGTTCAACACGGTGTCCACGAAGGTCTAATCGACGGTCCTCGGCTGCCCTGCCATCCTACGACTGGCAGGGCGGCGGGCGGGAGTTGGCTTGCCGGAAAATGGTCGTGCGCCTGCGCAACCAGGCCGCCGATTTTTTTGTTTTTGGCAAGCCATCATCCATCCGGCAGCCGGCCCCATGACGCCTTGCGGACACTGACCCATGCCTGACACCGGCGCCACAGCGATTGTGCCACTGGCGGCGCTTTTCGGGTTGTTGGCCTGGTGCGCCATCGACGATATCCGCACCCGGACCATTCCCCACGCGGCGATTGCCGCGATCATCCTCGTATACATAGTCTTCGCCCTGGCCGGTCACGCTGACTGGCTATCCGGCCTGATCAGCGCGGGCATCCTGTTGCTGCTCGGGTTTTTATTGTTTTATTTCAATATCATGGGTGGAGGCGACTCCAAACTGATTGCCGCGATGGGTCTGTGGGTTGGCCTGAGCCACATGGTGGCGTTTCTGTTGTACACGGCGATCGCGGGCGGCTTCGTGACCCTAGCGGTCCTTTTAATTCATCACCTTACGGCGCGGAATTCTGGTAATATCACACCTGCGGCACCCACGGTGCCCTATGGTGTTGCCATCGCCCTTGGGGGCAGTATCGCGGCATGGCAAGCTGCTCTAACGGAGGCCATCTGAAATGAAGGCGCGTTTTGCAATCCTCCTGCTGATCAACATTCTGGCGGTGGTCGGCGTGGTGGTGTTCCTGGGAATGGGCAGATCCGACCAGCCTCCCTCGCAAGGTGTGACGGCGGCGGCGCCGGCCAACGATTCCGTTGACGTGCTGGTCGCGGCAGCAAACCTGCCGCCGGGTACGCTGATCCAGCCAACGGACATCGTCTGGCAGAAGTGGCCGAAAGAAAATCTCAGCGATACCTTTACCAACAAGCCCCACGACATGCCCCCCGAACAGGCTGCCGCGCTGCTGGACTCGGTCTCGGGAAGCGTGGTCCGTCTCGGCATCGCCAAGGGGGCGCCCATCGTTACAGGCGCGGTCATCAAGCCCGGGGAAAAGGGTTTCCTGGCGGCAATCCTGGCACCCGGCATGCGCGCCATTTCGATCAACATCTCGGCATCGTCGGGCGGCGCCGGCCTGATCATGCCGGGTGACCGCGTCGACGTGCTGCTGTCCCAGGGGTTGAAGGTTGCCGATGCCAGCGGGGCTGAGAAGGAACGCCGGGCGACGGAAACATTCATCCCCGATCTGCGGCTGATCGCGCTTGACCAGAAAGTGTCAAGCGACCCCGCGGATCCGGTGGTCGGCCGCACCGCCACACTGGAGGTCACGCCCCGCCAGGCCGAGATGCTCATACTCGGGGAAGACATGGGAAAACTGTCACTTAGCCTGCGCAGCGTGCAGAAGGCGGATACAGATACACTTGGGCGCACGGTGATTTGGGACTATGGTGCGTCAATGGCCATCGGCAGCCAGAACCGGACTGCCGCGCCAGCCATCGTGCGCGGTGGCGAAAGTAAATAGAGACCGGCCAAACTAATAACATCAGAGGGGGGCCACATTTGATGTCGATCACTGCCAGGGGCTTCCCATGGATGGGCCCGGTTTTCAGGCGTCGCAGTGCGCGCCTGGTTCAGGTGATTGTTATATCGGCACTTGCGCTGTCTGCTCCGGCATCGGCCGACGCCGACCCATCGACATCGACCCTCGAGGTCAGCGTCCACAAGGGCACGATGGTGCGTGTCAGCCGGCCGGCGGTCACGGTATTCGTCGCCGACCCGACGATCGCAGATGTGGAAAGCCGCTCGCAGAAATCGATTTTCGTCTACGGCAAGAAGCTGGGCGACACCACGCTGATGGTGCTCGACGAAAATGACAAGACGCTGCTCAACGTGACGATTCACGTCACCCACGACCGATCCCAGCTCGAGAGCCTGATCAAGCGGATTGCTCCGGACGCGCAAATCAGCGTCTCGTCCGTTGACGGCGGCATCATCCTCGAGGGCAGCGTCGAGGAACCGCAGGAAGCCGAGGATATCCAGAACGTCACCGAGAAGTTCCTCGGCGACAAGGAAACCGTGCTGAACCGGATCGCCGTGACAGCGCCCACCCAGGTCAATCTGCGCGTGCGGTTCGCCGAAGTGTCGAAGGAAGTGGTTCGGGCGCTCGGCGTATCGTGGTCGGCAACCGACCTTACCGGCAACACGCAGTTCAACATCCAGGCGCTGCGCCCGTCAGTAACCAGCGCAGGAAGCCAGGTCATCGACTTCGCCCAGCAAATCGGGCCTGTGTCGCTCGAGACGACCATCGACGCCCTGGAACAGGAAGGGCTCGTGTCGCTGCTTGCAGAGCCGAACCTGACCGCGATCTCGGGCGAGACCGCGTCGTTCCTGGCCGGCGGCGAGTTCCCGATTCCGGTCAGCGTCGACAGCAACAGTGGCGCCGGTGGCAGCACCATCGGCATCGAGTTCAAGTCCTATGGCGTGAGCCTTGCCTTCACGCCAACCGTGTTGTCCGGCGACAGGATCAGCCTGCATCTCCGGCCCGAGGTCAGCGAACTGAGCGACGCCGGCGCGATCATCCTTGATGGCTACCGCATTCCCGGCCTGATCACGCGGCGCGCAGACACGACGATCGAATTGGCCAGCGGCCAAAGCTTCATCATCGGCGGCCTGATGCAGAACCGTATCGCCAACAGCATCGACAAGGTGCCGGGCCTGTCGGACCTGCCGATCCTGGGAAAGCTGTTCCAGTCGCGGAATTACCAGGCCAATGAAACCGAACTGGTGATCATCGCCACGCCGTATCTGGTCCGGCCCATTGGCGCGGGCAAGAAGCCCCTGACGCCGACGGACCGCCCCATGTCCGATTTTCAGTTCGAAAGCCTGCTGAAGAAAAAACTTGCCGATTCCGGCGCTCAACCCGACCTCAAGGCCGCTGCCAGCAGCCGGATCGCCGGTCCCGTTGGCTTCATGGTGGAGTGATTGACATGACGCTTTACCGCCCCGCCTTTGCCCTTCGCTCGGCCTGCCTCACCCTTGGCATGGTGGCCGGCGTCGCCATGCTGGCGGCCTGCGGCACCAATAACAACTACATGCCGCCCCGCACGGGCTATCTGGACACGCCACCACGCTCGACCGTCACGCTGAATTCCCTGGCCTACCGGCTGGAGCTTGGCCGGGGACAGACGGCGCTGACCCGCGCCCAGATCGACGGATTGAACAGGTTCCTCGCCTCGAATGGCGAAGCCGATGGCGATCATATCGAAATTCGGACGTCGACCCTCGCCGGTCCGGGCCGGAATGCGGCCATCGCCGATGCCCTTCGGGGCAGCTTCCTCGCCGGCGGCTACACCCCGTCGCGTGTCGAGATCATCGAGACTCCCGGTTCGGGCGACCTGCTTGAGGTGATCATCCAGCGCTACACGATCGTGTTGCCCGATTGCAGCCATGAGATCCAGCGGGACAACGGCTTGATGGAATGGAGTGACGAACCGGTCAACATCCGCAAGATGGGCTGCTCAAACGAGTATAATTTCGGTTTGATGCTCGCCGACCCCCGCGACCTGGATGGTGGACGCACGCTCGGCGAGAGCGCCGGTTACAGGGAGGTCGGCGCGGTTCAACGCTATCGCACCGACAAAGTGAAGGAACTCAAGACCCTGTCTACGACCTCGGGCGTGGAGTAGAAACTGAACTAGCTTCGTCGCAATTGAAATGAACGGACCACTCAATATGTCGACCACCGCCCCGGACGATAAGCAAGGCTCGTCCCAGAGGGACCCGTTTCTGGCATTCGTGACCGATGACATGAGCGAGGCCGTCGTCCGCGAAATCGCGGAATCGCTCCTGCTGCCCGATGATCTGGTACGTCGGGGTTCCATGGAGCAAGCCCGCGTTTTTCTGGAACGCATGCATTCGCCCCGCCTGCTGATCGTCGATATCGACGGCTCCGCCGATCCGATCGAGGAGGTGGTCAAGCTGGCCGATGTCTGCGAACTCGGCACCCGGTTCATCGCCCTCGGCTCGGACAACGACGTCACCCTTTTCCGTGATCTGCTCAGCATGGGCGCCGCCGACTATCTGGTGAAGCCCATCGACCGTGACGTGCTGCTGCGCTCGATCAACAGCCTGCAGGATGCCGCCACCAGCATTTCGACCATGGGCCGCACCGGCAAGGTTATCTCGTTCATCGGCGCCCGGGGCGGCGCGGGCACGACGACACTGGTGAGCAATTGCGGCCGCGCGATTTCACAAAGCGCCAAACGCAAGGTCGCCATGGTCGACCTCGACCTGCATTTCGGCAATCTCGGTCTCTCGATGGGCGCCAACGTTCATGAAGGCCTGGCCGACGCCCTGCAACAGTCCGACCGCATCGACAGCCTGTTTCTCGAACGGGTGATGAGCCCCTGCGGCGACCGGCTGTTTGTCATCGGCGGCGAAGAGAACATGTCGCGCTCGACCAACACCAGCGATCCACTGGCGGTCGATGCGCTGATGAGCGAGTTGCGCTCGATCTTCCATTTCGTGCTTATCGACATCCCGCGCTCACTTTCCGATCTGGCCTACCGGGCGGTGCAGCTCTCGAGCGTGGTCGTGATCTCGTCCGACCTGTCGCTTGCCGGCATGCGCGATGCCGTACGGCTGCTCAAGTTCGTGCGCGAGAACAATCCAGGCGCCCAGATCATCATGATCGTCAACCGGATCGGCGAAAATCCGAAGGCCGAGATACCGATAGCCGAGTTCGAGAAGGGTCTGGGCCGCAAGGTAGATTATCGGATCAACTTCGAGCCCAACGCGTTGCTCAACGCCGCCAATCTGGGCCGGCCGTTGATCGAGTCCGGCGGGCCGGCCGCCCGGGTCATCGAGCAGCTGGCCGAGCGGCTGGCGGGACCGGGCCCGAAGACCCAGCAGCCGGCGCCTCTGATGAAATCGCTCCTTGCACGCTTCAGGAAGTAACCAGCCATGTTCGGTCGCCGTCCACCCAATGCCGATATCGGCGGGCGCAACCGGCCCCGGGTAGAACCGGCCGCCGAGGCACGGACCAACGTTCCCGATACGATTGCCGCCAAGGCCATCGAACCCGCGCCCACGGCGGGCATCGACGACGTCACCCATGCCATGGCCATGCAGAAGGGCGCACCGTCGCGCTCGACGGCCGAAGGCAACCGGGACGAGATCCTGGCCGAGGTGCTGGAGCGCATCGACGCCTCGACCGCCGTCCGGCTCTCGCGCGAGGATCTGCAATCCCAGCTCAGCGGACTGGTCGCCGAGATTCTGCTGGAGCGCCGTATCGTTCTTGGCCAGCGGGAGCAGCAAGACCTGACCCGCCAATTGGTGGACGAGATGGTCGGCTTCGGGCCGCTCGAGCCGCTGCTGAACGACGAGGGCGTCACCGACATCATGGTGAATGGTCCCAGCAAGGTCTATGTGGAGCGCGGCGGAAAGCTCACGCTGACCGACGTCACGTTCCGCTCGAACGCCCATGTCATGAACGTGGCCCAACGCATCGTCAGCCGCGTCGGCCGCCGTATCGACGAATCCGTGCCGCTGGTCGACGCCCGCCTGCCTGACGGCAGCCGGGTCAACATCATCGCACCGCCGCTGGCGCTGGACGGCACCTCGATCTCGATCCGGAAGTTCTCGCAAAAGAAGATCACGCTCGACGTCATGGCGCGGCAGAAGAATCTGTCCAACGCCATGGCCACCACACTCAAGATCGCCGCCGCCTCCCGCCTCAACATCCTGGTGTCCGGCGGCACGGGCTCGGGCAAGACCACCCTTCTCAACGCCCTGTCGCGGATGATCGACCTGGGCGAACGGATCGTCACCATCGAGGACGCCGCGGAGCTTCAGTTGCAGCAGCCGCATGTGGTGCGGCTCGAGACCCGGCCCATGAACATCGAGGGTCGCGGCGAAATCAACATGCGCGACCTGGTGAAGAACGCCCTGCGTATGCGTCCCGACCGCATCATCCTGGGCGAGATTCGCGGCGAGGAAGCCATCGACATGCTGCAGGCCATGAACACCGGCCACGATGGTTCGCTGAGTACGGTGCACGCCAATTCGTCCCGCGAGGCGCTGATCCGGATCGAGAACATGATCTCCATGGGCGGTCATTCCATGAGTGAGCGCGGTCTGCGCACCCAGATCGCCAATGCCATCGACATGATCGTGCAGATCGAGCGCATGCGCGACGGCATCCGCCGGATCACGCAGATTTCAGAGGTCCTGGGCCTTGAGGGCGACGTCATCCTGATGCAGGACCTGTTCACATTCGACTATGGCGGCGCGCTGCATGAAGGGCGACTGGTCGGCGACTTCAGGTACACCGGTCTGCGGCCTGCCTTCCTGAAGAAGGCCGGCTATTTCGGCTACGACCGCGTGCTGCTGGCCGCCCTCAACGAGAACCCGCAATGATTGAATTCCTGCAGGCGAATTCTCTCTTTGTGATCCTTGGCGCCGGCGTCGCGATCCTGGTGACGCTGTTGCTGATGGCCATCGGCTCCGCAGACGAACGCAGGCTGCAGAAGCGCCTGTCCCAGGTGGCCGCTACCGGCGGATTGCCCGTAACAGGTTCCGGCAAGAAGACCGATCCGTCGCTGCCCACCCTGAAGGCCGCCGCCAACCAGCGCCGCGCCTCGAAGGCTGCACAGGGCGGTGGAATTGGCTCGATATTGCCGAATATCGATCTGCTGACCCTGAGACTGGAGCGCGCGGGCCTCAATATCAGCGTGTCGACCATGCTGATCATCGCCGCCTGCCTGTCGCTGTTCGCGTTACTGCTGTTTGCGGTGATGCTGAAAATCCCCCTGGTGCTGGCACTGCTGGCGGCGATTGCCATTGGCATTGCGCTGCCGAGCTATTTTGTCTCCTCGGCCGGCAAGAAGCGCGCCAAGCGCTTCCTGAAGGACCTGCCCGATGCCATCGACCTGATCGTCCGCAGCGTCAAATCGGGACTGCCGGTGTCCGAGGCGATCTTTGCGATCTCCCGCGACCTCAAGGGTCCGGCCGCTGTCGAATTCACCAAGATCAGCGATCAGATGCGCATCGGCATCCCGCTCGACGAAGCCTTTGCCCGCTCAGTGAAGCGGATCGGCATCAGCGACTTCGCGTTCCTCGCCATTTCGCTGTCGATCACCCAGGAGACCGGCGGCAATCTGGGCGAGACACTGACCAACCTGTCGCGGCTGCTGCGGTTGCGGCAGCAGATGCACCTGAAGATTCACGCGCTCACGTCCGAGGCCCGCGCCTCGGCGATGATCGTCGGCAGCCTGCCCTTCCTGGTGGTCGGCGCGCTGACGGTGCTTAACCCCGACTACATCAACGTGCTGTTCACGGATCCGACGGGTCACAAGGTGCTGTACTTCGCTGGCGGCAGCCTGGGAATCGGGTTCTTCGTGATGAGCAAAATCGTGAAATTCGACTTTTGAACGCCATCAGCAACTTCTTCGCCAATGCCTCGGGCACCGAACTGGCTGCCGTGGGCGCCATGGTGGTCATCATGGCGGCGGTCTTCCTGGTCTGGGTGAACCTGATCGAGCGAGACCACCTGTCCAAGCGCATGCGGGAGATGGCGAGCCACAAGGATTCGGTCTACCGGCGCGAGACCGCAGCCCAGGCAAAGAGCTCGGTGCGCCGCCAGTTCCAGACCGTCAGCTTGTTCAACCGCCTGGGTTCGAACCTGCGCCGCGCCCAGACCGAACAGGCGACCAAGACCCGCCGATTTCTCTCCCAGGCCGGGTGGCGGTCCACCGAGGCGCTGGGCATCTATATCTTCATTTGCGCCATTATGCCGCTGGTCGGGGTGGTCATCGCCTTCCTGCTCTACAACACGGTGCCGGCGCTGCATGACAGGCCGCAGATCGTCAAGCTGGGCGGGCTCGTCCTGTTTGCGTTCCTCGGGTTCAAGCTGCCGGAATGGGTGGTCGGATGGGTCGTCAAGAAGCGCAAGGAAAAGCTCGACCGCGCGCTGCCCGATGCGCTTGACCTCATGGTGGTGTGTACCGAGGCCGGACTGGGACTCGATGCCTCGTTTCAGCGGGTATCGGGCGAAATCGGCCAAAGCCATCCGGTGCTTGCCGACGAGCTGATGCTGACCTCGGTCGAGTTGAACATCCTGCCCCGTCGGCAGGAGGCGTTGGACAACATGCTGCACCGGACCGGCACCACGTCCATCGAATCCGTGGTCAACACGCTCGGCCAGACGGAACGGTACGGCACACCGCTCGGACAGTCGTTCCGCGTCCTCGCAAGCGATTTCCGGGAACAGCGCATGCTCAAGGCGGAAGCCAAAGCCGCGCGCTTGCCCGCCATCCTGACCGTACCGCTGGTGGTGTTCATCCTGCCGTCGCTGTTCGCGGTGCTGCTGGGACCGGCCGTCATCAAGTCGCTCGACGCGTTCTAGCTTCCGGGCCTCAGGGCTGGCCGGAATCGGCCGGCGGCGGATCTGCACTCTCGGTCCTGACAGCCGAAGCCTGCCGCGGCTCACATGCCAATCCCGCACCGCGAACCGCCAGGCAGGCGCCGCGTGCATCCTCGTCCCCCCAGAATGGCCCCGCCAGCAGCCGTCTTCCGATCCCTTCCGGTTCCAGATAATGCACTGCCTGGGCGAATTTTGCCTGCTGCCTGACCTGCTGCCAGACGTCGCGCGCCGCCACATCGGTTTCGAATACACCCAGGTCGACGACCCAGGGTTGCCTCACTCGCACGGGCTGGGACTTCCGCTCCGATTGCGCCGCAGGAGCAGCCACGGGTGCCGTGGGGCCAGCCTCGGCTACCGTTGCAGGAGATGCCGGTGATCCGGCAGCCTGTGAGGAGGTCGATGCCTGGGCTGGGGGAGCAGGCGGCGCCGCGGCCTCGACCGCCTTTTCGGAACTGGCAGGCGCGGCGCCGTCGGGCGGCGCAGCCGGTGGTGGCGCGGCTGGCACAGCCGGCATGGGCTGTGCCGCCACCTGACCCGACGGCTTGGCTTCCGGCGTTGCGGCCGTTGGTCGGGCGGGCGCGGAAACGGCCGCAGCCGCAGGCGATGCAGACTGCGACATTGCCACCGATGTGCTCTGTTCGGCATCGAACAGCACCTGCATGGTTGCATAGGTTGCCATGTTGCTGGCCACGTCATCGGGCGACAGGTCCTGGCTGGCCAGCGCCTGAGCCTTTTCCGTCTTGCCGAGCAGCCCATAGAGCAGCGCAAGATTCTGCCGGTGCTGAATGGTCGAGGTGCCGGAGGCATAAATGCGCTCCAGGATATCGATCGCCTCCGGCACCTTGCCGGAAAGGGCGTAGGACATGGCCTGGTTGTTCTGTATGGACTGGTTCGTGGATGCCAGCGCCATGGCTGACTTGTACTGAGCCTGCGCGGCGTCATGGCGTCCCAGCATGTCAAGGCAGACGCCGCGCCCGTTCATCGCCTTGACGTCAAGCGGATTGCTGGCCAGCGCCGAATCATACTGAACCAGGGCCGCTTCGGGCCGAGACAGCCATGCAAGGGCCCGGCCATTTCCCCGCCGGATGATCGGGCTGTCGTAGCCCGCCTTCAAGGCTGCCGCAAAAACTGCGGCGGCCTCGTTCGGCGCGCCCAGAGTCAGCAGGATCTCGCCCCGCCGCTCGTAAATCTGTCCACTGGCATTGCCACTGGCGATCAGCTGGCCGTAGAAGCCCTGCGCCGACACCAGATCGCCCGACCGTTCCGCGGCGCTGGCAAGCGTGGCCGTGACCAGCCCTTTGTCCGGTTGACGCAGCCCCTGCGTTTTCGCGGCCGGCGCAGAGCCGGACTGGCAACCGGATAGCGCCAGCGACCACACCAGAATGCAGGCGCCGACATACTTCTTCGCCAAACCGTCCGTCTCGACTGCCACCGTCGCCCCGCTCCTCGTTGGACCAACACACTAGCCTGACTTCCTCGGCCTAGAAAGCGCCGACCCGCCCTCATGCCGCACCGGCCGACCCTGGGGGCGCGAAACAGGTGGCTTTCCCTCCACGGCACATAATCCTTTCAGATTAGTCAGATACATTGATAAAAATTGAAATAAATCCAGCCCGTGGCGCGGCGCGGGCGTACTGACTCAGCATAGAAGACCAAACTATTCCCCTATCCGATTTGTTAATTAAAAATATGTATCAATTATCATGGCTGAAGATACGGACACGGTATTTTTTTTAGTTATTTACAACAAATAGTACTTAAGTTTTACCATGTTTTTGACGCATTTTTGATTTCCCGCATAATCTTCCAACCGCGCCATCTTAAGGGATATGCATGCCGTATACCTGACGCGATTCCGCGCTCTTCAGTAATTAATAGATTTCGCCGACATTCAGGAATATTGTGGCCGCATAATGAATCGTGCGGCACACGTGATGGCAACGAATCGAACCCGTTTGCGTCTTGCACCGACCCTGTCTGCTCTGCGCTTCCGGCGCGAGAGAACGGGGTCCGCCGTTGTCGAGTTCGCGCTGCTGGCGCCGGTTCTTTTCCTGATGCTGATCGGGATGTTCCAGTTCGGCATCATGATCAACAACTACATCCAGGTGACCGAGGGCGTGCGCGTCGCAGGCCGGACCCTGGCGATTTCCCGCGGCTCCGATACGCCTTGGACATCGACAAGAACCGCGCTCTTCGGTTCCGCGCCGGGGCTCACTCAGGGAAACTTCAGCACAATCAGCCTGAAGATAAACGGCGCCCCCTGCGTCAGTGACAGTAATTGCAAAACGAAGCTGACTTCCGCGCAAGGCCAGGATGCTGAGTTCATGGCAAGTTACAATTGCACCAGCCTGATCGTCTACGGCACCAACTTCATGCCAAATTGCTCGCTTTCGAGCACTACCACCATCCGTATCGAATGAGGTAGATCATGTCGCTCCTGCGTAGGGCTTGCGCCGACACAAAGGGCTCGGTAGCGATCATCGTGGCCATTGCCATGATCGCCCTTCTCGGCGTCACCGCGATCGTCGTCGATATCTCGTATATCTACAACGTCCGGCGGCAATTGCAGAACGCGACCGACCAGTCCGCCCTGGCGGGGGCGCAGAATATCTATCAGGGATCGGCCGTATCCACGGCCAACAGCTACAGCGCGACCAGCGGCAACAAGAATGTCTCACCCGGGGTCACGGTCACCATGGTCAGCGGCTATCCGCTGCTGAAGTGCCTGAGTTCGACCGGGCTGCCCTGCGCCGGCACCCCGCCGGCGAATGCCATCACCGTGATGCAGACGGCCACGGTGCCGTTGTTCTTTGCCCGCATCTTCGGCAAGAACACCGCCGACATCACCGTCCAGGCGACAGCGAGCGCCGCCGGCAACCAGCCCAAACCCTACAACATCATATTGATCATCGACACCACCGGCTCGATGGACACCAATGACGGCAATTGCAACGGCACGACCCAGACACGCATCACCTGCGCCAAGCTGGGCGGTCAGCAATTGCTGAAGGGCATGTATCCCTCGATGGATCAGGTCGGGCTGATGACATTTCCCGGCGTCAGTTCCGCCACCAAGACCAAGCACTACAATTGCAGCACCGACGAGGCATCCTCGGTCGCGTACAACGCCTCGCCCACCTACTCGATCGTTGCGCTGTCCAACGACTACAAGGCCAGCGACGCATCGACCACGCTGGTGACCGGATCGAACCTGGTGCGCGCCTTCGGCGGGGGCGGTTCGGGCTGCGCCCAGGGCATGGGCACGCCAGGCGGTCAGGGCACCTATTTCGCCGACGTGATCAGCGCAGCCCAGACGCAACTGCTCGCCAACGCGACAACCGGCACGCAGGCGATCATCATCCTGCTCAGCGACGGCGATGCTGGGGCGACCTCCAGCAAGGTCGGAAGCGCCAAGTATGACGATCAGTGCCAGCAGGCGGTGAACGCCGCCGCGGCGGCCAAAAACGATGCAACGACGAAGACCTGGATTTATGCCGTCGCCTACAGCGCGCCCACCTCGGGCGGATGCAACAGGGACAGCCCCTATATCTCGCCCTGCAACACCATGAAGGCGATTGCATCGAGCGATGACAAGTTCTTCGCCAGCGGCGGCAGTTGCACCTCGCCGGTGAACAACATGTCCGATCTGGTCTCCATTTTTGCTCGGATCCAGTCCAGCCTGACATCGCCGCGGCTGGTGCCCGACAACACCACCTGATCCCTCGTTCACGATTGGCGGAACGGCGTGCTATTGAGTTTGACTTGCCGTTCTTACATGGCCGATGCTCGCTCGGTGGCGATCAGGGGTCGTCAACCGTTTGCCTTTATTGGAAGTTCGAGCGGCGATGCAGAATCAGCAACACGTTGAGAAACAGCGCATCCTGGTCGAAGTCCAGCTGAGCACCGGTGTCAGCCTGTTCGGCTACATGTATGCAGGCCGGGGCACGCGCGTGTCCGACGTCCTTAACGACGCCCGCGCCTTCCTGCCGTTCGAGAACGTCGATGGCAAGACCACGCTGCATGCCAAGACCGCCGTGCTGCAGGTTTTTGAAATCTGCAATGTCAGCCACTACATGTCGCAAACCGATCCTTACTTCCTGCTGGGTGTCCGGCGCAGCGACGAGATGGATGTTGTCCAGCGCGCCTTCCATCAGCAGATCTCGGTGTGCCATCCGGACCATTTCCTTCACCGCAACCCGCCGCAGGCGCTGATCAAGGTGCTCGCGGAGATTTCGCAGCGGCTCAACACGGCCTACCAGGCCATCAAGTCCGAACGGCGAATCACCACCGACGACTGACGCCGGCAACCGGTCGGCCGCGACGGCGTTGTCCGGAAGAAGGGGAATGGCTACTCTCGGCTCCTGGGCGGCAATCTCACCGGAGACCTGGAGACTTGCAACTGTTCGGCGACGCCAGCGGCCGTAACGACGACATGACGGACGCAGGGCGTGCGATGACGCCCCGGCGGTCAATGACCGTCCCTCCCGAGCTTGTCATGGTGATGGCTGCTGCCTTCGCCATCAGGCTGGCGGTCCATTATCTGCTTCCCAACATTGTCTATCCCGACGAGATTTTTCAGGTTACCGAACCCGCCCACCGGCTGGCCTTCGGCACCGGGCTGATGAGCTGGGAATGGCATGTCGGCATCAGATCGTGGCTGCTGCCCGGCTTCTTCGCCGCGCTGATGTGGCTGGGCGCGCTGATGGGCGACGCACCGTGGCTGGTCAACCTGCCGATCGCCATCTTCATGGCGGCGGCTTCCTGCATACCGGTCGCCTGCGCCTATGGCTGGGGCCGGGCCGTATCCCGGCGCACAGGCGGCTTTGTTGCGGCCGGTTTCTGCGCGGTCTGGATCGACCTGGTCTACATGTCCAACCACACGCTGACCGAAGTGGTTGCCGCCAACTTCATGGTGCTCGGGCTGTATCTGGCCTATCCGGGCACCGAAGCCGCGGTGTCGCGCCGGCGGCTGTTCTGGTCCGGCGTGATGTTCGGCGTGGCGTTCATCCTACGCTTTCACCTGTCGCCCGCGCTGGCCGTCGCGGCGCTCGGCATTTGCGGGACGCGAGGCTGGCGTCCCTGGGCGGTATTCCTGGCGGGCGCGTTACTGCCCGTGGCCGTTCAGGCGGCGCTGGACTGGGTGACGCTGGGTATGCCGCTCCAGTCCATCTGGCTCAATTTCTGGCTCAACGTGGTCGTCGGCGTCAGCAAGGGCGCGGGCGTAAGCCCGTTCGCCACGCTGCTTGTCATGCCGCTGCAGGTCTGGGGTCCGATCGGATTTCTTCTGGTTGCCGCCGCCATCGGCATTGGCGCACGCCGCCTTCCCCTGCTGCTGCTGGTCGCGCTGACCATCTTCCTCACCCATTCGTTCGTCGCGCATAAGGAATATCGTTTCATCTATCCGGCAATGCCGCTGCTGGCCGTGCTGGCGGGCGTGGGCACGAGTTGGATCGCCGGGCGTGTCATCGAGACCCGCAAGCTGCGAACGGGCGGGCGGGCGACGCTTGCCTGCACCCTGCTGCTGGGCTGGTCTGTATTGTCGCTGTCGATCGGCGCATCCGACATGTTCAAGATTCCGTGGACCCGCGCGCGTTCCCAATTGCTGGCTTTCGACGCTATTTCGCGGGATCCGGCGGCCTGCGGGGTCGGCATCTATGAGATGTTCTGGACGACCACCGGCGGACACACTTCGCTGCCGCGCGGCATGCGGCTGTACGACACCACCGCCGCAACGCTGCCCAGAGAATCCGCCGCCTACAACGTCATCGTGGCGGAACGCGGCACGGCGGTTCCAGATCCGTCCTATGAACTGACCGCCTGCTTTGCGGGCGACAGGGACCGCGCCGGCAAAGCGCACCGGCAGGATTGCCTGTGGCGGCGCCCGGGAACGTGCAGCCCTGACGCCGCGCCGGAACCCGGCCCGATCTGGTACAAGTTCGAAGCGGCGCGGCGCTATCTTCCCGACCGCCGGGGTCCGCCATGATCCCCGACGGCTTCAGCCTGTTCAGGAACGACCTCGACTATATCGGCGCCGGTGTGCGCCCGCTGCGCGGCGCGCTGGCCGGCGCATCGATCCTGGTCACCGGCGCCACCGGCTTTTTCGGCATGTGGCTTGTCGAAGGCCTGTTATGGGCCAGCACGGCGCACGACCTGAGCCTTCGGGTAACGATGCTCAGCCGCGATGGACCTCGTTTTCTGGCCGGACGGGGCCGCCACCTGGGCGTCCACCCCAATCTCACGGTCCTGTCCGGCGACGTCGCATCGTTCGATGATCACGGCCACCGGTTCACCCATATCATCCATGCGGCCAACGAGGGTGCTGCCGGGCACGCCGCCAGCCGGCACATAGGAACTGCCATTGGCGGTACGCGCCATATCATCGATCTGGCTGCGGCGCACGGCACCGAGGCGGTGCTGCTGACCTCGTCCGGCGCCGTCTATCGCCCCCTGGACCCGCCATCGTCCGGCGCATCCGCTGAAGGACCGGCGGGCGCGGCGGATTACACCGTCTATCGTGCGGTCTATGCCGAAGCCAAGCGGATGACGGAGACCATGCTCGCGGCCGGCAGTGAACAGCACGGCTTCAGGGCGGCCATCGCCCGCTGCTTTGCCTTCACCGGCGCCTACCTGCCGCTCGACGGCGGGCAGGCCATGGGCAACTTCGTCGGTGACGCCCTTGCCGGCCGCAAGATCGGGGTGGCCGGCGACGGTACGGCGGTGCGCTCCTATCTGTACGGGGCCGATCTTGCCATCTGGCTGCTGACGGTTCTGGTCAGGGGAAAGAGCGGCCGGCCCTACAATGTGGGCGGCGACGAGGCGATGACGGTCGCGGAGCTGGCCCGCCTGGTGAGCGCGGCGGCAGGCGATACCGGCGTCGAGATACGCGGCGCGGCCCAGCCGGGCGCGACGGCGGACATCTACCTGCCGGACCTGACGCGAAGTGCGGGGGAACTTGGCCTGCGTGCCGGCATCCCGACCCGGGACGCCATCCGCCGAACGCTGGACTGGTATACTGTGAAACGGCGATAAGCGAGACGGCGCTCAGGCGACCTGGGCTTGAGCGCGCGGTGTCTGGCGCGCAACCGTGGCCGCCAGGTCGTCCTTGGTAAAGGGCTTCAGCAGAACGCTGGCGTGATCGCCCATGCCCGAGAGTTCCTTGTCGAACTTCTCGGCATAGCCGGTGGTGATCACGACCCGAAGGTCCGGCTTGGCCTTGATGGCACGGTCGGCGAACTGCAGACCATTGTAGGCGCCGGGCATGACCACATCGGTCAGCAGAATCTCCACCTCGGGATGGCGCTGAAGGAATAGAAGGCCCTCGACGGCGTTGTCCTTCGAGTAAACCTTGTAACCGATGGACTCGACCATCTGCACGATCATGTTGCGGACATCGTCGTCATCATCGACGACGAGCACGGTCTCCTCACCCTTTCGCATGGCGGCAACGACGGATGATTGCGCAGCCGGCTTGGCGGCGGCCTCGACCTCTGGCAGCCACATGGTAAAGACGGTGCCGCGGCCAGGCTCGCTGTCGACCCGGATCGTGCCGCCCGAGCGCTGGACGAAGCTGTAAACCATGGCCAGTCCCAGGCCGCTGCCCGCGTCATGGGCCTTGGTGGTATAGAACGGCTCGAAGATGTGCTGCCTGACCTCCGGGGACATGCCCACGCCGGTGTCGCGAACCTCGAGCACGATATAGCGGCCCGGCGCCAGGCCAGGCATCGTCTCGGCGCCGCCTTCCTCGACGGCGACGGCGCGGCTGGTGATGCTCAGAATGCCGCCGCCGGGCATGGCGTCGCGCGCATTCACGGCCAGGTTGAGCAGCGCGTTCTCGAAGGCGTTCGGGTCGATCACCGTGTTGCCCAGACCATCGGCCAGGATCTCGTCGATCTTGACCTTGCCGCCCAGGGTCCGCTCCAGAAGCGGCGTGACGCCCTGGATCAGATCGTTGAGGTCTACGGACACGGGGTTGTCGGGCTGGCCCTTGGAGAACGCGAGCAGGCGCCGGGTCAGCTGCGAGCCGCGATCGCCCGCCATCTTGATCTGCTTCAGGAACCGGGTGTCCGGCGATGTATCGGCCTCCTTGCCCTCGAGCAGGAAGTCGATGTTGCCCATGATCACCTGCAACAAATTGTTGAAGTCGTGGGCAATGCCGCCGGCCAACTGGCCAACCGCCTCCAGCTTCTGGGCCTGCGCGAGCTGCTGTTCGATATCGCGGTTCCTGCGCTCCAGATCCCGTTCGTCGGTGATGTCGCGGAACCACAGGATGGCGCCATCCACCTTGCCGTCCTCGGCATGGAGCGGCACCGCCGATTCGAGCAGCCTGACTTCGCGTTCGGAATTCGGCAGAGCGAGGAGCAGTTCCTCCTCCAGCACCGTCATTCCGGAAAGGGCGAGCGTCGACGGCCGCTTGCTCTTGGGCAGCATGGCGCCCGTATGCGGGTCCACATACCGGGCCGCCTCGAGGAACTTGTCTCGGAACAGGCCGATATCGATGTAGCGGCGGGCTGCCCGGTTGGCATAGAGCACGGTCTTGCGCGCGTCCATGATGACCAGGCCTTCGCTGAGGCCTTCGATCGCCTGGGTCAGCAGGAAACTCTTGCGGGAATTGTCGGCATTGAGCGCGGCCAGCTGCTGGCCCTGGATGTTGGACTTGTTGCGGTACTGCACCGCCAGCAGGATCGCGAACAGCATGGGAATGCTGCTGGCGGCCAGAAATGCCCGGCTGATATTCGACGTGGGGCCCGGAATGTCGATCAGGCCGGTCTGGACGCCAACGCCCAGAGCGATCAGCACCACCGAAATAGTCCCGAACAAGATCCGAAGGGTTCGGACCGTAATCAGCAGGTAAAGCGAGACAAAGGCAGTGGCGCCCCAGACAACGGCGCCGCCGATATCCAGTCCAGCCAAGGACTCAGTGACGAGCATCGACACCTCCTTGCGCCGCAAGGCGGACACGAGTCAGCGCGTCGTCAGGCACGGGGTCGTCCCGCCGCCAGCTTTTGTCGCATTTACTCAATCGGAGCGCCCAAATCGCCCATAACGGGTACAGCGTAACATCGAGACCAGTCCCCCGGAAGTTTCTCTGCACCTATTGTGGGTGCTACGCCGCATTTGTGGCATTATCAGGGCGAGGGCGGTTTGGGATTCGAGGAGTACACCGGGTGGCACTAGGCGCGGAACTGGTGAAGGCTGGCTATATCCGGCCCGAAGACGTTGAACTTGCACTTGAACGCCAGCGTGCCAGCGGCCAGCCGCTGGGCGAATGCCTGATGGCCATCGGCGCGATTACGAGCGAAGGGCTGGACAGCTTCTTCAATTATTCGGTGCCGCCTGTCGTCAAGATCGAGGACACCGGCCTGAACCGTTTCTTCGTGCTCGACCTGATGCTGAAGATCATGTTCTCGTATGGCAGCGAGACCAAGCGGGCCGTCGCCGACGAGATCAAGCTGCCGCTCGCCATCGTCGACAAACTCATGGACCTTGCCTATGAACGGCGGTTGGTGGAATCCATGGGTGCCACCGACCAGGCCCGCCTGTCGTCGGAATTGCGCTATGGCCTGAGCGAACTGGGCCGCACCGCGGCCATTCGCGCGCTCGAACTGTCCAACTATGCCGGTCCGGCGCCTGTCACCCTGGAACAATTCTCGGCCCAGGCCGAGCGCCAGCGCATCATCAACGACCGCGTCGACACGGAGCGGCTGAAAAAGTCGCTGTCACGCCTGACACTGCCGCCAGGTCTGGTCGAGCGTCTCGGCCCCGCCGTCAATTCCGGCCGCTCGCTGCTGCTTTACGGCGAGCCCGGCAACGGCAAGACCTCCATTGCCGTGGCGATCGCCGACAGCTTCGAGCAATATATCTATGTACCCTATGCGCTGGCGGTCGGCTCGCAGGTCATCAACATCTATGACCCGTCGCTGCATCAGTCCATTTCCACCGACCGGGACACGCAGGACGCCGCCTCGGAAATGCCGGCCCTGTTCACGCCGTCCGGGGATCCACGCTGGCTGCGCTGTCACCGGCCCATCGCCATTACCGGCGGCGAGCTGACCATGAAGATGCTGGACATCAACTACAACGAGCAGCTGCGCTACAGCGAGGCGCCCTTGCACCTGAAGGCGGTGAGCGGCGTGCTGCTGATCGACGATCTGGGCCGGCAGGAAGCACGCGTCGAGGACATCCTCAACCGCTGGGTATTTCCGCTGGAGCGCGGCATCGACTTCCTGACCCTGCATACCGGCAAGAAGTTCGCCGTGCCCTTTGGCGGGCTGATCATCTTCTCGACCAACAAGCCGCCCTCGGCGCTGGTGGACGAGGCCCTGCTGCGGCGCATCCCGTACAAATATTATATCGGGCCGCCGACGATGGACGAGTACATCAAGATATTCAAAGAGGTCTGTGAAGACGCGAACATGAAATATTCGCAGGAGCTGGTGGATGATCTGATCCGCAGCTTCTATCCGAAGTACAACCTGCAGCTTGCCCGGTTCCATCCCGGTTTCATGATCCGCCACATCATGGCGACCTACCGGTATGAGGGAAAAAGTGCGGAACTGACCCGGGACGTCTTGTTCGAGGCCGCCGAACACCTGATCGTCAAGGACTGAGCAGAAAATCTGTATGTCGTTCGCAGCGGCCGGCGCGGGATGGAGTCTCGCCAGTTCTTGTCCGTCTCGGCCTTGTTCATGTCTCTTTACTGGAGCCGTGTTTCAAATTTTATCAACATTGCCAGCTGTTCTGGCGGGAACCGGCAATTCGGTTGTACCAGTCGCGGTTTGTTCTGTATCATGGCGGGCCTTGAAAAGGGCTGGGCCAACAGCGCGCGACGGGGCAACCGTCACGTGCAACAGGATGAGAGCGCATGAAGAATGCGATATTCGAGGACCTGTTCGTCCTCGAACTTGCCAATAACCATTGGGGGTCGCTCGAGCGGGGCCTGAAGATCATCGGCGACTTCGGCCAGGTGGTGCGCTTCAATAATGTCCGCGCGTCGATCAAGCTGCAATTCCGCGACGTCGACAGCTTCGTGCACAAGGACCACCGCCAGCGCGAGGACGTCCGCTACATCAAGAAGACCGTCGCCACCCAGATGCCTTGGGACTCGCTGCGCGCCATGGTCAAGGCGGTGCGCGCCCAGAGCATGCTGAGCATGGTGACGCCGTTCGACGAGACCTCGGTGGACAAGGCGGTGGAGTTCGGCGTCGACATCCTCAAGCTGGCGAGTTCGGACATCCGCGACTGGATCCTGATCGAGAAGATCGCCGCGACCCGCAAGCCGGTGATCGCCTCGACCGGCGGCTCGTCGCTGCGCGACATGGACGACCTGATCACCTTCTTCAACCGGCGCGGCATCCCCTTCGCGCTCAATCATTGCGTATCGATCTACCCGTCCCACGATTCCGAGATCGAGCTGAACCAGATCGACTTCCTGAAGAACCGCTATCCCGACAACGTCATCGGCTTCTCCACCCACGAACAGACCGACTGGCAGTTCTCGGTGATGATGGCCTATGCCAAAGGCGCGCGGACCTTCGAGCGCCATGTGGACATCGACTATCAGGGCGTGCCGGTATCGCCCTATTGCACCCTGCCCGAGCAGGCCGACCAGTGGTTCAAGGCATTCAAGAAGGCGCAGGAGATGTGCGGCGCACCCGGCACCGCCAAGCGCATTCCGCCGGAGAAGGAGGTCAAGTACCTCAACGAACTGGTGCGCGGCGTCTATGCCAGGGCCGACCTGCCGGCGGGCCATGTGCTGACCGACGAAGACGTGTATCTGGCGATCCCGCTGCTCAAGGGCCAGCTCTCGTGCCGCGAACTGATGCGCGGCGAGGTGCTGAGAGCGCCGGTGACACAGGACGCGCCGATCAACCTGGGCGATATCGACAGCCCCTATTCGGCGGATTCCGCACTTCGCAGGATGATCGACGACCGCGGCGTCTCGCCCCTGCCCGCCGAGCCGGACGCGCGCCTGCGGCTGGCGTCGAAGGACTGATGCGCCGCCGCGGCTACCCTGCACGCCGGCGCCCGATTGCTTTTCCCTGCCGACTGGACTGACCATGCGCGTTGCCGACTATATCGCCCTCCGCCTCGCCGATGCGGGGCTGAGCCATGTGTTCATGGTGACGGGCGGCGGCGCCATGCACCTCAACGACGCCTTCGGCCGCCAGAAGCGGCTGGCGACCGTGTGCTTCCACCACGAGCAGGGCTGCGCCATGGCGGCCGACGGCTATGCCCGGCTGGGCGGCAAGGCGGCAATCCTGAACGTGACCACCGGCCCCGGCGGCATCAACGCGCTGAACGGCGTGTTCGGCGCCTATACGGACAGCCTGCCGATGATCGTGGTGTCGGGGCAGGTGCGCCGCGAGACCATTGCCGGCAACTTCCCGATCGGCCTGCGCCAGCTGGGCGACCAGGAGGTCGACATTGTCCGCATGGTGGACGGCATCACCAAATATGCGGTGACGGTGCAGGACGCCTCGCGCATCCGTTATGAACTGGAGCTGGCGATCCATCTGGCCACGTCGGGCCGGCCCGGGCCGGTCTGGATCGACGTGCCGATCGACATCCAGGGCTCCCAGGTCGATCCGGAGACGCTGGAAGGCTTCGACCCCGCCACGGGACAGGACCGGATCGCCGCCATCACCCCGACGGAAGCGGGCGCCCTGGACGGCGACGCGCTGCGTCAGGCCGCGCGGCAGGTCGTCGAACTGCTGCGCGGCGCCGAACGCCCGTGCATCCTGCCGGGAACCGGCGTGCGCATCGCCGGTTGCGCCGACCTGTTCCTCGACGTCGCGGCGCGGATCGGCGCACCCGTCGCCACCGCGTTCAATGCCCACGACCTGATGGCCAACGACCATCCGCTCTATGCCGGCCGGCCCGGCACCGTCGGCGACCGGCCCGGCAACTTCGCGGTGCAGAACGCCGACTTCCTGCTGGTGCTGGGCTGCCGGCTGAACATCCGCCAGATCAGCTACAATTGGGACTCGTTCGCCCGCGCCGCTCATGTGGCCATGGTCGACATCGACCGGGCCGAACTGGCAAAGCCCACCCTGTCGATCGACCTGCCCATCCACGCCGACCTGACCGCATTCCTGACCGTCCTGCGCGAGGAACTGGCCGGATACCAGCGGCCGGCCGCCCACGCCGATTACGTGGCGTGGTGCAGGGAAAGGCTGGCGCGCTATCCGGTGGTGCTGCCCGACTACCGCAAGAATACCGGCACGCTGAACCCCTATTGCTTCGCCGACAGCCTGTTCGGCGCCATCACCGACGACGACGTGGTGGTGACCGGCGACGGCACCGCCTGCGTCGTCACCTTCCAGGCCGCCGACATCAAGGCCGGCCAGCGGCTGTTCTCCAATTCGGGCAGCGCCTCCATGGGCTATGACGTGCCGGCGGCCATCGGCGCGTATTACGCCAACAGCGGCAGGCGGGTGATCAGCCTGGCGGGCGACGGCAGCATCATGATGAACCTGCAGGAGTTGCAGACCATCGCCGGCCTCGGCTTGCCGGTGAAGGTGTTCGTGCTGAACAACAACGGCTATCTGTCGATCCGCCAGACCCAGGAGAACTATTTCCCCGACAGCATCATCGGCTGCGGCCCCGAGAGCGGCGTGACCTTTCCCGATTTCGTCAAGCTGGGCGCGGCGCTGGGCTTTGGCGTGCGCCGCATCGAGCACCCCGGCGACCTGGACCGGGGCATCGCCGCAACGCTCGCGGCCGAAGGGCCGCAGCTGTGCGAGGTGATGCTCGATCCCGGCCAGGGTTTCGCGCCCAAGCTGAGTTCGCGCAAGCTGGCCGATGGCCGCATGGTGACCTCGCCGCTTGAAGACATGGCCCCGTTCCTGTCGCGGGAGGAACTGGCCGAGAATATGGTCATTCCGTTGCTGGAGCCGTGATGACCGCCGCAGCCCATCATCAGTGCATGGTTTGCGGCGGTGAGACTGTGTCCATCGTGACGACGGCTATTGGCGAGCGGGCCTATTGCCGGAACTGTTTTCATGGATGGCGGCTCGAAGCACCATCATTTGAATATTCGACGGTCGCCATGTGCTCGATGGTCACCACGCTCGAGCGGCAAGAGTCCCAGGCTGCATTCATCGCGCCATTCCTGAATTCTGAACCACGGATACTGGAAATCGGCTGCGCCGGCGGTGAGCTTGCCGCGACGCTGCGCCGCGCTTTTCCCGGGTGCTGGTACGAAGCTGTCGAGCCGTCGCCGATGGCGGAAAAGGCCATGAATCATGTCGATCGCCTTCATACCCGGCCGCTGGATCGCCTTCTGGCAGATCGCGAGGTGGGCGACAATTTCGACCTGATCGTGATGTCGCACCTGCTGGAGCACCTGCCTGATCCGCAGGGCGTTATCCAGTCGCTGTCAGGCCTGCTTTCCCCCGGCGGCACGCTTTTCCTGGAGGTGCCGAACCGCTCCGGCCATCGGGGATTGCCACTGGACGACAACATCTCGCATCTGCACTTCTTTTCTCCGTCGTCGCTCCTGCGATTGCTCTCAAATGGCGGCTTCGAGGCGCAGGCCGTAGCAACCGGCGCCCGGCTGGATGCCAGATATGCCGACTCTCTCAGAATTATGGCGAGGCGCTTCGCCCCACCGCAACCGGACAGAACGTTATTGAGCGCAGACCCGGCATTCGCTCACGAAGGCAGTATCGTGGTTTGGGGGGCAGGCAGTGTCGCACTGGAAGTGCTGGCGAACTTTCTGGATCCGGCAAAGATCGACTTCTTCATAGACAAAAACCCGGCAAAATACGGGTCGATGTGCTTGGGTAAGCTCGTCAAGGCTCCTGCGGCACTCGGGAGCACACCTCGCACCATACTGATCGCCAGCGTCGATTTCGGCGAGGAAATCAGCCGAGAAATACTGCGACTCTATCCAGACGCAGGTCACAGACTCATTCTTGTGAGCGAGATACTTGACCGAGGACTGGACGGCATAAAGCGTTGATATGGCGACCCGGCACCCACTATTACCCCGGTCCTGCAATTTCATTGGCGTACCTATGGCACTGTCCAATTGTGATATGCGTCCAAAAGGCGCGGTATTTGAATCCTTGCGCGCCCGGATTTGTTTGGAGGTTTTTGATGAAGCCGCTTGAGACCATAGACACGAGCCGCCTTCCATGGGTATCCATAGCCAAGCAGCTTGTTCCCCCTATACTATGGGGATTATTATACAAATGGCTGATTGTCAGAAATATTCCACAATCTGAATTATACAAACCCCATTACTCGCCTTGGCTGAATCATGAATTTCAAGAATTGTACGCGCATGTTTCGAATCATACCTTGGTTTCCGTGCAGAGCTGCTGGACACTTCACCAACTTCTTGCTCAATCTCTGAACGTTCCAGGCGACGTCATAGAGGCAGGCGTTTTCAAGGGCGGCACTGCGCGCTTGCTGCAACTGGGTCTGCAGCCGGGGCGGAGATTATTTCTATTGGATTCATTCGAGGGCATGAAACACGTCTCGGACAATGATCGACATAAGGCCGGTGACTTTTCCGATACGTCGCTTGAATCGGTACGCTCCTTCCTTGGAAACGATCCGTCCATACGTTTCATTAAAGGCTGGATTCCTAAAACATTCGAGAAAGTAGACAGTAATAATTTTTGCTTTGCCCACATTGATCTAGATTTATACCAAATCACTTCGGATTTATTACATTTTATCTATCCGCGTCTAGTCTCGGGCGGCATAATAGTCTTGGATGATTATGGATACGCATCGTGTCCCGGCGCACGGGAGGCCGTTGACGAGTTTTTTTCTGATAAGCCTGAACGCATACTGACGATGACGACCGCTCAAGCAATTATTATTAAGGTCTGAGCCACACCACTGCGTACGGCGGTATTTCTGACATAAAAACTACCGCACTTTGGTTTTTTACGGTGTGGCAAGGGGCAACATTCCTGCAAGCCCCCGGCCGCGCCCAAAGACGAAATAACGCCAGTGCATGCGCAGCAATCCAGTTCCAACTTTGAGGAAATGCCGCGGACCGGCGAGCGATAGTAAAGTCAGCGCCTGTCGAATAGCCGACATGTTTGAGCCTTTTTGGGCTATGCACCCTCTCAAATATTCATTTACCCCTAGAGAGCGCGAGTGTTTTCGAGGACTCCACTATGGATACGATTCAAGATTTAGAGTCTACAGCCGAGAGCCTGCATGCCACCATTAACTGGCACGGCATAATATGATCTACGTCATCAGCCAGTTCTTCAAGCCTGAGAATCTCCAAGCCTGCCACTTCGAGCATCCTCATCAGCGATTTCCTGCCAAAGAAATTGATGTGCTCATGCCAGTGCCGCTTCCTCGTACAGAGATCGCCCTGCCCGCCGTGGAGCCTGACCAACTCCTCGTGCGGCACCTCGATGTAGAGGATTGTCGCGTCGCCCATGCAGGCGGTGATCTGGGCGAGAAGGTCCAGAGGCCAGGGAATGTGCTCCAGCACATTGCTGCAGACGATCAGGTCGTAGCCGATCAAGCGCGCGGTTTCCAGGTCCACGCTCGTCGCCCCCGCAACCACGGCCTTCGCGCTGATGTCATGGACGTGGAACAGCTCCGCCCTGTCCCTGAAGGGCGTGTTGATGCCGGTGTCGCCGCCCCAGTCCAGCACGCGAAGGCGATTGGCGAGAAATGGAGACAGGAACGCCTCGACATGGGGAATGTGGGCGTCACCCGCGTTGAGCGCGTCATTGCGCGCGCGGTAGCCAGGTTCGTAATGCTCGCGTAGCGCGGTGTACTCCTCCTGCCGGTAGCCGCGATAGAGCGCCTCCATCTCGGTGTCGGTGAAGCGGATGTCGAGGAACAGCATCCCGCACTCTTCACAGCAAAGCGAATTGCAGATCGAATATGCATGGCCGTTGGGGATCGTGCGCAGCCCCCAGCTGTCGTCGATCTCCACCGGCACCCAGCCGAAAACCCGGTGCGCGACAAACGGCATCAGGATGGCCGGCGACCTTTGAAGCCGGCTGGAGCCGCAACAGATGCAATTGCCTGCAATTCGCTCCCGCATGATATGCCTCTCGCTGCCCATTGCTGAATGCTGGCACCCGGCGCGTTTCCATGCCGATACACGAAATCCAGGCTCCCCGCCTACTGGCCGTGCATCCCGAATTGCCGTAGGTTTGCGACAGAGGCAAGGTTATTCCACTATCGACGGGCGGGCTGCCGTTTCATGGCTGAGGCACAATCTGGCACCATCAAGGCCGTGATCCTGGCCGGCGGGCGCGGCTCGCGGCTCAGCGAGGAGACCGACGCCAGGCCCAAGCCCATGATCGAGATCGGCGGCAGGCCGATCCTGTGGCACATCATGAAGATCTACGAACAGGCCGGTGTGCGCGATTTCATCATCTGCCTGGGCTACAAGGGCGCGCTGATCAAGGAATACTTCTTCAATTATGCGCTGCGCGAAAGCGATGTGACCATCGACCTGCGCTCGGGCCTGACCGTGCACCGGAACGAGGCCGAGGACTGGCGGATCACGCTGGTCGATACCGGCCTGGACACGCAGACCGGCGGCCGGTTGCGCCGTGTCCGGTCCTATCTGGGCGATGACGAACTGTTCTGCATGACCTATGGCGACGCGGTCGCCGATATCGACATCGCCCGCGAGATCGCCTTCCACCGCAATCACGGCAAGCAGGCGACCGTCGCGGCGGTGACGCCGATCGCCCGCTTCGGCGCGCTGAACATCAAGGGCGACCGGGTCGAGCGCTTCGAGGAAAAACCCAGCGGCGAAGGCGGCCTGATCAACGGCGGCTATTTCGTGCTGTCGCCCGGCGTGCTGGACCTGATCCCGGGCGACGGCACCTATTGGGAGCACGAGCCCATGGAGGCGCTGGCGCGCCAGGGCGACCTGATGGCCTGGCGGCACGCCGGCTTCTGGCAGCCCATGGACACGCTGCGCGACCTGCGCCACCTGGAGCAGCTGTGGGACAGCGGCGCGGCGCCGTGGCACACATGGCGCAAGACGCCGTGAGCGCGTTTCCGCAGCCGTCGTTCTGGCGCGGCAAGCGGGTGCTGGTCACCGGCCATACCGGCTTCAAGGGCGGATGGCTGAGCCTGTGGCTGGATCGGCTGGGCGCCGAGGTTGCCGGCTATGCATTGCCGCCCGACACCGACCCCAGCCTGTTCGCGCTGTGCCGGATCGGCGAGATCGCCGAACATCATGTGGGCGACGTGCGCGATCCGGACGCATTGCAGCGCGTCATGGCGGCGTTCCGCCCCGACATCGTGTTCCACCTGGCGGCGCAGCCGCTGGTGCGGGCGTCCTATGCCGATCCGGTCGGCACCTACGCCACCAATGTCATGGGCACGGTGAACCTGCTGGAGGCGGTGCGGCGCACCCCCAGCGTGACCGTCGCGGTCGTGGTGACCAGCGACAAATGCTATGCCGAGGACACGGGCCGGCTGCCCTATGGCGAGGGCGACCCCATGGGCGGGCGCGATCCCTACAGCAGCAGCAAGGGCGCCGCCGAACTGGTGACGGCCGCCTATGCCCACTCGTTCCTGGCCGCCCGTGGCTGCGCCGTTGCGACAGTCCGCGCGGGCAACGTGCTCGGCGGCGGCGACTGGGCGGTGGACCGGCTGGCCGCCGATATCATGCGCGGCCTGCTTGCCGGGCAGGAACCGGTGCTGCGCAACCCCGGCGCCGTCCGGCCATGGCAGCACGTGCTCGATCCGCTGCGCGGCTATCTGCTGGCCGCCGAGCACCTGGCGCGGACCCGTCCCACGGCACCGGCAACCTGGAACTTCGGCCCCGATGCGGCAAGCGAGGTCACGGTCCGGGAAGTGGCGGGCATGCTGTGCGACCTGTGGGGCGACGGCGCAAAGATCCAGGTCGCGCCGCAGCCGGATGCGCCGCACGAGGCGCACATGCTGCGCCTGTCCTCGGACAAGGCGCGGCGTGAACTGGGCTGGACGCCGGCCCTGCCGCTGGCGGATGCCCTGACGGAGACCGTCGCCTGGTTCCGGGCCTGCCAGCGGGGCGACGACATGCGCGCGGTCAGCCGCGGACAGATCGAGCGCCATGGCGGCCTGGCCATGAAGGCCGCCCAATGAGCGCCCGGCCCGAAGACAGGACCGAGGCCGAGGCGTTGCGGGACGAGATCCTGCGCCTGGTGGCCCGCTATGCCGAGGTGGCCCATGCCCCCGCCGGTTTCGACCCGGCGCGGTCGCCCGTGCCGGTGTCGGGCAAGGTCTATGGCGCGCCGGAGATGACCACGCTGGTCGACGCGGCGCTCGACTTCTGGCTGACCACGGGCCGGTTCAACGACGCCTTCGAGGCCGGCCTGTGCGCGGCGCTGGGCGCGCGCTATGCCCTGAGCTGCAATTCGGGATCGTCGGCCAATTTGCTGGCCGTGACCGCGCTGACCAGCAGCATGATCGGCAAGGACGCGCTGCGGCCGGGCGACGAGGTGATCACCTGCGCCACCGGTTTCCCCACCACGGTGAACCCGATCCTGCAGAACGGGCTGGTGCCGGTGTTCGTCGACGTGGACATCCCCACCTACAACATCCGGCCCGACAGGATCGAGGCGGCGATCACGCCGCGCACCCGCGCCATCGTGGCGGCGCACACGCTGGGCAATCCGTTCGACCTGGGCACGGTCATGGCGCTGGCCGCGAAATACGATCTCAAGGTGATCGAGGATTGCTGCGACGCGTTCGGCGCGACCTATGACGGCAAGCCGGTGGGCGGCTTCGGCGATGCGGGCACGCTGAGTTTCTACCCCGCCCATCACATCACCACCGGCGAAGGCGGCGCGGTGTTCACCAACAGCAGCCACATGAAGCGGGCGCTGGAATCGATCCGTGACTGGGGCCGCGACTGCTGGTGCGCGCCGGGCGCCGACAACACCTGCAAGCAGCGCTTCGGCTGGCAACTGGGCAGCCTGCCGGCAGGCTACGACCACAAATATATCTACAGCAATCTGGGCTACAATCTGAAGATGACCGATCTGCAGGCGGCGGTGGGCCTTGCCCAGCTGGACCGGCTGGACGGTTTCGTCGCCGACCGGCGCCGCAATTTCGCCCGGCTGCGGCAGGCGCTCGAGCCGCTGCAGGATGTGCTGATCCTGCCCGAGGCGACACCCCGTTCCGAGCCGTCCTGGTTCGGTTTTCCGATCACCGTGCGGGCCGGCAGGCGCGTCACCCGCGACGGGCTGGTGGCCCACCTCAATGCGGCGCGCATCGGCACCCGCAACCTGTTCGGCGGCAATTTGACCCGCCAGCCCTACATGGCCGGGCGCGACTTCCGCGTGGCCGGCGACCTGTCCGCCAGCGACCAGGTGATGAACGACACCTTCTGGGTCGGCGTCTATCCGGGCCTGGGCGAGGCACAGATCGAGTATATCGCCGCACAGATCGGCCTGTTCTGCAGGTCATGACCGGCATGCGCGGACATCCATGCCGATGACGGCGCCCGACTTCCCCGCCAACAGCCTTGTTGCCCGGTGCGGCCCGAGCCTGATCGGCTTGGCCGCTTTCGGCGTCATGGCGCTCATCGCGTGGCTCGGGGCGCCGTATCAGTCCATTCTCCAATGGTGGGGCATTCAGCCTGGCGACCGGCTGTTCATCGACAGCGAGGCGGTGCTGCTGGCAATGGATTGCTGGCGTCAGGGCGCCGACGTCTTTGTGCCGAACGCCTGCATGGGCGGCGGCTACTACAGTTACTCGCCCACTCTCCTGAAGGCCGCCCTTCTGCCGATAGGCCCGGAAGACACGGTGGTGGTTGGCATGGCCGTGATGGCGGCCTTCCTCGCATCACTCTGCCTCCTGCCTCCGGCGCAATTATGGGGCGAGCTTGGCCTGCGCTGCGCCGCCGTTCTTTCGACGGCCGCGGCCTTTGCCGTCGAACGCGCCAATGTGGACGTCATCGTGTTCGTGATCACGATCCTTGGACTGTGGCACCTGTCCGGGCGCGGCGCCGCCCGAGCGCTCGGCTATGGCGCCTTCCTGGTCGCGGCCGCGGTGAAGTTCTATCCCGTGACGCTGCTGGGCCTCGTGGTCCGCGAACGTTTCTGGATCGCGGTGGCCACCGCCGCCGCCGCACTCGCCGCGCTTGGCCTCGTGTTGCTTGGGTCCGGCGACAAAGTCCGGGAGGCCGTGCAACTGGCGCCCGCCTGGCCACCGCTCTACGACGTGTTCGGCGCCCGCAACCTGCCGCTGCTTGTGAGCCAGATGGTCGGACACACGGAGTCCGCCGCGCTCAGGGCGCCGCTGCCGGCGACGGGATGGTTGACCATGGCCGTGCTCGTCGCAGCCGCCGCGTGGATCGCCAGCCGTTCGGCCGCAGCCGACGCCCGGCGCTGGCCGCTCGTGCCGGCCCGCGAAGCAATTTTCATGATCGGCGGCATGGTTATCGTGCTCGGCTGCTTCATTGCCGCGCAGAATGCCAGCTACCGGGCGATCTTCCTGCTCGCGGCCCTGCCGGGATTGGTAACGCTTGTGCGGGGCGGGCAAAGCCGCGCCTTGTTGATTGGCGTCATGCTTCTCCTGTGGGGCGACCTGTTCCGCCACCTTGAAAGAATGATCGCTTTCCTCGCCATTGGCGGGAGCGCCGGCATCATCCTCGACATCGTGTTCTGGACACTCCGGGAACTTCTGTGGTGGGCGGTTATGGCCCGATTCGCAGCCTTGATCGCCGTGTTTGTGTGGTTTACGGACACCGGAACGAGGTTCAGGACGTGGGCCCGAGACCTGATGGTTGCCAGATAGTGTTTCGCAGGCCGTTGATTTACCGGATCGCCCCGCCGCTTGCGGCCATGGCGCTCTTTCTTGTCATGACCTGGCTCTACATGGCCGGGCACCAGACGCTATACGCGTCGATCCTGTCGAATTACGGCATTCTCCCGTTCAAGACACCGTTTCTCGATATCGCCCAGCCGCTTGCCGCCTGGGAATGCACGCGGCTTGGTCTCGATGTCATCGAGACCACCTATTGCGACCCTCTGCTCCGCCCCACCAACTATCCGCCCATCTGGATATCGCTGTCCTGGATACCGCTGGACGCGGCCGATACGGCCATCGTGGGCTGGTTCATGGGCCTGGCGTTCGTGCTCACACTTTTCGCCCTGCCCGCGGCGCGGTCGGCGAGCAATGCAGCGACGATGGCTTTGGCGTGCACCTCCACCATGGTGGTGTTCGGCGTCGAGCGGGCGAACATCGACATCTCGCTTTTCACGCTTTGTGCCGCAGCGGCCTGGCTGTTGCTCGGGCGGCCCATATGGCGGGGCGCGGGCTACGCGCTGTTCCTGGCCGGCGCCGCGCTGAAATATTATCCGATCGTCCTCGTGGTCATGGCGGCACGCGAGAGGTTGCGGGTCTTCGTGGCCATCGCGCTTGTATCGGCCATTCTCGTGCTGGCGTTCTTCCTGACGTATCACGACGAAATCTGGCGGGGCGCACGCTTCATTCCGGCCGGCCTGACGCCGGATATATTCGGCGCGAAAAACATTCTGCTGGCGGCCGACCTGGTCAGTGAGACGGTGTTCGCCGGCTCAGACAGCGCGATGCTGCTGCTGAGGATCGCGGCGGCCCTGATCTATGTGCTGCTGGCAATATCGCTGATCGCGACGGTCGCGCACACCATGCGCAATCCGGCCTTTGCCGACGGCATGAAAAGCCTAGCGCCCAGCGAGCATGTGTTCCTCGCAGTCGGCAGCATCCTCATGGTGGCGTGTTTCTTCGTGGTACAGAATGTGGGCTATCGCGGCATATTCCTCCTGTTCACGCTGCCTGGCCTGATGGCCATGGGGCGCGAAGCCGGCGATGACAAGCTGCGGCGCGTGTTCAACGCTGCCGTCTGGGCGATCCTGTTCCTCATGTGGAGCGACGGGCTGCGCACCCAACTGGTTCACTTGCTGGCCGCCCTTGATGTGTCCCTGCTGATCCGCATGGTGGCCATTGCCGGGTTCTGGCTGGTGCGCGAGTTGGTATGGTGGTGGGTTATCGCCCAGCTTTGCGCAGTCGCGGCAAGATTTCTGCTCGCCAGCCCGATCACGCCGAGCATCCGTGCCCTGGTGAAACCCAAACGGTGACCGGCCGGCACCCGGCTGCCGGTTCCGGCGGCGGGGACGCTGTCTAACCCGTGCGCGGCATGTGGCGGACAAACCGCCAGAACAGATAGCCGTACATCACCGCGACCGTCGTGGTGGTGACCAGATAGGTGACGGAGAACGCCAGGGCGCTATGACGGGCGGCGAACCAGATGATCACCATCGACGGCACCGTCAGCAGCAAATTGGGAATCACGCCGGGATCCGCGCGCTGCGACCTGATGGCAATGGCAAAGCAGTTGGTGACGTAGCTGATCGGCGTGATCGCCAGCACCAGCCAGATCACCGGAATCTGCGGCAAACGCGCGGCCATATACGGGCTGTATTCCCGGATGACGCTGCAGGCGATGCCGGCGCCGGCGAAGAACAGCACCGCCAGCGCGGTGCCGATGGTGAAGGTGCGCCGGAAAGCCTGTTTGAGTTCGCCGCTCCGGCCCTGATAGTAAAGGCTCGCATATAATGCGGTCTGGCTCAGCGGCAGCACCGAGGCTGTCGCCGCCATCAGATAGGTCAGCACGAGCACCAGGCCGATCTGGCCCGCAGCGGCCGCTCCTTGAACCGCCAGCAAAATCGGCGTCAGCAACCGCGTCGTCAACAGGACGGCCAGGCTGTTGAGCAGGCTTTTCCATTGCATCGGCCACAGTTCCTCGCGCCAAAGAGCGAACAGGGAACCTGGACCCGCAAGGGCGGGAAACTCGAAGCGAAAGAACAGGATCAGCGCCAACAGCACCGACCGGACCGACACGGCGGCGGCGATCGCCCACAACTCCTGCTGGAACGCGATCAACCCGACGAACACGGTGCTGGCGGCGATTTCGATCCAGAAATTGGCCCGCCACACGGCATGACGCCGCCCGGTGCCTTCCACATAGGCGAGCGCCAGCGTCAGCACGAGCTGGATGCCCGATATGGCACAGAACGCGATCCACGGCCAAAGCCAGCGCCCCGCATCGGCATTACCCTTGAGCAGCAGCGCCGCCCCGCCGAGGAACAGCACCGCGCTGGTAACCGGCACGGTGGGCAAGGCAGCGGCCAATGCCGCGCGGCCGACCGATCCCGCCTGTTCCGGCGGCCGGGACGAGGCCGCGAGGAGAAGCGAATAGGTAAGCCCCAGATCGCCCACGACCGCGAAAGCCGACAGGGCGGTCACGGACAGGAAGACACCGATGCGCGCCGGGTCGAACAAGGCAAGGGCCAGCGCGCCGCCGAGAAATATGGCGAGCGCGCCCACGAGCCGCGTCCCGAGCGCGTAAAGGCCCGTCGGTGACCGATCCGCGCCATCCTCCCAAAACAATTTGAGAATATTGGCAATCATCGCGACGAAGACGCCCGACAACGACCGGCGCGTCTGCGAAGCACGCAACAATTGCCGCAGCAGGATTGCTCGTTCATGGACTTCCGCAGGCCGGCGCACAAATGGGCGTCAACACGCCCGGCCACCTGGCAGCGGCTTCCTTCATCATGAGGTTCCGCCATGGGCTGGAACGTGACCCCGCGCCGATCCGCCCCGTCCCGCCAGTTCGAGCCATGCCCGCGCCATCGCCACGCCGAGCAGCGCAATCTGGGCAAGCGGCCCCATGGGGATACCGGTTTCGATCCCCACCACACGCGACAAGGCGGGCGTGATGAAGACGAGGGCGAGAATGGATTTTTCCCACGGCATGAACCCGCCGGCGGACCGGGCGGCGCGGACCAGCCAGAAGATGGCAAGGGTGCTGAGCACCATGTCGTACATCAGTGCGACCGGCACGGCGACCAGCGCCGCCGACGCCAGTACGGCGGCGCGCACCGGCAGGCTGAGGCGCTTCCACCAGACGAAGCCGACCGCGACCGCCGCGGCCACGGTCATCAAACCCTGCAAGGCATAGGCAAGTGGCACGGGAATGCCGACAAGCCGCGCCCCGCCAAATGGCGTGACGAACGCGGCGAGGTCGATGATGCCATCCTCGTAACTGCCATGCGCGCCGGTCGCCAGTGCGATGTAATCGTGCCAGGTCTGGTACCCGAATATCCCCAGGGACAGCGCGGCGACCGCCAGCAGCGAGAAAGTCGCGCCGGCAAAGGCGCGCCAGTTGCCGCCGGCTGCCAGCGCCACCGGGATCAGCAGGCCGAAATGGGGCTTGTAGCAGACCAGCCCGAACAACAGGCCCGCAAGGACAGGCCGCCGGTCGACCAGCAGCAGCGCCCCGCCGAAGAGCGCCGCTGTCAGGAACGAGTTCTGGCCCAGTCCAAACGCCCAGTATGCGGCCGGGCTCGCCAGCGCGAGCACCCAGCCGGCCCAGCCGGTTTCGCCCAGCGTCTTGCGCGCAACCAGCAGAAAGGGCGCGAGGGTGGCGAACTGGAAGACATAGAACGCCGGCAGGTAGGGCAGAAACCCCAGCACGACGCACACCAGCAGAAACACCGGCGGATAGTAGAAATACAGGTAATCCACGTCGGGGAAGGTGGCGCGCCGCTCGGCGGCCAGATGCGCTGCCTGGTCATAGGCGAGGTGCGGCGTCCCGTCGGCCGCAAGGCTTCCCGCGGCATAGAAGCTGGCAAAATCCGTGGTCGGCATCTTGTCGAGCGGCACGATCAGGCCGTGCGTGCCAATGGCGAAGAAACCCAGCACCAGGACATTGATGACGACCAGCAACACCGCGTAACCCAATACGCGCTCGCGGGTCATCCAGGCGCCCGTTTTCAGTTGGCGAAGCAGCGGAAGCGGCACCATGCCCTCGTGGTCGCGGGGCCCATGTCAGCCCGTTTTATCAGCCCGTTTTGTCAGCGACCGGATTATGCGGTGACTTGGAGTCAGCGGCCAAGCCGTTTCTTGGCGAGCCGCTCGTAAACGGGGCGGTAACGGGCGACACTGTTGGCCCAGGTCCGATCCTCGGTGACGTAGCGATAGGCCTCGTCGAGCAGGCGCGCCGACCGTGCCGGATCGGCGATCCAGCCGTTCACCGCCGCGGCGATGGCGTCCGGGCTTCCGGCCGGAAACAGCAGACCGGTGACGTTGTGGGCGATCAGTTCGCGGTGGCCGCCAATGTCCGAGGCCAGCACCGGCTTGCGCTGCGCCATGGCCTCCAGCGGCTTCAGCGGGGTCACCAGCTCGGTCAGCCGCATGGGATGGCGCGGATAGATGAAGCCGTCGACCAGCGCATAATACCGCTCCACCTCCTGATGCGGCACCCGGCCGGCGAAGATCACGGCATCGCCCAGCGACAGCCGTTCGGCCTGCGCCTTCAGCGCCACCTCTTCCGGTCCGCCGCCGACCAGCAGCAGCTTTACCCGCGGGGTGCGCGCCAGGATGAACGGCATGGCCTCGAGCAGCAGGTCGAGGCCTTCATAGCCGTAGAACGAGCCGATGAAGCCCAGCACCACCGCGTCATCCAGCCCGAGCCGGGATTTCAGCGCGGCATCTGCCGCTTCCGGGTGGGCGAATTCGTCCGGGTCGACGGCATTGGGGATGACAATGACGTTTTCCTCGGGCACGCCGCGCTCAAGGATGTCCTGGCGCAGGCCCTCGCAAATGGTGGCAACCGCGTCCGCCGCCAGCACCGCATCGGTTTCGAGATGCCGCGCGATGCGGTAACGGATGCCATTGGCCCGGAACGTGCCGTGGGCAGCAGCGGCATCTTCCCAGAATGCCCGGATCTCGTAGACCACGGGTATGCCGAGCTTTTTTCCCACCGATAGCGCCGCGCGGGCATTCAGCACCGGCGAATGGGCGTGGATGATTTCGGGGGTCACCTGCCGGGCCACGGCCTCGAGCCGCCGCGCCAGCACGCCCACGATGGCCTGGTCCTTGACCAGCGGCAGCGAGCGCGTGAAGGCGGGTGGCTGTCCGGACCGGTAAAATTCAAAGCCGTCGACAGTCTCCTGGAAATCCCGATCGGTGCCCTGTTTGGGACCAGTCACATGCGCCGTCTCCCAGCCCAGCGCCCGCTGCTGCCGCAGAATCGCCAGGCTGCGGAAGGTGTAACCGCTGTGCAGGGGAATGGAATGGTCGAAGACGTGCAGGATACGCATGCGGCTGCCCGGTCGGGAACGAGGTAAATCTTTATACAGACAAGGTGAGCCGCCCGAAACGGTCAGCGCCGGCAATGATCAGAGATCGCCGACGCGCTCCCACGGCACAGTAACCCGCTGGCCGTCATGGATGTGGTGGATCACCGCCACGCGGTAGGCGGCCCGGACGTTCTCGTCGACCAGCACCTCGGCAGGCGGCCCGTCGGCCAGCAACCGGCCTTCCCGCATCAGCAGCAGCCGGTGGCAGAACCGCTCGGCCAGGGTCAGGTCGTGCAGCACGGCGACGACCAGCGCGCCCGCCTCGGCATAGGCGCGCAACACCTCCATGATCTCGATCTGGTGATAGGGATCCAGCGCGGCGATGGGCTCGTCAACCAGCAGGACCGGCGCCTTCACCGCCAGCGCCCGCGCCAACAGCGCGCGGGCCCGTTCGCCGCCCGACAATGTATCGACCAGCCGCGACGCGAAGCCGGTCATCGCCGCCAGCGACAACGCCTTGTCGATGGCAGCCCGGTCGGCTTGTGAAAGGGCCTGGAACGCGGCGCGGTGCGGCAGACGTCCCAGCGCCACAAGATCGCGGACGCTGAACGGCCAGTGCACCGGCTGGCTTTGCGCCAGATAGGCGACGGTGCGGGCGAAGGCGCGGCGGCTGATGCGGCGGACCGGCGTGCCGTCCACCTCGACGGTGCCGCCGAACGGCACCAGATCGGCGAGTGCGCGGATCAGGCTGGTCTTGCCGGCGCCGTTGGGGCCGATCAGGCCGACGAGCGCACCCGGTCCGGCCTCGAAGGTGACTCCCGCGACGGCGGGCAGCGCGCCGAAGGAAACGGTCATGTCGATGGTGCGGATCGTCGTCATGGCCCGCGCCGCCGGGTCTTGAGGATCAGGTGCAGGAAGAACGGCGCGCCGATCAGCGCCGTTACGACACCCAGCTTCAGCTCGGGCCCGCGGACGGGCAGGCGTACGAGGATGTCGGCGGCCAGCAGCACCGCCGCGCCCGCCAGCGCGCTGGGCAGCAGCAGCCGGCTGGGATGATGGCCGATCACGGGCCGCAGCAGGTGCGGCACCACCAGGCCGACGAAGCCGATCATGCCGGTGACCGAGACCATGGCGCCGACCGCGAGGCCGGTACCCAGGATCACCTTCACGGTGGCGGCGCGCGGGCTGAATCCCAGGCTGCGGGCGGTGTCCTGACCCAGGCTGAGGGCGTCAAGCGCCCTGCCCGATGTCAGTACCAGCGCCATCCCGGCAACGGCGAAGGGTGCGGCGAAGACCACATGGCTCATGCTGCGGTCGGCCAGAGATCCCAGCATCCAGAACACGATCTCCAGCGCCGCCCACGGGCTGGGTGCAAGATTGAGAGCGAGCGAGGTCAGCGCGCCGGCGAACGCGTTCACCGCCACGCCGGCAAGGATCAGGGTCATCACGTCCACGCCGCGCCCGGCCAGCGCATAAAGCAGTGCCAGCGCCACCATGGCGCCGACGAAACCGCCCACGGGCACCGCCAGCGCACCGCCGAAGAGGCCGAAATAGAACACGACGACCGCGCCCAGCGCCGCGCCGCTGGAGGCGCCCACCAGACCGGGTTCAGCCAGCGGATTGCGCAGCAGGCCCTGGAGGGCGGCGCCGCAGAGACCGAGTACCGCACCCGTCAGCAGGCCCAGCAGCGCGCGCGGCAAGCGCACCTGATAGAGGATGATTTCGGTCACGCCCGGATCAAGATTGCGGGTCGCGGGCAGCCATTCGCCGCCGCGGCCGACGAAGATGGACAGCGCGAACAGCCCGGCCACCAGCACGGCAAGACCGGCGCAGACCGCCACAATTCGGGCATTTCCGGCCGGCTTCATCGGGACATCGCCAGCGGCCGAACCTGGTCGCGCAAGGTCTGCGCGGCCTGCGCCAGATAGGGCGTGCCGCAGTTCCACAAAGCCGTGGGGACACTGACCACCGGCCGGTCGCGCCGCAGCGTGTCGAGCGCCGGGTGCTCCAGCACCAGATTGGCCATGGACGGCGCGTCCATGCGGTACTCGCCCAGGATCAGCAATTGAGGTTCGGCGCGCAGCACCTCCTCGACACTCATGCTCACCCAGCCCGACTGGCCCGGCCGGGCAGCAATGTTGACCAGGCCGAGATGGGCGAGGACATCGTTGAACAGGCTGGGTATGCCGGCCGAGAAGCCGTTGGCGCCGTAGACCAGCGACCGGTAGCGCAGGTCGGCAAGCGATCCTCTTGTTTTCGCCAGCGCAGCATCGAAGGAGCCGATCAACGCCTCGCCCCGCGCCGGATCGTCCAGCGCGGTAGCGATCTCGCGGATGTTGGCGCGGACTCCGGCGAAGCTGTCGGCGACCGGGACGGTATACACGCTGATGCCCTGGCGTTGCAGCATGGTGACGGCAAGCGGCGAGTTGCTGCCGTCGGCGAATACCATGTCGGGCCGCAGCCGCAGCACTTCTTCCGCCAGGCCGTGATTGGGCGTATAGCGCGCCGCCTGCCGCCACATGGCGGAATCCTCCACATCCTGGGTAACCCAGTGAACCGACAGGATGGTGTTCGGATCGGCAAGCAACATGACGAGCTGGTCGGTGCACAGGCCCATGGACACGATACGCCGCGGCGCCGCGTCGGCGGACGCGGTGGAAAGGACGGCGAGCAGGCCGAACAGGATGCCGTACCAGCCCGCCGCCTTCATGACGTCAATCTCCCAGTTTCAGCCGCAGGCCGCCAAAGGCGCCGATGCCGGGCGACCGGTAGGAGAACACTTCCTCATAGTGCTGGTCGACCAGATTCTCGATCCGGCCGTAGATCTCGAGGCTGTCGGTAAGCTTGTAGCTGGCCGCCAGGGTGACCAGCACATAGTCGTTGAGGGTGACGATCGATTCCGGCGTCGAACTCGCGAACTCGTTGTCCAGCTGCCTGCCGTTGTACGACACGTCCAGGTTGACGTTGCCGCGCCCGGCCGCGAACCCGTAATTGGCGTTGAAATTGCCCATGTGCCGGGGCCGCCGCACCTCCGGCGCGCCGCCCGGCTGGCGTGAGTCGGTATAGGTATAGCTGCCACCGATGGACAGGTTGTCCGTAAGCTGCGCCGAGAGCATGACCTCGACGCCGTTGCGCCGGCTCTTTCCCACCAGGTTTTCCACGGTGGTCGAGAATCCGGCAAATACGGTGACGATCTCGTTTTCCAGGTTGGCATGGAAATAGGTGACATCCAGCGTCAGCCTGTCGCCAAGGAATTTCTGTTCGATGCCCACGTCGAAGCTGCGCGACTCCTCCGGCTTGAGGGCGGGATTGCCGATAAAGAAGTCCGGATAATAGCCGAACAGCTCGAAGAACCCCGGATTGGTGACCGCCGTGCCGTGGCTGGCATGGAGCCGCGTGCCGGTCTGCTTGTGCTGCCAGGCAGCCGCGAGCCGGTAGGTGGTGGCATTCCTGAACATGCGGTTGTCGTCGTGGCGAATGCCGGCCGACAGAAACAGCTGGTCCGCGAGCCCGACCCGGTACTCGGCGATATAGCTGTTCTGGGGTTCGGAACGCTTCTGGTTCTCGAGGGCGTCGGGCACCGCGCCATGATTCTCGAAATCCTGCTCCTCGCGCTCGAACGCCACCGTCACATGATGGTCGGCATCGAGAAACGACGGCGTCTGGAAGTTCACCGTGTTCTGGTATTCGAACTTCAGCCGCGAACCGTGGTTGCCGGTCAGGTCGTCGCTGGGATTGATATATTCGCGCCTGGTGTCGGAATATTGCACCGACGCCTGGTGCACCCAATGGTCCTCGAAAAGCGACAATTCGCCCTGGACGCGGCCATAGAACAGCTGGTTCTTCTGCTGGTCCAGCGTATCGATGACGAGGCCCTCGGTCGGCGTCGGCGGCCAGTTGAAATCCTGGGCGTCGGTGTCGTTCTTGCTGGTCACGTAGCGGCCAACGGCATCGATGCGGAAATTGTCGGTGACCTGGGCCATGCCCTTGCCGCTGAAGCTGAAGACCCGGGCGCCGTCCTTCTCGCTTCCATAGCGGGAAAGGTTGGTGCCGTCGGTACCGTAATAGCCAGCCGAGAAGGCCCCGTTCAACCGCTCAGAGCCACCGCGCAGCAGCATCGTCGCCTGCCGTTCGGCGAACGATCCGCCCTCGATCGCTGCCTCGGCGCTGAATCCGGGCATGCCGCCCTTGGTGATGATATTGATGACGCCGCCCAGTGCATCCGAGCCATAGAGCGCGCTCTGGGCACCGCGCAGCACCTCGATACGCTCGATGCCGACAGCCATGAGCGAGGCGAAATCGAACTCGCCGTTGAAGTTCAGCTCGTTGGCCTCGACGCCGTCGACCAGCACCAGCGTGTGGTTGCCTTCGGCCCCGCGCATGCGGACCTGGGTAAGCTGGCCGGGGCCGCCCGAGCGGCTGACGGCGATGCCGGGCACGCTGCGCAGCAGGTCGGAGATGACCGGGTTCTGACGCTGCTCGATATCCTCGGCCGTCAGCACCGAGATGGCGTTACCGATGGTGTAGGCCTCGGCCGGCGCGCGCGAGGCGGTCACGAAGATCGTGTCGCCGGGCAGCACGCCATCGGCCGCAAGAGCCGGTGCCGCGGCAAGGCCAGCCAGTGCGGTGGAGACAAGAAGAACAGACTTGGATCGGTTGGTCCGGTTGTGGGGCATTGGTTTCCTCGCAGCCACTTGGTTGGAGGCTGGACGCACGCAATGCCGCCGCGCGAGCGCGCTGCCGGTCATTTGTTGCGAGGGCATGTATCGTCCCATCCGCGGCGTCCAACCCATTCACAGGTGTCGCCACAGCGGAAATCCGCACCATCCACTACCCCGGTAGCTGGAAGGACGACGCGATGGCAGGTCTCCTGGCTCGCGGGTCGTCGCCCCGATACACCTTCCCAGGACGGATCCCAGTGGCTCTTCGTATCGGAACTCGCCGCTTACAGTTGCGGGGACAGCCACGGCCGGAGCGATACGTGCTCTTCCGTGTTCCCTTTGAAGCCCTTTCGGGCACCATCGGGCGGGAAACTACGCCCGCCGCCGGACAAAGGCAATTGTGCAGAATTCGGTGGCTGCCCTGCGGATTTCCTCAGGCAGATCGCGGGGCCGGACGGCGGTAGGCCGACGAGGACACCAGCGGCAGCACCAGCAATCCCAGCGCCATGAAGCCGGTCAGCAGGAGCCAGGCTTCATTGATGGCAAGAACCATGCCGGCTTTCTCGACCAGCGGCCGGGCGAACCCAATCACCGAGGCCTCCACGTTCTCGAGCGGCACGCCCTTGAAGAATTTCAGCGGCAGGCCGACGAACGCCGCCGCCTCGCGGCTGCCGGCCATCAGCTCTGCCGCCAAATGATGGCCATGCCCCTCGGCACGGCCATAGACAACGGTATCGATCAGCGCGATGCCGATGGCGCCGCCCAGATTGCGCATCAGGTTGAACAGGCCGCTGGCATCCGCCACCCTCTCGGGCGGGATATGGCCCAGCGCCAGCCGCGTGGGCGGCAGCAGGCAGAGCATGATCGCCGAGCCGCGCACGATCTGCGGCCACAGCATGTCGTCGAAGCCGGATCGCGGCGTCTGGAAATAGCTCATGGCGAGTCCGGCTCCGAACAGCGCGAAGCCGCAGGCCGTCAGCCAGCGCGCATCGTAGCGCCGCTCGAGCAGCACCACGATGGGCGCTGTCGCCAGCTGGGCGAGGCCGGTGACCAGCATGACCTGGCCGATTTCGAACGGACCGTAACCCCGGACGAACCCAAGGAAGACGGGCATCAGATAGACCGAGCCGAAAAGGCCCACGCCGAGCAGGAAGCTGAGGCAGCAACCGACGGCGAAGGCCCTGTCGGCGAAGGCCCGCAACTCGACGATGGGCCGCGAGCGCGCCAATGTCCGCCGCACGAAGCCGACGCCGCTTGCCAGGCTGAGCGCCAGCAACGCCAGCACGAGACCAGAGGTCCAGCCCCGGCCAGGTGCTTCCTTGAGCCCGATCTCGAGCGCCGCGAGCGCCAGGGCCATCAGGACGAGGGCGAGCATGTCGATGGTTCGCAAATGGCCGGGATCGGGCCGCTCGCGCGGCAGGAAGGCCATGACCGCCGCCCCGGCCACGAGTCCCGGCGCGATATTGATCAGGAATAGCCAGTGCCACGACCAGGTTTCGGTTACCCAGCCGCCGACCAGCGGTCCCACGGTAGGCGCCAGCACGGCGAGCACGCCGGCAATGGTGGTGGCGATCCCCTGCAGCCGGTACGGAAACAGCAGGAATACCGCCGCGAACACCAGCGGGATCAACACGCCGCCGGCGAATCCCTGCACCACCCGCCAGGCGATCAGGGTCGCGAAGCTCTCGCTGAGCGCACATCCGAGCGATGCGGCGCTGAACACCAAGATGGCGGCGAAAAACAGTCCCCGCATGGTCAGCACCCGGGTCAGCAGCCCGGTCAGCGGAATGGCGATGATCTCGGCGATGAGATAGGCGGTCTGGATCCAGCTCACGAGATCGGGCGGGATGGCGAGCGCGCTCTGGATGGCGGGCATCGACGTCACCACCACCTGCACGTCGAGGATCGCCATGAACATGCCCAGGCACATGGCCGCAAAGCCTGCCCACACCGTCAGCGGGACGGGTCGGCTATCGTCGGCGCGCGGTGGGGTCACCGGGCAAGCGCCCGGTTTTCGGCGCGGATGCGGATTGTCAGCACGGCGGCATTGAGCAAGGTGAAGACCACCCCATACCAGCCCAGCCCGAACACCAGCGGCAGCACCATGATCTCGCCAGCGACGACGCAATAATTGGGGTGGCTGAGGAAGCGGTACGGTCCCCGCCGTACGAGAGGCGCGCCGGGAAGCACGATGATCCGGGTGGTCCAGCGTGGACCGAGCGTGACGAGAACCCACACACGCAGCAGCTGGAGCGCGGCGAATACGGCAAGCCATGCCAGGTTCACCGGCGTGTCCGGCGCCAGCCACCACAGGCCGGCAAGCCAGGCGCCGTGCATCAGCACGATCAACGGATAGTGGCCCGGCGCGACTTCCACGGCGCCCTGCGCCAGCAGCCGCGCGGTGTTGCGGCGGGCCAGCACCAGCTCGCCCAGCCGCTGCAGCGTGACGAAGACGAGCACGCCGACCGCCAGACTCACGCCGCCCTCGCCAGCGACAGGCAGCCGCAGGTAAAGCCGGGGCCGAGCGCGGTCATTACCGTTCGTTCCGGCAGGCCTTCCCGGAGCACCCGGTCCAGCACGAACAGCACGGTGGGCGCCGACATGTTGCCGTGATCGGCCAGCACCGCCCGCTCGTGATCGAGAGCTCCCTGCTCCAGATGCAGGGTCTGCTCCAGCGCGGTCACCACCTTGGCGCCGCCCGGATGGCAGACGAAACGGCCGACGCTGTCCCGGCCGACACCGATGCGCGCCAGGATGCCGTCGATGGCCGGTCCTACGTTCTCGCGGGCGAAAGGCGGAATCTCACGGTCGAAGATGACACCCAGACCCACCTCGTCGACACTCCAGCCCATGATGCCGAGCGTGTCGGCCCACAAATGCTCGCCCGCGCCTTCGATCCGGGCGAATCCCGCGCCGCCCGTGCGCACCACGGCGGCGGCGGCGCCGTCGCCGAACAGCGCGGTGGCGACGATGTTGGCCTTGGTCAGCTTGTCGAGCCGGAAGGCGGCCGAGCAGATCTCCACCGCCACCACCAGCACCGTGGAACCCGGCCGGGCGCGGGCCAGCCGGCCGGCAATGGCGGTACCCTGGACGCCGCCCGCGCAGCCCAGCCCGAAAACCGGCACCCGCTCGATGTCAGGCCGGAAGCCCAGGCGGGAATGCACACGCGCGTCAAGGCTGGGCGTGGCGATGCCGGTGGAGGAAATGCTGATGATTGTATCCACCTCGGCGGCGGTGCAATTGGCGGTTGCCAGCGCCTTTTGCGCCGCGTCGACGAACAGGTCGCACGCGCCGTCGAGATAGGATTCGGTCCGCTCGTCCCAACCCCGCGGCTCGAGATACCACTCGACCGGGCGGATCAGATGCCTGGCGGCGATGCCGGCGGTGGCGAAAACCCTCTCGAGACGTCCGAAATCGGGATACCGCGCCGAGAATACGTCGCGGGCGACACGCGCCGCCTCGGCCTGGGTCAACAGATGCGGCGGGACCGCTGTTGCGATCGACAGCAGGCTTGCCTGCGGCCCATTCGATGTTTGGGTCGGAATATACATGGCGACGACCTCTGCCAGCCACCTTGACCCGCCGAAAATCGGCGTGGCGGCGCGGGCGACCCTTGTACAAGTATTGCTCAACCCGAGCCTGTCAACGCGCGTGGCTGCGCCAGGAGACAATCCCCGCCGATTTAGTCAGTAATCAAAACCGGTTGACGTTAGCTGACCGGGAGTCGACCAAACTCAGGCGCTGTGCCGCCGGTCATAACCAATACTGTCCTGCGTCACGTAGATCGGCTCACGCTCGGGCTCCAGCAGCGTGAGGCGGCCATGGCACAGATTGATCATCTCGCCAGTACGGCCATTCGGGCCTTCCTTGAGGATATCGGCGACCACCTGGGCGGAATCCTCGGGCCGCATCCATGTGGCGGCCAACTCGGGCGTGACCGCGTCGCCCAGGAAATTGCGCAGCATGGACGTGTCGGTGGCTCCCATGGCCATGCCGTTGACACGGATATTGTGTGGGCGCAGCGCCTTGGCCCAGGCATAGGTCAGCGCGTAAGTCGCGTATTTGCTGGAATCGTACACGTCGAAGACGACGCTGCCGCCGGTCGGCCGGGGCGAGTCCGCCCACGGGCAGGTATCGAGATGAGGGCACAATTCGCGCGGTGAGCCGCAGGTGACGCCGTGGTCGGTGCCGATATTGACGATATCGCCGCCACCGCGCGCGATCATGCCGGGTATCACGGCACGGCCCATCAGATACTCGCCCTTCAGATTGGTCCCCACCATGCCGTCATAGTCGGCCAAGGTCTTGTCCAGATCGTCATGGGACGAGCTGACCCAGCACTTGCCGGCATTGTTGATCAGGATGTCGACACCGCCGAAGCGGGCGTTGGTGTCATCGACGAACTGGCGCACCACCTTCGGATCGGAGACGTCGCCGACCACCGCAAAAGCCTTGGTGCCGCGGCGCTCCAACTCGTTCGGCAGCTCCAGGATCTCCGGCATGATATCGATGACGGCGACGTTGCAGCCTTCCCGCGCCAGGACCTTGGCATAGGCGCGGCCGATGCCGATGGCCGCGCCCGTGACGATGGCGGTCTTCCCGATAAGCGACGCTGGCATTGGCGTTCTCCCGTCAGCCTTGAAGGAGGTTCGCCGGCGGGACATCCCCTTCCCGCCGGCGAACCGGACTTGTCTCAGGCCACGCCGGAGATGCGCTTGTGCGCTTCCTTGCGCGGGCCGAGCTCGACCGGGTAACCGACCCAGGCGCCGATGTTCTCGCCGGTGCGGCCGTCGCTGAACAGGTCCATCATCAACTGGGCGATCTGCGCCGGCTGCATCACCACCTTGGCCATGTCCGCCGGCAATTGCTTGTCCGGGAACAGGCCGCGCAACATGGGCGTGTCGGTGGCGCCCATGCACAGGGCGTTGACACGGATGTTGAACTCGGCGAGCGCCTTGGACCAGGCATCGGTGAAGCCGTTCAGCGCCCACTTCGACGCGTTGTAGAGATCCGTATCCGGCGAGTTGGTGCCGTCGCTGCGGGCGGGCAGCACGTAATAGGTGCTGATGTTGACGATATCGCCCGAGCCGCGGGTCTTCATGTGCGGCACGCAGGCGCGGGTCAGCATCAGCACGCCCTTGAAGTTGGTGTCCATGATGAAGTCGAAGTCTTCGACGGCCTGATCCCAGGACGTATCGACCGGTGTCCTGCGCCAGGTGCCGGCATTGTTGACCAGAATATCGATGCCGCCCAGCTCGGCCGCGGCAGCGACCACCTTTTCGACATCAGCGCGCTTGGAGACGTCGGCCTGCAGGCCGACGACAGTGGCGCCGGTCTCATCGGCGATGCGTGTCGCCACGCTCTCGATCCTGTCCTGCACGTCGAAGGCGAGGACGGTGGCGCCTTCCTGCGCCAGCCTGCGGGCGAAGGCCTCGCCCAGACCCTGGGCCGCGCCGCTGACGATGGCGATCTTTCCCTTAAGCATCGACAGTCTCCCTCGTAGTGTAGCCGACGCTCTCGGGCGTCACGTAGATGGGCTTGCGTTCCGGCTCCAGAACGGTGGGCCGGCCGACGCACAGATTGATGGTCTCGCCGGTACGGCCGCCCGGGCCTTCCTTCAGGATGTCTACGACGACCTGCGCCGAATTCTCGGCGGTCATCCAGGTCGCGACTTCTTCTGGCGTGGCGCGGTCGCCATAAAAGTTGCGGATCATCCAGGAATCGGTCGCACCCATGCACATGCAGTTGACGCGGATGTTCTGCGGCTTCAGGGCCTTGGACCAGGCAAAGGTCAGCGCATAGGTGCCGTATTTGCTGGCGTCATAGATGTCCATGACCGTGCCGCCACCGGTCGGACGCGGCGAATCGCCCCACGGACAGGTCGACAGATGCGGGCAAATCTCGTTGGGCGAGCCGCAAGTGACACCGTGGTCGGTGCCGATATTGACGATCTCGCCGCCCCGGCCCTGTTTCAGCAACTGCGCAATGACGGCGCGGCCCATCAGATACTCGCCGCGCAGATTCGTGCCGACCATGCTCTCGTAATCGGCCAGCGACTTGTCGAGGTCGTCCTCGACCAGGCTGACCGAGCACTGGCCCGCATTGTTGATCAGAATGTCCACGCCGCCGAATTTGGCGATCACGTCGTCCACGAACTTGCGCACGGTCGCGGGTTGCGACACGTCGCCCTGCACGGCATATGCCTTGACGCCGTGCTTCTCCAGTTCGCCCGCCAGATCGGCGATCTCGGCCCGCAGGTCGATAACCGCGACATTGCAGCCTTCCCGGGCCATGGCCCGGGCATAGGCGTTACCGATGCCGACAGCGGCGCCGGTAACGATGGCAGTCCTGCCTTTCAGCGATACACTCATCAGCGTCCTCCCGCGACGTCCAGGAACTGGCCCGTCGTCCACTCGGCGGCAGGCGATGCGAAGAAGCAGGCCGCCGCGGCCACGTCTTCGGGATACCCGGTACGGCCCAGCGGCGTCGCCTCGGCGGCCATTTTCAGGGCCTGGTCGTTGGTGATGTTCAGGGTTTCCTTGAACATGTCGGTGACCACGATGCCCGGTGCGATGCAGTTCACGGTGATCTTCTTGGGAGCAAGTTCGACCGCCATGGTGCGGGTGAACGCGATCATGCCGTTGTTGGCCGACGAATAGGCGCCGAAACCGGGCGACGCATTATGCGCCGCGACCGAGATGATGTTGATGATGCGGCCGCCGTCCTGCATGCGTTTGGCGGCCTGCTGCGAGCCCCAGAACTTGGTCTTCATGTTGAGGGCGATCTGCTCGTCCCACTTTTCCATGGGGATTTCGGGCAGCGGATACATTTTGCGGTCCAGATTGCCGCCGGCGTTGTTGACCATGATGTCGAGGCCGCCCAGTTCGGCGACGACCCGGTCGAGCACCTTCGGGATGGCGTCCCAGTCCATGACGTCGGCCGAGATGGCCAGGCTCTTGCGGCCCAGCGCCTGAATTTCCTTTGCCACATCGTCCACGTCTGCCTGGCGGCGGGCGATGACGGCAACGTCCGCGCCGCATTCGGCGAACGCGATGGCGATCCCCTTGCCAATGCCCCTGCCGCCGCCGGTGACGACCGCGACCTTGCCGTCCAAGCGGAACCGCTCGTGCATTCCCATCAGTATCTCCCTGTTCTTATTGGGCTGCGATGTTTTGATCGACCCGCGTCAGATTGACCGGTATGGCGCTCATGCGCGGCATGCCGGTTCGCGAATCGTAGTCCTTCTCCACATTGGTCAGACGGCCCGTATTGGAGCCGATGAAGAACACCTGCTTGTCGAATTCCGGCGCATCGCCAAACGAATGCGCCATGGAGATCACGCCCGGCCGCACATCCGGCGCCTCCTCGATGATGCCGAGGATCGAGGCGTGGTCCGACGAAATCTTCACCACGTCGCCGGGATTGAGGCCCAGCGCCGCGATGTCGCCTGGATTCATGAAGGCCGGGTTGTAGCTGTGGTTGCGCACCAGCGCCGGAATGTCGCGGCCCGACGAATTGTAGACGTCGTTCATGCGGCGGCTGACCAGCCGATGGGAATAGCGCACGGCGGTATAGCCGGCGTGGCCGGTGACCGGCTCGGACGACACCTGGGCCAGTTCCTCCATCATGGCGACGTTGCCGATATCGAGCTTTTCCGCACAATCCTCGTCCTTCGGCAGCACCAGGATGTCGGGATCATCGAAAATGTGGCCATGCGGATACTTCTTTACCGCGGACAGCGGAATCCGCGATCCCTTGCACAGCATCTCGAAGACATCGTCGGTAGACGGCTTGTGGACCATGTCCAGCGTCTCGCCGTTGACGCGCAATTGCAGGCCCATCCGCTGGGCGAGGCCGTAGAAGAACTCCCATTCCTCGACCAGATCCGACCCGGCCGGCGGATCGACGATCTTCGGCTGGTACATGGCGTAAGGCTCGGGATAGCCGGTCGAGAAGCCGTAGAACCAGATGAACTCGTTGGGCTGGGATATCGCCGGCGCCTCGAGGCCCAGCCGCGGCGGAATCACGTAATCCGCCATCTTCGCGGTCGCCGACATCTTGATGTCGAGGGTCACGTTGAGGTCGAGCTTCTTCATCGCCTCATAGGTCTTGAGCTGGTCGGGCCAGGCGGCCATCGGATTGCCGCCGACGCTGATCAACGCCTTCACCTGGCCTTCGCCGTCGAGCAGGATCTCGTCGGCAAGCGCGGCGGCGGTCAGGCCGCTGACATTCTCGCCAAGACCGCGTACCCGCAGCTTCTCGCCATAACCCCAGGCCTGAGTCGGTCGGGGCTCAGCCTGCGCCTTGCCGCGGCGCTCCGGGATCAGCACGAACGGATTGGGCATCTTCTCGCCCTCGCGCAGCCACCGGCCGCACAAGGTGTTGATCACCAGCACCATATATTCCGTCAAGGTGCCGCGCGGCGCCATGTTCGGCCCGGTTCCGGCCGTGGTCATGCCACGTTTGCCCGATGCGTAGACCCTTGCCGCCTCAATCAGCAATTCCTCGGGAACATCTGCCCGCTCCGAAACGTATGTAGGCGTGAAGGGCGCGACGGCCTGTTTCAGTGCCTCGAACCCTTCGACTTCGTGTTCGAGGAAATCACGGTCGTAGAGGCCTTCCTCGATGATGACGTGGGCGATGCCAGCCAGGATCGTAGGATCCTCGCCCGGCTTGCACTGCAGGTGGATATGAGCCTTTTCGGCGCATTCGGTCTTACGGGGATCGATCACAATCAGCTTCATGCCGCGGCGCAGGGCGTCGTGCAGCCGTTTGGCGGGGTTGTACTGCGGAATGCCGCCCCACTTGGACACCACCGGATTCGCGCCCACCAGCATCCACGTATCCGAATCGGAGAACGGCTGCGGCCCCGCGCTCCAGCGACCATGCAAGGCGATGGCCATTGGCTTTCCCGGCTGGTCGATGCTGCCGGAGGAAAACTTCATCGGCGAACCGATCGCCTGCATGAAGGCGCCTGCGATCGCCGAGCCCGCCGGATAGGGAAACGAGTAGGTCGCCGTGTAGAGCGCGACCGAGCGCGGACCATGGGTGGCGATCAGATCGGTCAGGCGCGCGGCGATATCGTCCAGCGCGGCATCCGAAGTCACAGTTTCGTGAGTGCCCGAAATCTTGCGGAGCGGTCGAAGAACTCTTTCGGGATGGTAATGCTGCTGCGGCAACTGCCGGCCTTTGACGCAGGTATATCCGAAATACATCGGATTATCCTTGTCGCCGACGACCTTCACGGCCTTGCCATCGGTGACTGTTACCTTTATGCCACAGAAAGAGTGACAAAAACGGCAGATCGCCGTTTGCGTCTCAGCCATGACCGTCTCCCCGCTTCTGGCTGCACGATAACATGCATGCTTGAAGGTGGAGCCTACGATGCCATATCGGCCTTGACAAGGCCCGAAGGGAACCAAGACTCTACTCGCCACAAGCTGCGAATAAACTTTCAACTTTCGTCGCACATATGCGATATATATCAACGGAGCTGGGCTATGGGTGAAACGCAAGGAGGGTTGTGCGTATGAACCGAATTGGAAAATATGTCGTGCTTGGACTGGGCATTGTTACGCTCGGTGCCTGCGCCACGACGGACAACTTGGATACCTACAATAATGCCAAGGGCGCGTGCACGGCCGAATCGGCGTTCAACGCGGCCTTGTGCAATGGCTACAATCAGCTCGCGTCGGAAGAGCAAACTCCGTACGAGCCTTACATCATTGATCCGCGCGACCGGGACTACTACGCAACGAAGGCAATTGCTGCTGGCGCTGGCCAGACGCCGCTGCCGTCGAATGTTGCCGGTCCGCTGCCGCCGGAAGGCTGTGGCAACGATCAGGAAGCGGCGCCCTGCGCCGCTGTGCCGGACACTCGTCCGATTCCTGGTGAAGCAATCGCCGAGGTTACCGATGGCCGTGCCCGCCTGATGGCGGCGTTCGACGCCGGTGGCCGTGAAAAGGCACCCGATCCGGCTGCCCGTGCTCAGACCCAGTTCGATTGCTGGATCGAGCAGCTGGAAGAAAACTATCAGCCGCAGGATATCGCGCGCTGCCGCCAGGGCTTCCTGGATGCGTTGGCCGAGTTGGAGAAGGCTCTGATGCCGCCGCCAGTGGCCGAGCCGGAACCCGGTAAGCCGGAACCGTTCCTCGTGTTCTTCGACTTCGACATGTCGAACATCACGCCGGAATCGGCTCAGGTCATCACCGAGGCCGCTCGCAAGGCCAAGGAGACCGGCGCTGTCGCGATCCAGGTCATCGGTCACACTGACCGGTCTGGCCCGCCCGCCTACAATGACAAGCTCTCCATGCGCCGCGCCAATGCGGTCAAGGCCGAGCTTTCGAAGAACGGTATCGACGCGTCGACCATCACGGTCGAAGGTCGCGGCGAATCCGATCCTCTCGTCCCGACCGCCGACGGTGTGCGCGAGCCGCAGAACCGGCGTGCGGAAGGCATCTGGATCTATCGCTAGTATCCAGAGCTGACGCCAAGATCGAGGGCGCGTGCTACGGCACGCGCCCTTTTTCTTTGTCCGGAGGCTTAGGTCATGCAGCCGATCATCGAGACGCTTCGATTAGTGCTGTCTCCTGCCGTGCCGGGTGACGCCGGCCGCCTGGGCACCCTGCTCGCATGGCCCCAGGTTCGACGATTCCTCTGCGACGACAGAGTGCTGAGCCCGGACGAAGTCTCGGACCTGCTCGCCGAGGCGCTGGCGGCGGGTGCGGGCGGACTGGGGTTCTGGTTGCTCACGACGAAGCCCGGTTCGTTTGTCGGGCTCGCCAGCCTGATGCCCGTGTACGAAAGCGCGGCAGCCGCATTCCCCGACTTTGCCGGCGATGTCGAGCCCACCATCGCGCTCGAGCCGGCGGCGTGGAGCCATGGCTATGCCGGTGAAGCGCTCGCCGCGTTGATCGCGCATGCGGGCACTCTGGGCCACACCCGCCTCGCCGCGCTGGTCGACGCGCCCAACATGCGCTCGCACCGGATGGTGGAGCGGGCCGGATTCGCCAGGATCGGCACCGCGCGCGGCCCAAGGCACACGCTGGTCGCCTATGTAGCGGCAACCAGACGCGCGCGCTGAGCCGGCCTGCGGCTCGCCGATTGTCCTATTGGTTGAGGAAGTTGAGCGGCAGTCCCGCGCGCGGCCACTCGCAGCTTACCAGCTTGCCGGTAGTCGAGAGGGTAACGAACGCCGTCCTCAGGTCCTTGCCACCGAAACAGATGTTGGTGGTGAGGATATCCGGGAACGGGAAATGTTCGGTGCCGGATCCATCGGGGCTAAAGCTGGTGATGCCGCCATTGATCAGCGTCGCCACGCAGACATTCCCTTCCGCGTCGACCGCCATGGAATCGAGCAGCTGATGGCCCGGCAGGCCGGACACCAGCCGGTGCGGCTGGCCGTTCGGCTGCTTGCGCGCCTTGCCCGGCGCATCCAGATCGACGGCCCAAAGGCGGCCGGTGGTGGTTTCGGCGAAATACAGCACCGTCTCGTCCGGCGACAGGGCGCAGCCATTGGCGGTGATGACGCCATGAACGATGCGGGTGACGGCGCTGCCGTCCGCCTTGGCGTAATGCACCGAACTCAGGTCCATGTCCCACTGCCGGCGCTTGCCCAGATCGGTGAAATAGAATCCGCCTGACCTGTCGAACACCAGATCGTTTGGCCCCTTTAGCGGCTCACCGTCGCATTCGGTATAGAGAACCTTGATCTCGCCGGTATCCGGGTTGACCTTCTCGATCCTGCCGCCCTTGTAGTCGTCGGACTGGTTGCCCGGCATCAGGCCACCGTCCGGCAGATTGTGCCAGGCGAAGCCGCCATTGTTGCAGATGTAGATCCAGCCGTCGGGCCCCATGGCCGCGCCGTTGGGGCCGTCGCCGACCTTGGCGATCATTTCGATCTTGCCGTTGGGCATGACCCGGGACAAAGCGCCGCGCTCGATCTCCACCAGGATGACCGAGCCGTCCGGCATGGCGATCGGACCTTCCGGAAACCGGAGACCCGAGGTGACTTCCGTGATCTTCATGCGTTCCTCCCCAATTCAGCGTGCCGGACCATCCATGATGCAGGGCGGCTCAGCCGAACTTGACCTGTTCCTTGTACCAGCCCGAGCCGATGATCTTCATGGAGTTGTTGTTGGGCAGGCGCTTGTCCCAACCCTTCGGGTCGGCCTGATAATCGTCGAGAATCTTCTGGGCGGCGGTCGCGTCGTCGCCCTCGAATTCATAGATGGTGATATAGCCGCCGGGCATATCGCCCTTGAACGGCTGCTCGGCCTGGAAACAGCGAACGCTGGTGACGTTGGGGCAGTTGAAAGTGTCCTCGACGTGATTGCCCAGATACCAGTCGCGGAATGCCTGCACGTGGTCTTCGGTCTTGGCGTCCACCACGCCGATCAGGACAAGCTTACCCATCGTCATTCCCCATTCCATTCATGTGTGAAGGTTCGCGGGCGAGGTTAGGCGAGCCTCGCCGGTTTGACAAGCAAGCCTGCAGCTAGACCTCGCGCACGGGGTCCGATCCGTCCCAGTCCCGGGCGGCGTCGATCAGCATGGTCTGGAAATCGACCAGATCCTGCCGCCTTTCCACCAGTTCGACCATCACGCCCAGATCGGCGCGCGTATCCATGTAGGCAAAGCGGCCGCCGATGTCGGGCGCACCGCCCGTGGTTACCGCCGGATAGCCCAGCTTTTCATATTTCAGCTTCACCGCGTCGAAGTCATCGACCCAGACGCCGACATGATGAAAGCCGCCCTTGTCCGGGCTGAACACGTCGCGGTAGGCGCTGGGGCTGTCGTCATGTTGCTGAATCAGCTCGATCTCGATGTCGCCGGCCTGTGCCAGCGCGAACGATGCGTCCAGCCTGGCCGGCTTGCCGCGATAGGTGATCTCGCCCGCGTCGAGATGCCGGTAGATGTAGAACGGGCCGACGCCCAGTTTCCCGGTCCAGCGCTGCAGCGCCGCGTCGATATCCGGCACCACATAGGAATTCTGGAACACTTTCAGGCCAAGCGGCAGGTCTATCATCGGTCGTCTCCCCATTGCCCGCTCACTCTACGCCCAGCCGCTCGGCCGCGGCCAGTTCTTCGGGGGTATTGACGTTGAAAAACGGATCCACCGGCGACTCCTCGAACACCGCCGTGTGCGCGCCGGTGCGCGCCGCCCAGTCGCCCGCCCGGCGTCCGCCGCCGGCGAGGAAATCGGCGAGGCCATCGCGCAGGCGCCTGTGGAACAGGCCGGCAACCGGATGCAGCCTGCCGCCCGACGACGCCACCGCCGCCGGCGCATCGCCTGCCGCCTCGATCAGCCGCGCCACGAGATCCCGGGGCAGGAACGGCGAATCGCACGGCACGGTCAGTATCCAGCCGGCGGGCAAAGCCTGAGCCGCGGCCCAGTCCATACCGGCAAGCAGCCCGGCCAGTGGCCCGGGATAGCCTTCCACCGTATCGCCGATGACCGGTAGCGCGAACCGCTTCCACCGGTTCGGATCGCCGTTGGCGTTGAGCACGAGGCGGTCGACCTGGGGCATGACACGGTCGATCACATGGCACAGCACAGGCTTTCCGCCAAGCGGCAGCAGCCCCTTGTCGCCACCGCCCATGCGGCGCGACAGTCCACCCGCCAGGATGACGCCGAGCACACCGCTTGTGGCTGTATTTTCCATGAGCCGTCCCTAAGATAACGGTCAATCATAGGGGGGAGCGGCCCAAATGCACGTAATCGGCATCGTCGGCTGGAAGAACAGCGGCAAGACGACGCTTGTGGTCGAACTGGTCCGCCTGTTGACGGGCCGCGGCCTCAAGGTCGGCACCATCAAGCACGCGCATCACAGCTTCGACATCGACCAGCCGGGCAAGGACAGCTACCGCCACCGCGATGCCGGCGCTACCGACGTGATCGTCGCCTCGGGCACGCGCTGGGCGCAGGTGCACGAGTTGCGCGGCCAGGCCGAGCCGGAACTGGCCGACCTGCTGCCGCGCATTTCGCCGGATACGGACATCGTCCTGGTGGAAGGCTTCAAGCGGGACCCGCACGACAAGATCGAGGTGGTGCCGGCCGACTTCGACGGCAGGCTGCTGACGCTCGATGACCCTCATGTGATCGCCCTCGCCAGCGACGCGCCCGGCCTGCCGCAGGTGAAGGTGCCCGTGCTGCGGCGCTCGGACCCGGCGCAGGTGACCGCGTTCATCCTGCGGCATCTTGGCATCGGAACCGTTTGACGGCCCCAGCCGCGCGCCTATATCAACCGGCCATGCTCGATGCCCTCTACAACAAGGACGTGCTGCGCCGCGCCGCCACCATCGGGCGGACCGGACGGCTTGCGGCGCCCGACGCCAGCGTGACCCGCGTCTCGCCCGTATGCGGCAGCCGGATCACGGTGGACGTGACCGTGACGGACGGCGTGGTCAGCGACTATGCCCAGGATGTCCGCGCCTGCGCGCTGGGCCAGTCATCGGCGGCCGTGCTCGCCGAGAAAATCGTGGGGCGCGGCGTGGCCGAGCTACGCGATGTGGCCGGCAGGTTGCGCGCCATGCTGGTCGACGGCGCGCCACCGCCGGAAGGCGACTGGGCCGGTCTTGCCATCCTCGCACCGGTGCACGACCACAAATCCCGACACGGCGCCGTCATGCTGCCATTCGAGGCGGTGATCGACGCGATCGCCGAGGTGACGGGCGAGGACGGGGTTGCTGCAGAGATGCAGCTGACGAAGCGCTCGTAAGCATTAACAAACATCGTCATCCCCACGCACGCGGGGACCCAGTTCTTCATAGAGCAAGAACCCTTAATGCACAGCTCCAACGACAAAGGGCACCGCGATGGCGGTGCCCTTCGAAGAGCTGGGTTCCCGCGTGCGCGGGAATGACAACCAAGGTTTGAGCTAGCTCACCTGGCGTTCGCGGCCGGCCCAGAATGGCTCGCGCAGGACGTGCTTCATCAGCTTGCCGGTGCCGTTGCGCGGCAGTTCGGCAACGAAGTCGACCGACTTCGGCACCTTGTAGCCGGCAATATGGCCGCGGGCGAAGCTGATCAGCTCGTCGGCGCTCAGGGTCTTGCCGTCCTCAAGCGCGACGATCGCCTTCACCTCCTCGCCCCAGCGCTCGCTGGGAATGCCGATGACAGCGGCTTCCTTGACCGCCGGATGCTCGTAGAGCGCGGCCTCGACCTCGGCTGAATAGACGTTCTCGCCGCCGGTGACGATCATGTCCTTCAGGCGGTCCTGAATGTAGAGATAGCCTTCCTCGTCCACCATGCCGACGTCGCCGGAATAGTACCAGCCTTCGGCATCCAGCACCTTGGCCGTGTCCTCGGGACGCTTGTAATAGCCGACCATGGGCGCAGCGGTGCGGATGGCGATCTCGCCGGGCGTGCGCACGGGCAGAACCTCGCGGGTGACCGGATCGACGATCCGCAACTCGTGCAGTTCGCTGGGCTTGCCGCAGCTCTTCATCTTCTCGGTCGGCGTCAGCGTGTGATCGGTGGGCTCGAGGAACGTCGCCGTGCCGGCGATCTCGGTCATGCCGTACATCTGCACGAAGCCGCAGCCGATCACCTCGACCGCCTCGCGCATCAGCTCGGGCGGAATCGGCGAGGCGCCGTAGCTGATCAGCTTGATCGAGCTGAGGTCGGCGCCCTGACGGGCCTTGTCGAGCAGGATCTTCAGCACCGCCGGCACCATGAAAATCTTCGCGACCCTGTACTGCAGCACGGCGTCGACCATCTTCTGGGCATCGAAATCCGGATGGATGACCACGGTGGTGCCCATGCGCAGATTGCCCAGGATCGACCCGTTGCCCGACAGGTGGAAGTTCGGCGCGATGCACAGCGAGACCTCGTCCGGGTTATACGCCTTCCAGGTGCCTTCCAGCAGGGTCGGATCCGGTGGCTCGCCGGTCCAGCCCAGATAGGCCGCGTCGTTGGGAATCTGCACGCCCTTCGGGCGGCCGGTGGTGCCGCTGGTGTAAAGCTGCACATAGACGTCGCGCGGCGCCGAATGGATGCCGGTGTCGCTATCGTCCTGCGCGTCACGCCACCGGGCGAAATCGCCCCAATCCTTGTAGGAGCCTTCCAGCACATAGACGTGCTGCAGCAGCGGAAGCTTGTCCTTGAGCTGGGCGACGAGTGGCGCGAACTCGCTGCTGACGAACAGCACCTTCACGTCGGCATCGTCCATGACGAACTGCACTTCGGGCGGCGCCAGGCGCCAGTTGACAGGCACCAGCACGGCATTGGCCTTGCTCGTCCCGGAGATGATCTGCGGGTGGAAGTCCGTGTTCTTGCCGTAATAGCCAACCCGCTCCTGCGGCTTCACGCCGAGCTTGATCAGGCCGTTGGCCACCTGATTGCTGTAGCGGTCGAGCTGCGCGAACGTGGTGGTCCGATCCTCGTAGATCGTCGCAATCTTGTCGGGTGTGCGCTCAGCGTGATAGCGAACGCTGTCGCCGATATTGAATGCATCGTTCAATTTGTACTCAGGCATGACTGCCGGTGCTCCCGTTCAAATCCGTCTTCCCATGGGGCGGGATTTTAGCGAGAAGTCGCCAGCCCGCAACCAGCAACCTCGCATGTTCCCATTTGCCCTGTTATGTAGCGAGTCGAGGGAGAAATACCATGAAACTGCTCATCTATGCGCCAGCTTACGAACGCATTCGCGATCGGATGCCCCAGGGCGTCACACCGCTGCTGATCCATCCGGATGGCAGCCTGACCCAGAACGGCGATTCCATCGACGCCGAGGACGCCCGGTTCGACATCGCCTGGGCCTCGACGGATCTGTACGTCACCGGACCCAGCCGCGCCAATTTCGCCCTGCTGACCGCGGCCCGCGACCTGAAATGGTTCCAGTCCGGCGCGGCCGGCTTCGACCATCCCATCTTCGCCAAGGTCGCCGCCACCGGCACCATCATGACCCGGAGCGATGCCCAGGGCATCGCCATCGCCGAATTCGTGCTGGCACGGACCCTGGAGGCTTTCCAGGACGCCGCCGGCCGCGTCGCCAAGCAGAAGGCCCGTCAGTGGCGCCGCCATCCGTTCCGGGATATCTGGGGCACCACCTGGATGGTGGTCGGCTATGGCGCCATCGGCCGCGAGATCGGCATTCGCGCCCGCGCTTTCGGCGCGAGGGTGATCGGCGTCCGCCGGACGCCGTCGGCCTCCGATCCGGCCGACGAGATGATCACGCCGGACCAGGTGCTGGCCACCGTACCGCGCGCCGACGTGGTCGTACTGGCCGCACCCCATTCGGACAACACCGACAAGCTGGTGAATGCCGGCTTCATTACCGCGATGAAGGACCAGTCGGTATTGGTGAACATTGCCCGCGGCCGGCTGGTGGACGAGGGTGCGCTGCTGGCCGGACTCGACAGGGGCAAGCCGTCGATGGCCATCCTCGACGTGTTCGAGAAAGAGCCGTTGCCGGCCGAAAGCCCGTTCTGGGATCATCCGAAGGTCCTGCTGAGCGCCCACTGCGCCGCCGACAGCCCCATGAATATTGCCCGGGGCGACGAGGTTTTCCTCGGCAACCTCGAGCGCTATCTGAAAGGCGAGCCGTTACGGCTGGTGGTGGACGACATCAAGGGCTGAACTAACGCCGTGCCTGCCGGGAGCATCGCTTGACGGTGTTACCGGGCAGGACGACAATAGGACCAACTCAGAGATTCTGGAGACGAAAGACATGGCACAGCAGCAATCCGTGGCGATCAAGGTCGACCGCGCCGCCCTGCCGCCCTTCGACCGCAACGCGATCTCGGCCGCGGAGTGGCAGGCCCGGGTCGACCTGGCCGCCACTTACCGCCTGGTGGCGCTGCATGGCTGGGACGACATGGTGTTCACCCACATCTCGGCGCGCGTCCCCGGACCCGAGCACCACTTCCTGATCAACCCCTATGGCATGATGTTCGAGGAGATCACCGCGTCGAGCCTGGTGAAGATCGATCTGGAGGGCAAGCCGCAGCACGCGACGCCGCACTACGTCAACGCGGCGGGCTTTACCATCCACAGCGCCATGCACATCCACAGCGAAAACGCCAATTGCGTCATCCATACCCATTCGGACGACGGGGTCGCCGTGGCGGCGCAAAAGCACGGCCTTCTGCCGATCTCGCAGACGGCCATGGTGATGTGGGGCGACATCGCCTATCACGACTATGAGGGCGTCGCCCTCGACCTGGACGAGCGCGAGCGGCTGTTGCGCGACATGGGCGACAAGCACTGCATGGTGCTGCGCAATCATGGTCTGCTGACCGTGGGCAAGAACTGCGCCGACGCGTTCCTGCGGCTCTATTACATGGAACGTGCCTGCACCTATCAGGTGAAGGCGCTGTCAGCCGGCATGGAGAACATCAACATGCCCAACCAGGGCATGCCGGAGCATACCGCCGAACTGGTACAGTGGAGCTTTGACGGCGGCGCCGGCAAGCTGAGCTGGCCCGCGCTGCTGCGCAAGCTGGACCGCGAGAATCCCGGCTACGCCGACTAGACGCGCCCGGCGGCCGGACACAAAAAAGGGGAGCCGTGAGGCTCCCCTTCGTCGTTTGGCCGCGGCCTGTTACCTGGCGTCGACCGGCTTGTCCTGCGCCTTGTCGAGTTCGCGCTCGCCGGCCTTGCCGACGCTTTCAACGTCCTGGCCCGCGCCTTGCACCGTATTGCAGGCGCCCAGCGCCGCGACAACGGCCACGATCATCAGCTTCTTGACGGTATCCGACTTCATGATTTTCTCTCCTCGGGTGTAACGGTAATGTCGCCGCCACGTCCCGTCGGGGAGGCAGCATGAAGCCTTAACGCCGCGAGCTGTCGATTGGTTCGAGGGTCACGAAAATTAAGCGGTAGCCCTGCACCCGGCGAATGCCGCGCCCGGCCATCGGGCGAGCGCGGCAGGATCGCCGCCAGCAGGACCCGACTACATGCCTTCCTTGGCCTTGTCGAGCGTCCGCTCGCCCGCCTTGCCGACGCTCTCCACGTCCTTGCCTGCACCCTGTACCGTGTTGCAGGCGGCGACCAGGGTCACCAGCGCGACGACAGCAAGCTTCTTGATGGTCTGGGTCTTCATGGTTCTGCCCTCCAGGTTGTTACTTTTTGAAACGCGACCCCAAATTCTGGGCCACACACGAACGGCGATCAACGTCGGTGATGCGGCACCGGCTCACCTTCACGAAATCTTTAGGCTACAGTGACACCGCAAACGAGGAATTGGAGGGTGAATTGGACGTTTTTGAGGCGATGGAAACCTGCCGCGCCGTGCGGTTCTTCAAGAAGGACCCGGTGGCGGACGAACTGATCGATAAAATCCTGTATGCCGCAACCCGGGCGCCAAGCCCCGGCAACTCGCAGGGCTGGGACTTCATCGTGGTCACCGACCGGACGATCAAGGAAAAGCTGTCGGAGAAGGTCACCGAGGTGATCGACGCCACGGTGGAGAATATCCAGAAAAGCATGGGCGGCCTGGATGCGCTCGACGACGTCACCCGCCGCATGCTGCAGGGGACGCAGAACATGGCGCATACCCTGGCCGACATCCCGGTGATCATCCTGGTCTGCGGCAAGAAGGTCTATCCGCCGCAATCGCCCACCGAGCAGTTCGTCTGGTCGGCGCTCTATCCGGCGGCGCAGAATATCACCGTGGCCGCCCGCGCGCTGGGCCTTGGCACCTGCTTCACCACCTACCAGAACACCTGCGAGAAGGAGTTGCGCGAGCTGCTCGACATCCCGTCGGATGTCTACATCGCCGCGTTCATCCCGGTCGGCTGGCCGGCGATCAATTTCGGCCCGCTGGCGCGGCGGCCGGTGAGCGACTTTGTCCACCGGAACGGCTGGCAGGGGGATTTGCGGGGGTAGTCTCGTTTACCCCTAAACGTGTCATTCCGGCGAAGGCCGGGATCCAGTGATCACAGGGCTGTGACCCTTCCCCGTTCTGGGTTCCGGCCTTCGCCGGGATGACAACTATTTGTTTGCTAACCGAACTTCCGCTTCAGCCACGGGATCATCAGATCGCACAATTCGTCGGGCTTTTCGTGGCCGGTCCAGTGCCCGCAATCCTCGAGCACCGCGACCTCAAGGTCCTTCACATAGGGCTTCATCGGCTCGGAGCAGCCGGGCATGCCTGACGGATCATCGGTGGCCTCGACCATCAGGCAGGGCACGTTGATGTTCGGGTCGAGGTCCTTCACCGCCCGCCAGTTGGCCGAGATGTTCCTGTACCAGTTGAGGCCGGGCGTGATGCCGGTGCGGCGGAACGCGGCGAGGAAATAGTCCAGCTCGTCGTCGGTCAGCACGAACTCGCCGCGCGGCTTCTCGGCGAACACCAGGTTCTCCATGGTCAGGATGCGCTTTTCCTTCGGCAGCGCCTGGAAATCGCTCATCTTGAACAGCGCCTTGCGGTAGAGGCCGGTGAACAGCTTGTCGAGATGGGCGTTGAACTTGGCGTCGGACGAGTCCGGATTGTCCGGCCCCTTGTTGTGGAAGTTCACCACATATTGCTCGTCGCCCCACTCCTCGCGCAGCGCCACCAGCGGATCGCGCGGGATCAGCGGCGCCGGCCTGTAGGGCGTGTTGACGCCGACCACGCCGGCCACGTGCGGCCGCTGCAGCAGCGCGGATGACCAGACCACCGGCCCGCCCCAGTCGTGCCCCACATAGACCGCCTTGCTCAGCCCAAGCGCGTCGAGCAGCCCGGCCATGTCGGCGGCCAGCTCGGTGACGGCATAGTCCTCGGTGCGCGGCGGGCAGTCACTGCGGCCGTAGCCGCGCTGGTCGGCGGCGATGGCGCGGAACCCGGCCTCGGCAAGCCTTGGCATCACCCGGTGCCAGGAGAACGCCAGTTCGGGAAAGCCGTGGCACAGCAGCACCGGCACGCCCTCGCCCATTTCGTAATAGGCGATGCGGATGCCGTTGGTGTCGGCGAATTTCGGTTCCGGAAAATTGACGGCCATCGGACTCCCCTTCCGTTCAGGCGTGAGGCGAGAGGATGGCGGAGCCGGAACGGTTAAACAATTGCTTTGCGATTCAGCAATAGCAGCCGTTACGACATTGTCACGCCGCCAGCCCCGGGATCACCAGCTTCTGCAGGTGCGCCTTCCGCTCTTCGGGTAGCGGCACGACCTTGCGCGCTTCCAGGTCGAGCGTAATGCCGATGGCTTCGGAGGCCGAGACCAACTCGCCGGTCTCGCCGTTGAAGGTCCAGTGGACGATGTGGTTGGCCTTCTCGCCCACATGTTTGAGGCCGGAGCGGACGACGACGATGTTTCCCCGGTGCAGCGGCTTGTTGAAACGCAGCCGGTACTCGAGCACGGCGCCGCCATATTTGCTGGTCGAGCGTTCCTTGCCGGTGTCGACCGGGCGGTAGTGGCGCGCCAGGTGCACCACGCCGTCCGAGATGCGGCCGATATAGAACTCGGGCAGCATGATGCCGGCGTCGTCGCATTCTATGGGCTGGACGACGCCGCGGGTGATCTCGATCAGGCCCATGTTCTCGGTCTGGGCAAGACTCGGCGCACCGCGCGCGAAGATGCCCGGATCGTCGAGCGCGATGCTGCGCGGCGCGCCGTGGGGCGGCAGGTCCATCAGCAACGCCTCGGCGCGGGCGCGCACCGGCTCGGCCAGCGGCATGGGTTCGCCGGTCTTGCGGTCGCGGGAGACGATCAGCATGTTGAAGGTGGCCGAGACCGCGTCGGTGTGGCCGTTGACCAGCTCGACATAGACCCGCAGCCGGTCCTCGCCGACCTCCAGAATCCCGGCGCGGCCGACCAGACCCCAGCCCGGATGCATTTCACGCAGAAACCGCAGGTGCTGGTCGGCGACCGCCATCTCGAGGCCGGACACCCGGCGGGCGGTACGCGACATGCCCAGGTGATGCCAGAGCGTGGCCAGTCCTTCGCCGACCTTGGAGGCGTAGAAACGCACGTTGAGATGGCCGTTCTCGTCGCATTCCCAGGTGTTGGCCATGCCCTTGAAGATGTCGATCATCGCATTCCCCGCCGATTGGAGTGTGGCCAGAAGGGTTATCGCGCGGCACGGGCCATGTAAACCTGCGTGGAAAAGATCAGCGCCGCCGCTTGCGACGGGGACGGTGACCGCCTACCCTCGCAAACCGAATCGGCAGCAATGACTTTCCTTCGAAACGAGGTGGGGAATGACGAACTACGCGGAAGACTATGAAGACGTGACCCAGTATCCGCTGGATCCGGATCGCGAGGCGCAGCTGCGCAAGATGCAGCGGGAATGCACCTTCATCTGGACCAACAAGGCCGGTGAACCGGTGGGCGTGATCATGTCCTACCTGGACACCGACGACGGCCGCATCTGGCTGACCGGCGCCGAACAGCGCGCCCGGTTCCCGGCGGTCAAGCGCGACCCGCGCACCTGCGTGGTGATCACCAGCGCCGGCACCGAATGGGGCGCGGGCAAGACCGTGACCTACAAGGGCATCTCGGTCATCCACGACAAGGCGAACCGGGAAATCAAGGACTGGTTCTATCCCACCTTCGCCCGCAAGCTGTACGGCCATGTCAGCGAAGCCCGGGTGCAGCAGTTCGTCCAGTTCCTGGACTCGCCCGCCCGTGTGGTGATGGAATTCATCCCCACCAAGAAGATCGTCTATGACGGCGACAAGATGGCCGCGGCCACGCCGGCCGTCGATGGCGTCGCCAATCGTTAATCCACAGACAACGGGGAACCGAACAATGCCTACCGAACTCGAAGACCGCATGGAAATCCAGCATCTCGCCCAGGTCTACGCCGATGGCGTGATGCAGCGCGATGTCGAACTCTGGGGCAACACCTTCTCCAAGGATGGCGCCTGGGCCCTGCCCGGCATGGAAAAGCCCCTGCAGGGCCATGACGTGCTGAAGCCGACCTGGAGCCGGATCATGGAAGGGTATCCCCACGTGCTGCATTTCGTGCAGCCGGGCGTGATCACCATCAATGGCGACACGGCCAAGGCCCGCTTCTACGTGCAGGAAAACATCAAGGACGCCAAGGGCGAGATGAGCCGCACCGTGGGCGTCTACAATGACGACCTGGTGCGCGAGAACGGCAAGTGGAAGTTCAAGTTCCGCAAGTTCGACGTGCTGTATCGCGGCCCGTACGACCTGACCGGCAACTTCATGGATTACCCGAAGGGCTGATCCGGCGCGCATGATCGGGGCCGCGCGATCCGTCGCGCGGCCTTTTTCATGCCTTCAGCGCCACGGCGAAATCCAGCACCGCGCGCGCAAGCCCGGTGCGGTCGTCGATGGTCTTCATCACCGTGTTGGTGACATAGGTGGAGACGCCCAGCGTATCCGCCATATCCGCATCCTCGGTGTCGAGGACGAGCCCGTCGATCAGGTCGCGGTAGTGGTGGGCGATGGTGGCTTGCGTCACGTCGAGGCCCAACTCGGCCATCAGCTTGGCCGTCGGCCCCTTGATCGCCTTGCCGCCGACAATGGGCGATACGGCGATGACCGGCGCGGCATGGCCCGACAGCGCCTGGCGGATGCCGGGTATCGCCAGCAACGGATCGACGCTGAGATAGGGGTTGGACGGGCAGATCACGATGGCGTCGAGATCGTCCTGCAGCGCGGCGATCAATGCCGGGCTGGGCATGGCCGTACCGGCGCCCTCGAAACGGATGCCGCGCACTTCCGGCTGGCACCGGTCCCTGACGAAATAGTGCTGAAACGCCAGGTCGCCGTCGTCGGTCTCGATGATCGTGGCGACCGCGTCGTCGGTCATCGGCGCCAGCAGCGGGCCGATCCCGAAAGCCCGGGCGAAATCGGCTGTGACCTGGCTGAGGCTCTGGCCATCCATCAGCCGGCGGGTGCGCTCCACATGGGTCGCCATGTCCTTGTCGCCCAGATTGAACCACGCCGGACCGCCGAGGGTGCGCAGGTTCTCCATGAACTCCCAGGTCTCGCCTGCCCGTCCCCAGCCCAGCTCGGTATTGGACAGGCCGCCCAGCGTGTAGGTGACCGTGTCGATGTCCGGGCAGATACGCACGCCCAGATGGGTGAAATCGTCGCCGGTGTTGACGATGACGGTCAGATTGTCACCCGGCACGATCAGCGAGAGTCCAAGAGCCAGCTTGGCGCCGCCGACGCCGCCGCACAGTGCGAGGACTTTACCCGTCACCGGAACATGTCCTCGTTCTTTGCGCGCACCAGCACGCTGGCGGGCCGTTCCCGGCGCGGCGTGTCGAGACCGCGGACGATGGCGACCGGCGTGCGCTCGGACGCCTCGCCCATGGCCAGGTTGGCCGCGGACGCAATCTGGTCGGCCACCGCCACCTCGGTCACTTCCAGCACCTTGCCGAACATGTCCATATCGCCGCGCTGATCCCACAACGGCTCCAGCCCGGCGCAGCCGATGGCCATGCCGGTGGTGCCGTAGCGCCACGCCCGGCCGACGCTGTCGGCGATGACCACGGCCACATCCACGCCGGCACGAGCGGTGATCGTCTCCCGCAAGCCGCGGGCGCTGGCGTCTGGATCGAGCGGCAGGAGCAGCGCCATGTCCACGCTGCCGCCCTCGACGTTGGAGCGGTCGATGCCCGCATTGGCGATGACCAGGCCAAGCTTCTGCTCGACGATCATCACGTTGGTCTTGGCGCGCAGGACCTCGTTGGATTCGCGCAGCACCAGTTCGACGACGCGGGGATCCTTGCCGGTGATTCCGGCCAGTTCCAGGGCCTTGCCGGATGGCGTCACCGCCTCCAGCGACACCAGCCGGCCTTCCGCCTTGGAGACGATCTTCTGGGCGAGGACGACGATATCGCCGTCGGCCAGCGTCTCGCCCATTGCCGCCAGCCCGTCGAGAACAAAGGCCGCGATGTCGTCGCCCGGCTGAACCAGCGGGATGCCGGGCACCGCGAAGACGCTCAGCCGGGTGGACATGATTATTCCGCTTCGCCAGGTGTCCCGGTGATGCGGATGCCGGAGCCGATGATCTTGTAGCGACGGTTGATGGTGATCAGCACCGAGGTCAGCGCTTCGGCGGCGGCCGAGTTGGCCAGCGGGCCGGCGCTCCAGCCTTTCATGCCCGCATCCTCGACCAGGCTCACGACCACGTCGCGCGCCTCGATGTCGTCACCCGAAACCAGCACGTCGCATTCGATGTGATGGTCGCTGTTGAGGTGCTCGGCGCCGATATTCTGGAACGCCGCCACAACCTTCACGCCGTCGCCGACAAAGGCCTGGGCGCGCACGGCGGCGCTGTCTTCCTCGGGCAACTGCACGCGGCCAACCTTGGGCGGCATCAGCGGCACGGTGGCGTCGATCAGGATCTTGCCTTGGACGCCGGTCTTGATCACTTCGAGCATGGGACGCTGATTGGAGAACGGCACGGTCAGCGCGACGATCTCGGCCGCTGCAGCCGCGGCGCCGTTTTCCATGCCGGTGACATCGCCGCCCACGTCGGCCTTCAGCGCGTCGGCCGCTTCCTGTGCCTTGCCCGCCTCGCGCGAGCCGATGATCACCTTGTGGCCCGCTTTCGCCCAGCGCCGCGCCAGACCGCCACCCAGTGCGCCCGTACCGCCGATGACGGCGATCGTCCGTTTGGTATTTGCCACGTGATTACCCTTTCAGTGTCACCGGTTTTCCGGTTGTGTAGCACGCTTGCCGAGGCTGGCAGCATCAAAAAAGATGTGCCAAGGTACCGCCACGCTTCAAGCCGCCGGTGACCGTCCGGCCGCCAATCCGCACAGGGGAGACACGCATGAAAGTCGGATTCAACATGCCGCAGCTGACGCAGTTCGCCAGCCAGAAAGCGGTTCATGAGTTCGCCACCATCTCGGACAAGATGGGATACGACTCGCTGTGGGTTCAGGATCACTTCCTTTATCCCGATAATCCGGTGCAGAGCCATCCCGTGCACCAGCACACGCTGGGCAAGGACAAGATCGTCCAGTGGCCGGACGCCTATGCCAGCATGCTCGCGCCGCTGGAAGCACTGGCCTATGTGGCCGGCATCACCAAGAACATCCGCCTGGGCACCTCGATCCTGGTGTTCGGCTACCATCGCCCGGTGACGCTGGCCAAGCAGGTCGCCACCATCGACGTACTCTCGAACGGCCGCTTCGATCTGGGCCTTGGCCTGGGCTGGGCGACCGAGGAATTCGCCCACATGGATACGCCGTTCGCCAAGCGCGGCGACCGCTGCACGGATTTCATCCGCGCGTTGCGGGCCGCCTGGGCCGACAATCCCACCGAGTACAACGGGACCTACTACAACTTCCCCAAGGGCCAGACCACGCCCAAGCCGGTGCAGAAGGACTGGAACGGGAATCCTGGCGTGCCGATCCTGGGCGCGTTCCTCAACGACCAGGGCTTCGACCGGGTCGCCGAGCTTTGCGACAAGTGGCACCCGGCCGGCCACCCGCCCGAACTGGCGGCCATGCGGCTTGCGCAGATCAACAAGCTGGCCGAGGAAAAGTACCGCCGCGAGCCCATGAAATGCGTCATGCGCGTGTTCGCTGCACCCAAGCTGCCGGGTATCAAGGAAATCGGCCCGCAGCTCATGCAGCCCAACTGGACCGGCACGGTCGACGACATGATGCCTCACCTGAAGGCCGCCAAGGCAGCCGGCATGGACGAGATCGTCATCGACTGCAGCTTCTTCCACGAGATGAAGAGCGACGAGGACTGGATTTCCCAGCCCGAGTTCTTCCGCCCGCTGCTGGAAGAAGCCAAGAGCTGATTCAAACCCCGGGCACGGGAGCGGACGGGTCCGCTCCCGGACCTTCAGCGGAGGCAATGATCCGCGAAACGTCGGACATCTGGGCGTTGCTGCCGGTCAAGCGCCTGAGCGGCGCGAAGCAGCGGCTGTCGCCCGTGCTGAGCGAGAGCGAGCGCACCAACCTGGCGCGCGCGATGCTGCTCGACGTGCTGGTGGCGCTGCGCCATGCATGGGGCCTTGCCGGCGTCGCCGTGGTCACCGAGGACAACGAGGCCAAGGCGCTCGCCAGGGAGCACGGCGCGGTACTGATCCCCGAGGCCGAGGGCGGGCTGAACGCGGCGCTGCGCGCCGGGCTCTCTCGCCTGGCCGAACTGGGCGCCGGCGGTGCGCTGATCATTCACGGCGACCTGCCGCTGGTTGCCGCGGGTGAAGTCACGGCATTCATCGCCGCCCATCCAGGCGGGCGAGCGGCCACTTTCTGCCCGGCCCTCGACGGCGGCACCAATGCCATGCTGGTATCGCCGGTCGACGCCCTGCCGCTGTCCTACGGCGAGGGCAGCTTCGAGAAGCACCGGGCCGCCGCGCTCGAGCGGGACATGGCCGTGACCCTGCTCGGCTTGCCCGGCCTCGAATTGGACATAGATACGCCTGAGGACCTGCGGGTTCTATTGGCGCGGGGCGCCCAGGGGCATACCATGGATTATTTGCTGGCGGCCGATGTTGCCACCCGGTTACAACAGACCCAAGCCACCTCATTGGGAACCGAGCAGTGAACCGCGAAGTCGTGTCCTATCTGGAAAAGGTCGAGGCCGGTCACCGGCCGACGCGCGAGGAAGCCCTGCTTCTCGCCGATGAGATCGATATTCCCCGGCTGATGGCGACCGCCGCCTTCCTGCGAGATCAGGGCCACCGCAATATCATCACCTTCTCGAAGAAGGTGTTCATCCCGCTTACCCATCTGTGCCGCGACGTCTGCCACTATTGCACCTTCGCCCAGCCGCCGAAGAAGGGCGAGCAGGTGTTCATGACGCCCGAGCAGGTGCTGGATATCGCGCGGCAGGGTGCGGCCATGGGCTGCAAGGAGGCCCTGTTCACCCTCGGCGACAAGCCGGAGCTGCGCTACAAGGCCGCCCGCGAGGCGCTGGCCGCGCTGGGCCACGAAACCACGCTGTCCTACCTGGCCGCCATGGCCAAGCTCGTCCACGAGGAAACGGGCCTGTTCCCGCACCTCAATCCGGGCCTGATGAGCGACGAGGACCTGGCCATATTGCGGCCGTTGGCGCCGTCCATGGGCATCATGCTCGAGAGCACGGCGATCAGCCTGCTGGAAAAGGGCAAGGCCCATCACGGCAGCCCGGACAAGGATCCGGCGGTGCGCCTCGAGGGACTGCGCCGCGCCGGCCGGGCACAGGTGCCGTTCACCTCGGGCATCCTGATCGGCATCGGCGAGACCCGCGCCGAGCGGATCGAAAGCCTGCTGGCGCTGCGCGATATCCACGACGAGTTCGGCAATCTGCAGGAAGTGATCATCCAGAACTTCCGCGCCAAGCCCGGTACGCGCATGTCGGACGCGCCCGAGCCCGACCTTGACGAGTTGCTGTGGACGCTGGCCATCACCCGCATCGTCTTCGGCCCGGAAATGAATATCCAGGTGCCGCCCAATCTCAGCCCCGGCCAGCTTCAGCCGCTGGTCGCCGCCGGGATCAACGACTGGGGCGGCGTCTCGCCGCTGACGCCCGATTTCGTCAATCCCGAGGCGCCTTGGCCGCACCTCGACAAGCTGGCCACCGAGACGGCCGCCACCGGCAAGCTGCTCATCGAGCGCCTGACCATCTATCCGGAATATGCCCTGCAACCCGAGCGCTGGCTCGATCCGGCCATGCGCACGTCCGTCATCCAGGCCATCGACAGCGAAGGCTATCCGCGCACCGAGGAGTGGTCGCCGGGCGAGGACACACCGCCGCCCGAGGCCGACCTGAAACTGCTGGCCGCGCACATGCCGGCGCGCGTCGATCCCTGGCTCAAGTCTATTCTGGACCGGGCGGTGAAGGGCGAGCGACTGGACGAGACCGAGGTCTCGCGCCTGTTCCTGGCCCGCGGCGACGAGTTCACCGCCGTGTGCCGCACCGCCGACCAGCTGCGCCAGAAGATGAACGGCGACACGGTGACCTATGTGGTCAACCGCAACATCAACTACACCAATGTCTGCTACTTCAAGTGCCAGTTCTGCGCCTTCTCGAAGGGCAAGCTGACCGAGAATCTGCGCGGGAAGCCCTATGTGCTGGGCATGGACGAGATCCAGCGCCGCACCCAGGAAGCCTGGTCGCGCGGCGCCACGGAAGTCTGCATGCAGGGCGGCATCCATCCGTCCTATACCGGCCAGACCTATATCGACATCACCAGGGCGGTGAAGGAAGCCGTGCCGGGCATGCATGTGCACGCCTTCTCGCCGCTGGAAGTGTGGCAGGGCGCCGAGACGCTGGGCATCTCGCTGAAGGAGTTCCTGAGCCGCCTGAAGGACGCCGGCCTCGGCACCCTTCCCGGCACCGCGGGCGAAGTGCTGGACGACGAGGTCCGGCGCGTCCTGTGCCCCGACAAGATCAACACCGCCCAATGGTTCGAGGTGATGGAAACGGCCCATTCGCTGGGCATCCGCACCACGTCGACGATCATGTATGGCCATATCGACGGCCCGATCAACTGGGCGCGCCACCTGCTGGGCCTGCGCGACCTGCAGGCAAGGACCGGCGGCTTCACCGAGTTCGTACCGCTCCCCTTCGTGCACATGGAAGCGCCCATCTACCTGAAGGGCCGGGCGCGCAAGGGCCCCACATTCCGCGAGGCGGTGCTGATGCACGCCGTCGCCCGCCTGACCCTGCACCCGCACATCACCAACATCCAGACCAGCTGGGTGAAGATGGGGCCGGAAGGGGTGAAAGCCTGCCTGAATGCCGGTGTCAACGACATGGGCGGCACCTTGATGAACGAGACCATCACCCGCGCCGCCGGCGCCAGCCACGGCCAGGAGATGGAGCCCTACCGGATGGAGGACATCATCCGCGGCAACGCCCGGTTGCCCCGGCAGCGCTCGACGCCCTATGGCGACGTGCCGGACGAGAGGGTGCGCGTCTCGTTCCAGGCCGCGCCGCTGGAAGACCTGCGCTTCACGGCGGCCAAGGAATACGAGCGCAGCTAAGTCGCCGACGCTGCGCCGCGTGACATGAACGATCTAGCGAGCATCGCCTGGGCTGAAGTCGCGGACCTGCTGGACCTCCAGTTGTCGCCGCTGGGTCTGCGCGCAATCGAGGCGCTTTCCCCCAGGACAGGAGACTCCGTACTTGATGTGGGCTGCGGCGCCGGCCAAACGGTTCTGCAACTCGCCGACCGGGTAGGGCCCGGCGGACGAGTAACCGGCGTCGACCTTGCGCCCCGGCTCCTGGAAGTGGCGCGCCGCCGGACAGTGGGCCACAGCCAGACCGACTTCATCGAATGCGATGCGCTGACGCTGGCGCTGCCCGAGCACAGCATCGACTGCGTCTTCTCCCGCTTCGGTGTGATGGCATTCCGGGACAGCATCGCGGCTTTCTCGAACTTTCGCCGGATGTTGAAACCTACGGGCCGGCTGGCCTTCGTCTGCTGGCGATCCCTGGACGAAAACGAACTGGATTATCTGCCGCTGCGGGCCGCCGGACTCGAGGCCCGCGTCGATCTGACACCCTTCAGCTTCGCCGATTCCGGCGACATCAGGACAGTGCTCGAGGCCGCCGGATTCCGGGACGGCGTCGCCGAGGCGCATGACGAAATGGTCTCCAGTGGAGATATGGACGCAATGACCGCCGTGCTGCTGAAAGTCGGCGCACTCGGCAGGATCATTCGCGAAAATCCGGAGATGAGAGCGGCTGCCGAATCGCGCCTGCGTGCGGCGCTGGCCGAACGCAGAGATCCTGCCGCTGTGGCATTGAACGCGGCAACCTGGATTGTCACCGCCCGGCGGTAAAAGCCGGTTCCGCGGGATGGGGCGTCGCCTGGCGTTCGATCGTCGCGATCTCGTCGGCCAGCACGGCGCGCTGGCGTTCGGGCGGCCATTGCTGCGGATCGAAGACGGTTTCGGTGGCGAGGCCGGTGATCATGGTGAGCAGGCGCCGCGCCCGCAATTCCAGAATCTGCTCGGGCATGTCGAGCCCCGCATACTCCCGCAGGAGCACGCGCCTCATCAGGTCGAGCGCCTCGCGCGCGCGGCGCTGCTGCTCGGCCAACATGTCCGGATCGTTGGCGACATGGCCCCAGAAGGCGATCCATACCTGCCAGTCGCGGATGCGTTCGTCATCCAGCGGCAGCAGCCACTCGACACAGTCCTGCAGCGGCTTGCCGGCGGCCAGTTCCTCGTCGACCCGGGCCACGGTTCCCTGGGCGGCCGAGCGGAAGATGTAGGTCATCAACTCGCGCTTGTTGCGGAAATAGTGCGACACGATGGCCGTGCTGTAGCCGGCGGCCTTGGCGATGTCGCGGAACGTGACACCTTCCAGGCCCGACTTGGCGAGCAACGTCGCGGCGATGGCAGCGACCTGCTTGCGGCGGGCTTCGTGATCGACGGGTGGCGGCATGGGAAAGGTTGCCGGATGCGCTGTTGAGTGATGGATCGTGTCTATCAAACCGCTTCGGCCAAGTCACGGGCCATGGTCGCGGACCAGCTCAGGGCTCCGGCGCCTCGAACACCAGCAGCACATTCCCCGGCATGTGGCCGGCGAAATTGTAGCCCGAACTGACGAACAACAGGCCCCCGTCCGGGATCGCCGCCGCCGCGCCATCCATCGAGCCGCCATGGGCCATCACGCCCGAGACGGTCTTGACCGGCTGGGTCGTATCCAGCTTCCACAAGATCTTGCCGGTGGCGGCATCGTGCACCCTGAAATAGCCATCGAGCGCGCCGGCGAATACCAGTTCGGGCGTGGCGGTGATGGCTGCGGCGTTGCCCACGGCGCAGAACTCCCGGCCGTTGCATTCGTCCTTCAGCGGCATCTGCCAGACATTGGCGCCGGTCCTGAGGTCGAGCGCGAACAGACCGGGATTGGGCTCTTCGTCATAGGTGATCGTGTCGGGCGCATCCGAGATCGGCACGAACACCCGGCCACTGTCGGCGGCGATGCCGAAGTGGACGCCGCCGTGCAGCCCGCCGCGGCCGAGCTTGGTCTTCCAGATCAGCTTGCCGGTGTCCGGATCAACCGCATGGACGACGCCCGATTTCTGGGGGCCAAGCACCAGTTCATTGCCGTCGGCGTCGCGGGCAAGCACCATGGCGGCGCCGAAGTCGAAATCCGGACCGTTCTCTTCCGGGCAATTGTGCTTCGGTTCGGCGACGCAGGCCGAGTTCCACGCATCGCCCGACGTGGCCTGGTAGACCCACTTCTTCTTGCCGGTCTTCAGGTCCATGGCGATGATGGAATCGCTGGTGTCCGTCGCCGGCGATGAATAATTCTCGCCGGTGCCCACATAGAGCTGGCCACGCCGGACGTCGATGGCCGGGCTGTTCCAGATCGGTGCGCCCGATGGGCCGATGCGGTCGGTGCCGACGGCATTCTTGCCGCGCACCACGGGTGTCTCGTCGATTGAATGGGTCTGCCAGACCTGCTTGCCGGTCGCGGCATCGAGCGCCGTCACCGAGCCCCGGAACGTGCAGCAGGCATAGGCCGGGTCGGTCGCAGGCACCACTTCGAGCGACGATACCGGCACGTAGAGCCGGCCGCCGTGAAGCGTCGGCGTGCCGGTGATGGTTGCGCTGGGATGATCGTCCGGATGGGCGCGCCAGATCTGTTGGCCGGTCACGGCGCTGACCGCGTAGACGTTGCCGATCAGGTCGCCAAAATAGAGCCTGGGCTGGGCGGCGCTGTCGCCGGCCTTCCACTGGCTGACGACGATCCCGGTTCGCACTTCGGCAGAGGCGTGGAACATCCAGCGCACGCAGCCTGTCTCGCGGTCGAGGGCGAACACGGTACCGTTCTGGCTGCCGACGAATACAGCGCCGCCGGCCAGGCCGGGCTGGGAGCGGGCGCGCAGGGCGTCGGGGAAAGCGAAGGCCCATTTCAGTTTCAGCGACGCCACGTTGGCGCGGCCGATGCCGGCGCGCTCGCTGGGCACCAGCCGCTTGTTGCCGTAGCCCAGCCCCCAGTTGGGGACGGACGGCGGCCTGGCAAAGTCGAACCGTGCGGCATCGCCGGTGCAGGTGGGCGCCGACGATGCGGTGACCTTCGCGCCCAGCTTGCGGTTGGTGAGAAATTCGGCGACCTGGCGTTTTTCCATGTCCGACAGATGAGCCGCCTGCGGCTTCATGACACCCACGGTCAACGCCCGGTAGATGGATTCAGGCGCCATGAATTGCAACATCTTGGGATGCGGCGCCCGTGAAACGCCGGTTTCGTGGCAGCCGGCGCAGCCGGCGGCATAGACCTTGCCGCCCGGCGACTCCTTTTTCTGCTCGGTAAGGCCGAGCGACCCGTGACCGGACGTGCCGGCAGCCATCGGGGCCGAGGACAGGTACGCAGCGGCCAGCACGGCCGCCGCCAATCCGATTATGGTGCGCATCAACCTTCCTCCCCCGAAAAGGTCGTCGCCCGACCTGTTTTCTGCCGGCGGCATACTACCGGTCCGTTTGGTCGCGAGCACCGACCGGCCCCAGCGCAACCCGGCCACCCCCGTGAGTCCGCCGTTTCCAGTCAGCGCGGTTCATGGAGCAGGATAGTGCCCGATCCGCGCCCATGAGACTAATGCTGACCAAGATGTTTGTTGAAAGTCACGGCCCCCAGAATGCATAGATCGGATCGTCGGGATATTTGCCGCCCCGCGTTGTCAGCGTCTCGTACATGCCCTGCCCGGTCTGGTCGGTGGATGGATGGCTGGTCATCCAGTCCATCACGAAGACGCGGCGGGTGAATTTCCACACGCCGCCGATCCGTTCGAACCGGTCGACGTAGCGGCCGCCGGTGAGATCGTCGGTGAAGCCGTCCTTCCCGGGCACGCGGGTGAAGGCGATGACGTAGCTTTCCGCCACGGCGATGTCGCCTTCGACGTCGATCCATTCGTTCGCCACCGAGTGGGACATGCCCTGCAGGTCAGCGGTGGCGCCGATGATCATGCCGCAGAATTCGTCGGCCGGGCCGGCAAAGACGCCCGCGTCGATGGTCGCCCCGGGATGCCACACCGAGCGCAGCAGCGCCTCGTCACCCCGGTCGGTGGCGCGGGCCTGGGCCATGATCAACTCATGGATGTCCTGCTTGGCCAGTACCACGGCGGCCTTTTCGGCCAGGTCGTCGGAAACCTGCACGGTGGAATCTCCCTTGTTCATGTCCTGCTTCCACGCGGTGAGCAGCCGAATGCCCGGATCGTCACTGCCCCGGGTGCCGCGAATGAAGGGCGGACCGTCATAGGACGGCGACGCCGTGCCGGTGGGCGCACGGTTGGTGTTCCAGTCGAGCACGTAGAGCCGATGGGTCAGCTTCCAGACGCCGCCGCGCTTTTCGTGCCGGTCGAGATAGCGGCCGCCGACCATGGTCTGTAACGGCGGATTCTCGTTGGTCCGTTCCAGATAGGCGATGACGTAGCTCTCGGACAGGGCCCGGTCGCCATCCAGCCTGATGGAACGGTTGCAGTGGCGGTGCAGGGTAATCGGCCGGGCCGCGATCAATCCGGCGATGACATCGGCGAATTCCTCGGCCGGCCCGTTGAACATGCCGTAGGAGACGGTCGCGCCGGGATGGTAGACGGACTTGATGAGGTTCGCGTCGCAGCGGTCGATGCCGCGGCTGTGGTTCGCCAGATTGGCGGCGATGGCTTGCCTGTCGGCAATGTCGGCGATGGCGGATGCGAGGTCGATGGCCATGCCGCTGGATTCCCCGGAGAAAGAAGCGTGCCCGGCCACGTCGCCGGGCACGCCCCTTTGTACTAGATTTTCAGCTTCACCGTCACGCCATAGGTGCGGGGATCGGCATAGTTCACCAGCCCGAGCGTGCCCGGCGCATCGAACACGCTGGAGATGTAGCGGTTGTCGAACAGGTTGCGGGCATAGAGGCCAACGCTCCATGTGCCTTCAGGCGGCCCGAAATCCAGATTCATGTCGACGGTGTGCGTCGGTTGAATCTCGGCCCGGGCCGTGTTCTGCAGGTTCACGTTGTACTTCTTCGCGACGTACTTGTACTGGACGTTGGTCCTGATCTCGAAATTGTCGCTGATCAGGAACGCATATTCGGCGCCCACATTGATCGTCCATTTCGGCGAGTTCTGCAGCGCCGCGCCCGACAGGTCGACCAACTCGCCCGTCGCGCCATCGAAGAAGAGGAACTCGCTGTAGGTCGCCTTGAGCCAGCCCAGGGACCCATTGAGCGTCAGACCGTTCACCGGCACCGCGATGATTTCCGCTTCGATGCCCTTGGTATGAGCCGACGCTGCGTTCTGGATTGAGTTGCCGTTGATCGTGTTGCCGAAATCGTCCTCGAAAAAGTAGATCGAGGCGAGCTGGATGTCCGAGTACCAGTTGTAGAAACCGGTAACGTTCACGCGCAGGCGATTGTCGAACCAGTCGCTCTTCAGGCCAAGTTCAAGGGTATCGACATATTCGGGGTTATAGGGGCCGATATCCTGCGGAATACCGATGCGGCCAACGAAACCGCCCGACTTGAAACCGTGGGCATAGTATCCGTAGATCATTGCGTCATCGCTGGCGTCGAACTCGAAGCCCACCTTGCCGCCGATGTTGTCCCATGAGTCCTTGCCATCAACCTCCACGATGCCAAGGGTGAGCTCGGTCGGGCTGGGCATGCGATTGAACGGCCGGCCCAGCAACTGGGCCTTGCCCGTCGTATCAATGAACGTCGGCTGGTAAATGGACATGTCCGTGGTCTCGTGCGTGAAGCGCACGCCGCCATTCAGCCGGAACCGGTCGGTGACATCCACATATGTCTGCAGGAACGCGGACATGGTGGTGGTCTCGGAGTTGAACTCGGTGAGCTGACGCAAACCCGGCGCCGCAAACTGGATCCGGAAGTCCTGGTAGTGGTCATAGGCGTAGTTGGCGAAGAACGCCCCGATCAACACTTCAACGCCATCCCAGGGCTGGAATGTGTCGCGAAGTTCCTGGCTGAACTGATAGCCCGCCGTACGGCGATCGGTGTCGTCCTGGAACTTGGGCGTCCAGTCCTGATCGGTGAACTCGCGCAGGCGGAAGTGCTTGTAGGCGGTGACGGAAACGAGATCGCCGATGGGGCTGTCCCACGCCATTTTGTAGGTAAAGGAGTAGGTGTCCATGTTGGACATATCGGGAATATTCGTGTCGCGCGCCGAGTAGTACTTCTTCGGCGCCTTGCAGCGCTGCCCGGCGATCAGGCAGGGCGATTCGTACATCGGCAGCAATGAGACCGCATCGGGCGACTCCGGGTTGGGATAGACCGTCCCGGCTGGCTGGTACTGCACGTCGCCGGGAATACCCAGTAGCGGATCGCCAGGTGTATCGCCGGCGATGGATGCGCCCGAGCCGTCCCGGTGCATGTGGTATTCGCTGATCAGGCTGGCCCGGAAATTCTCGCCCTTGTCCCACGTCAGGTTGAGGCGGAACGCGGTACGATCGCGATCATTCTGCGGCTTGCCGTCGACGATGTTGGTGACGTAACCGTCCCGTTGATGGTGCGAGAGGGTCACACGGCCTGAAAGCACATCCTCGATGATGGGGAAGTCCAGACCGGCCTTGAATTCGATCGTGTCGTAATTGCCGTAAGTGGCTTGGGCATTCACGCCGAAATCGCCGGACGGCCCGCGGGTCACCACCTGCACCACGCCGCCGGTGCTGTTCGCGCCGAACAGCGTGCCCTGGGGACCGCGCAGAATTTCGACGCGCTCGAGATCGTAGGTGTCGAGCAGCGCGGTCATGTTGAAGAACTGCGGCACTTCGTCCTGTACGACGACCACGGTCGTGCCCGCATACGGATCGGGCTCGATCACGCCCATACCGCGGATGTTGAACACCGCGCCGTGGGTGACGTTGGCGAACTGGCCGATCTGCACGTTGGGGATGTAACCCTGCAGGGCCTCAAGCGTCGTCGCGTGCAGGTTTTCCATCTTGGCGCCGGTCACAGCGGTCACCGAGATCGGGACGTCCTGGATACTTTCTTCCTTCTTTTGCGACGTCACCGTGACGGTCTCGACGCCCGTAACGATGCCTGGCCTGGAGGCCCCTGCCGCCGCCGCATCCTGCGCGTATGCCGCGCCGGCGCCCAGTCCCAGCAGGCTCATACACAGAGCCGTACTCAACCCCAGTTTCCCGGTTGTCATCATAAACTCCCCGCTGTGTGGGCCGCTTTCGGGCCCGATTTTCACTCAGTTCCAAACTTATGAAGGCACTCAACAAGTGTGTAAATATTTTCCTGACCATATGATCAAAAACATACTGAAGTGTCGCTATAATGTCACATTTGCCCAGAAACTCATCAAATTCGGGCTAAACCGGGCGAAAATCCTCGATCCTCCTCAAGAATTCGCCCAGAGGATGATATTGCCGTTCAACAAGCGTTGATGACTTTGAGGATACGGAATTCTATGGTGGTGCGCCCCCGATGACGCTGGACCCGCTGGTGAACGGACCCGATATCACGCCGACCACGCGCGATCGCATTCTCAACGCGGCGGAGCGGTTGTTCGCCCGGCGCGGCTTCGACGGCGTGACCATCCGCCAGATCACCCGCGAGGCCGGCGTCGACGTGGCACTGGCAAGCTATTATTTCGGCCCCAAGACCGACCTGTTCCGCGCGGTGCTGCAGCGGCGGGCCGACGAACTGCACGGCGCCATTCTCGCCTCGATCGAGAGCGCGGTGGCGCAGTCCGGCGACCGACCACCCGGCGTGGAGACCCTGATCCGCGCCTTCACGCAGCCATCCATCGACCGGCTGGTGCGCGGCGGCCAGGGATGGCGCGACTACATCCACATGATGGCCGGGCTCTACAGTTCGCAGCAAAGCGAGTTCCTGGTCGAAATGAACGACATGTACGCGCCGGCCTTGCGCCGCGTCATGGACCTGATCCGGCTGTCGATCCCCACGGCCAGCGAGCGCAGCATTATCCTGTCGTTCTACATGCTGCTGACGGCGGTGATCAGCATCTACTCGGAAACGGCGGGACTGGAGCGACTGTCCAACGGCACCATCCATCCGACCGACTTCGACGCCATACTGGACCACCTCGCGCCGTTCTTCGCCGCTGGTTTCCATCGCATGGCATCCGTCTGAAGGTCCTCCCCAGGACCGTACCGTCGCGGGTATTTTTCCCCACCTCGTCGGAATGGTACGTGACATCCGTCATGCACCTTGTATCATCGGTTGATGACATCTGTCATGCACAATCATGAAACCATGAGGCATGACGTGAAACGGGGAGAGGGAACCATGACGGATAAACGAGCTGCGACTATCAACAGACGGCAAGTGCTGGCAGGCGCGGGCGTTGCCGTGGGCGCGGCGGCAACGCTGGCGGCGGCGGGCGCTTCAGCCTCGACTCCGCAGACAAAATGGGACCACGAAGCCGATATCGTGGTTGTGGGCGGCGGTGCGGCCGCCTGCTCGGCCGCGACAACGTCGGCGAGCCTTGGCGACAAGGTCATCCTGCTGGAGAAGGAAGCGATTCTGGGCGGCACCACCAGCAAGTCGGGCGGCGTTGCCTGGGTGCCGAATAATCCGCAGATGCGCAAGGCCGGCATCGCCGACACGCGTGCCGACTGCCTGAAATACATGGCCCGATTCTCGTTCCCTCAGGTCTATGACCCTGCCAGTCCGACCCTTGGCCTCGATCCGCTGACCTATCGACGGCTTGAGGCGTTCTATGACAATGGTTCGGCAACCATCGAGTTGATGGACAGACTGGGTGCCGCGAAATACGCCACCTTCACGGTGGGCGGCAGCCCCTCGCCCGACTATGCCGACCATCTGCCCGAGAACAAGGCGTCCAAGGGCCGCTCGCTGACGCCGGTCAACGACAAGGGCGAGGCGGTCAGCGGCAACATTGGCGACGGCGTGGTGCTGATCGGCGCCATGGAAGCGTGGCTGAACAGAAACAAGGTGCCGCTGCTGACCGAACACCGGGTGACTGCTGTGGTGAAGGAAGGCGGCCGCGTGGTCGGCGTCGAGGCCGAAAGCGGCGGCAAGACCATCAGGATCAAGGCACGCAAGGGCGTGATCTTCGGCACCGGCGGCTATGCCCACAATGCCGACCTGGTCCAGCTTCACCAGAAAGCGCTCTACGGGGCATGCGCGGTTCCCGGCTCGACCGGCGACTTCATCGCCATCGGTGGCGCGGCTGGCGCGAGCATGGGCACGCTGGGCACGGCATGGCGGACCCAGATCGTGTTCGAGGAAGCGCTCCACAATCGGGTGCTGCCGCAAGGCGTGTTCTTCATTCCGGCCGACGCCATGTTTGTGGTCAACAAATATGGCCGACGGGTCGTCAACGAGAAGCGCAACTACAACGATCGCACCGAAATCCATTTCGTCTACGACCCGGTCGCCGAAGATTACCCGAACCAGCTGCTGTTCATGGTATTCGACGGCAGAGTCGTCGACGCGTTCGGCGGCGCCTATCCGATTCCTGCACCCGGCAATGTCGGTCCTCACGTCATCGAAGCCACCGACCTGCCGTCGCTGGCCGACGCCATCGGCAAGCGACTCGATGGACTGCAGGGCATGACCGGCGGCGCCAGCCTGGCAGCCGATTTCCCGGCGACCCTGAAGGCCACCTTCGATTCATTCAACGGCTATGCCCGAAGCGGCAAGGATCCGGATTTCAAGCGCGGCGACCAAACCTATGACCGTGAGTGGCAGGCGTTCTTCTCGCAAATGCGCGAGGGCAGCACCGAAAAGCCCAACGCCATGCCCAACTCGACCATGCACCCGCTACGCGAGACCGGACCATATTATTGCATCATCCTGGCCGCGGGCGCCCTCGACACCAGTGGCGGACCGCAGATCAACGAGCAGGCGCAGGTTCTAGGCGCCGATGGCACGCCGATCCCGGGCCTGTACGGTGCCGGAAACTGCATCGCCAGCCCATCGCGCGAGGCCTATTACGGCGCGGGCGGCACCATCGGACTGTGCCTGACCTTTGGCTATATCGCCGCCCAGACCGCGCACAAGGAAACGCCAATAGCCTGAGGAATCCTGGCGTGGACCGGTCTCGTGCCGGTCCCCGACGCCTTCTTCATAACTGTATGACCCTACATGATCGCGGGGAGGCGACGATGAACCAACAATCCAGGCCCGGCTCCTACGCCGAGCGCTTCATAAGCGACGTGTTTCCGTCCTGCTACAAGCGTGGCGCCCTGCCGGGCGAGCGCTACACGTCGGCGGCATTCTTCGACCAGGAGTGGGAGAACGTCTGGACAAAGGTCTGGCTGGTGATTGCGCGGACCACGGAAATCCTCGAAGCCGGCGATTTTGTCGTCGAGGAAATCGGACCGGAATCCATCCTGGTGGTGCGCCAGGAGGATGGCGGCATCCGCGCCTTCTACAATGTCTGCCAACACCGCGGGAACCGCCTTGTGCAGCCGGCGGAAGGCTCCATGCCATCCTTTACCTGCGACTATCACAGCTGGACCTGGGGCATCGACGGCAGCCTGGTGTCGGTGCAGGACGAGGGCGATTTCTCGGAAGGCAGTCCGTGCGGCACGGTGCGGCTCGAGGAGATGAAGTGCGAGACCTTCGCCGGCTTCATCTTCATCAACATGGATCCCGAAAGCGTGAGCCTGAAGGACTATCTCGGCCCGATCTGGGACCGGTGGCAGGTCTATCCGGTCGAGAAGATGACACGGGTCCAGGCACTGACCGTCAGCCTGCCCAGCAACTGGAAGGCGCTGCATGACAATTTCAGCGAGGTCTATCACTTCGCCACAGTCCACGCGCCCTATCTGGACTACCTGGAAGACGACTTTCGGGACATCGCCTGCGATATCTTCGACCAGGGCCACACGGTCATGCACATGAAGGGCGCCCTGCCCTCGGCCCGCTATCTGGACAGCGACCTGCCACCGATCAGCGAGCAGCTCGGCGCCGAGCTGAAGCGCTGGGATCTGGACCCTGCCGATTTCGTGGACAGGCCCACCGGGACCCGGCTTGCACTGCAGCAGCAGAAGCGCAGGCTGGGCCCGGCTCGCGGCCACACGCATTACGAGAAGATGAGCGATGGCCAGCTCACCGACAGCCACCACTACACCATCTTCCCCAACTTCTCGGCGGGGATGCTGGCCGACGGCATCCTGTTCCACCGGCTGCGGCCGCATGCAACGGACCCGAACCGGTCCTATTACGACGTGTTCTATTACGCGGTGGGCGACGACGCGTTCAGCAGCATGTCGACGGCCGCAGGCGGCGGTATCGCTGAGGCCGAGCGCGAATATGTGGAATATGGCGAGAAGAGCCTGGGCGCCCTGCTCGACGGTGACGTGGGCACCATGGCCACCCAGCAGAAGGGTTTGCGCTCGCGCGGCTACCGCGGCGGCGTGCTCGCCGACCAGGAATACCGGCTGGCGTTCTACCACCACATGATCGACCGCTACATGGCGGGGTACAGGCCCGAAAAGGCCTAGAATTGCGCTTCCGGCAGCCGGATCACGAGACCGTCCAGTTCGGGCGTCATCTCGATCTGGCAGGTGAGCCGGCTGCTGGGCAGCACGCCGATGGCGCAGGACAGCATGTCCTGCTCCTCCTCGGAAGGCGGCGCAATCCGGGCAGCCCAGGCGTTATCCACATAGCCGTGGCAGGTGGCGCAGGACAGGCAGCCGCCGCACTCGCCGATGATGCCGGGAACGAGCGCGTCGGTCGCCGCCTTCATCATGGAGCGGCCGGCTTCGGCGTTAAGAATGTGTTCGGCGCCCGAGGCGTCGATGACGATCAGTTTCACCATGCTTACAAATTTGCCAGACGAGCCGCAATTCCACCACCGTTCCGGCGATGTCGCAGAGCAACTTTCGGCGGCACGGCAGCCTTGCGGACAAATTCTCGGCCACGGCCATCGCGATCGCCCGTTTCAGCATTTCCCCGGGTGGACTCCGGCACTCCCTCGGGCGCGACTGCAAACGATTGCAGGTCGGACGTCAGGAACTCATCAGACGGGCCGCCGCGACACCCGCCACTGAACAGACCATGGTCAGCACCGCGCCCCACAGCATGTCGGCCAGTGTGATCGCCAGGGTCCAGTGCTTCAACGTCGCCAGGTTGGTCAGGTCATAGGTGCCGTAGGCCAGCAGGCCGAGCAGGAAGCCGCACAGCGCAGCGGTCTTGAGCGACTGGGCGGCGATCCCCGGCGCCATGGCAAAAAACAGCATCCCGCCCAGATAAAGCAGATAAAAGGCCACGGCAGCAGGCACGTTGAACGGCTCGCGCAGCAGGCCGCCGATCTGCCCGTGATAGAAGCCGCGCGCCACAATACCGAGCCAGAGCAGATCGAGCACGATGAACACGATGCCGGCAGCGGCATAGGCCCAGACATAGATCATCAAACATTCTCCTGTCGCCCACGTCGCCCGATCATACGCACAGATCGCGCCGGTGGATCGCCGCATCTGCCGGGGCGGCGCCGGGACAAACGTAAACGGCCCGCCGAAGCGGGCCGTCCGTAACCGGATCGATATCCGGATTACATGGTCATGATCGGGTTGTCGCCGGGCTTGAACAGCTCGTGAGCACGCTTCCACTGGGCGAAGGTGCCCAGGATGTGCTTGGGGTCGCCGTGCAGTTCGGTGAAGCCGCCGTTCAGCGAACGGGTGTCGAAGTAGCATGCATCCACTTCGTCGGCATACAGCCGGCAGGCGTCGACAAAGCCCAGGTCCTGCATGCGCTTGTATTCGGCCTCGAAGTCATGAACCAGCAGGCCCACATGGTGGTAGCCCTCTTCGCCCGCCTTGTACATGTCGCGGTAGATGGACGGCTTGTCGTCGTGCTGCTGGATGAACTGGATCATCATGTCGCCCAGATAGCCGAACGCGTAGGACACATCGGCCTCGATGTCCTGGCCGCGGTAGTGGAACTTGTCGGTGACGTGATGCGGCACCATCACGAACGGACCGGCGTAATACAGCTTCGCCCACTTGTTGATCGACGTTTCCAGATCGTTCACATAATACGCATACTGGAACAGCGGATATTCTGACATTAACGCTGTCATTTGGCTCTCTCCCCTTGATGACGGTGTTCAGGGCCGAACTGTTGCATCAAAAGCAGGCGCGGGAAAGACCCTATCGCAAGAAACAGTCATGTGCGCATGTCGCCGCGTCCGGAACCGTCCCATCCATCATGACTGGCGCGCGGGAACAGCCAGCTTCATAATCTAACAATTCCAGAGGACGGTTTTTGTCGCGGCGGTCTGACATGAAGTTTCCACCGGATGCGGGCGTCCGACGCGCCGGGGCGCTACCCATACGATTTCGGATCAATTTGGTTCAGGAATTCAACGACCGACCGCATACTACCCGCCATTTCACCAACAGCCAGACCCATAGTTCATGAACGTCGCCTCGCTCCGCTCGTCCCACAGAAACAAGGCCGTCCTGGCCGTCCTGGCAGTCGCGCTCGTTGCCGCGGGGTGGTGGATATTCGGCGGCGGCGAAACCGCGGCGCCTGCTCCGCCCTCCGTGCCCGTGGGCGTCATCCGCGCCGAACAGCGCGACGTGCCGCACATGGCGAGCGGCATCGGCACGGTGGAATCCCTCCATAACGTCACCCTGCGCCCGCAGGTCGAGGGCGTTTTGGCCGAGGTGCTGTTCCAGGAAGGCCAGATGGTTCGCAAGGGCGACCTGCTGGCGCGCATCGACGACCGGTCGATCGCCGCGGCGCTGGCGCAGGCACAGGCCGAGAAGGCCCGCAACGAGGCCCAGCTGCGCGCCGCCGAGCAGGATCTGACCCGGTACGAGAATCTGGTCAAGGAAGAGGCCATCTCGCGCCAGACCGTCGAACAGCAGCAGGGAACCGTCGGCGAGCTGCGTGCCGCGGTCAACGCCAGCGCCGCCGCCGTCGCCGCTGCCCAGGTGCAGCTTTCCTATACCCGCATCACCGCGCCGGTCACCGGGCGCGTCGGCCTGCGCCGGGTGGATCCCGGCAATCTGGTCCGCGCCTCCGATTCCGACGGGCTGGTGACAGTGGCCCAGATCGCGCCGATCTCGGTGGTTTTCTCGCTGCCCCAGACGCTGCTGACCAGCGTGCAGCCATTGCTGAAACAGCCGGACCGGGCGCTGGTGACGGCCTATGACCGCGACAATGGCACGCCGCTTGCCGAGGGACGGCTGAGCATGATCGACAACCAGATCGACACCGCGACCGGCACGATCAAGCTGCGCGCCGAATTCGACAATGCGGACGGCTCGCTGTGGCCGGGCCAGTTCGTCACCGTGCGGCTGCAGATCGGCCAGAGCCCCAAGGCCACGGTGGTTTCGCCGCGGGCCGTCAAGCAGGGCCTTGATGGTCCATTCGTGTTCCGGATCAACAATGGCAAGGCCGAGGTGGTGCCGGTGACCCTTGGCTACACCACGGACAGCGAGGTCGTCATCACCAGCGGAATCGCGCCCGGCGAGACCATCGTCTCCGACGGCCAGTCGCGGCTGAAGGATGGCGCGCCGGTGAAGATCGTAGAGGGCGAAGGCGCCGCCGCCGTTGCGGAGGAGACGCCGTGACCGTAAAGCCGGGCATATCGGTCTGGTTCATCCGCCACCCCATCGCCACCTTCCTGCTGTCGCTGGCGCTGGTGGCGCTGGGCGCTATCGCTTTCCCGCAACTGCCCATCGCGCCGCTGCCACAGGCTGAATTTCCCACGCTGAGCATCAATGCGCGCCTGCCCGGCGCCAGCCCCGAAACCATGGCCTCGTCGGTCGCGACCCCGCTGGAGGCCGAACTGAGCGCGGTGCCGGGCATCACCGAGATGACCTCGAGCAGCGCGCTGGGCATCACCAGCATCACGCTGCAATTCGCCCTCGACAAGGACATCGATACCGCAGCCCAGGAAGTGCAGGCCGCGATCAATTCGGTATCGGGCCGCCTGCCGTCGGACATGCCGAGCCTGCCCACCTGGCGGAAGGTCAATCCCGCCGATTCCCCGATCATCATTCTCAGCATCCAGTCCAAGCTGATGCCGCTGAACGAGTTGAGCGACCTGGCCGAAACCCTGATCGGCCGGCAGATCAGCCAGATCGAGGGTGTCGGCGACATGTTCTTCTCCGGCCAGAAGAAGCCGGCGATCCGCATCCAGGCGTCACCCGAACGGCTGGCGGCCTATGGCATCACCCTGGCGGATCTGCGCGACGTGATCCAGAAGGCCAGCGTCAACCAGGCCAAGGGCGCCATCTACGGCCAGGACCGGGTTTCGACCATCGAAACCAACGACCAGATATTCACGCCGGGCGAATACGATCGGCTTCCCGTCGCCTACCGCGACGGCCGGCCGGTGCTGATGAAAGATGTCGCCAAGGTTATTTTCGGCGCCGAGAACGACTACGTGCAGGCGTGGCAATATGGCGAGCCGGGCGTGAACTTCATCATTCGCCGCCAGCCCGACGCCAACATCGTCGAGACCGTGGACCGGATCACCGCGGCGTTGCCCCAGCTTCGGGCCAGCCTGCCCGCCAGCGTCGAGGTCAAGGTGCTCAATGACCGGACGCGGACCATCCGGGCGACGCTCCACGAGGTCGAGATCACCCTGATGGTCACCGTGTTCATGGTGATCCTGGTGATGGGCCTGTTCCTCAGGCAGCTTTCGGCGACGCTGATCGTGGGCGCCGTGCTTGGCGTGGCATTGATCTCCACCTGCGCGGCCATGTACATGCTGGGCTTCAGCCTGAACAACCTGACCCTGGTCGCGCTGGTGATCGCCGTCGGCTTCATCGTCGATGACGCCATCGTGGTGATCGAGAACATCCACCGGCACCAGGAAGCCGGCGAAGGCATGGTCGAGGCGGCGATCAAAGGATCGTCGCAGATCGGATTCACGGTGGTGTCGATCAGCTTTTCGCTGATCGCCGCGTTCATCCCGTTGCTGTTCATGGGCGGCATCGTCGGCCGGCTGTTCCGCGAGTTTGCGCTCACCGTCACCGCGGCGATCCTGATTTCCGTGGTCATGTCGCTGACCCTCGCTCCCATGCTGGCCTCGCGCTTCATGAAGCCGCAATCGCACAAGGAGGAAGGCTCAACCTTCACCGATCGCCTGCTGGGCAGCTATTCGCGGGGCATCGACTGGGTGCTGGCACACCAGAAATTCATGCTGACCACGTTCGGCCTGACGCTGGCCCTCGCGGTCGCCAGCTATGTGATGGTCCCGAAGGGCTTCTTCCCGCTGCAGGATACGGCTTTCGTGTTCGGCACCACCCAGGCGGCCGACGACGTCTCGTATGACGACATGGTCAAGAAGCACAAGCAGCTCGCGGCCATCGTCGACAAGGATCCGGCGGTCATGCAGTTCGGCATGGCGGTGGGGCCGACGGCGGGCAGCAGGACGCTGACCAATGGCCGCTTCTTCATCGTGCTGAAGGACCGGGGCGACCGCGACGTGGATGCTGAAGGCTTCATCGCCCGCCTGCGGCCGCAGCTGGCCGAGGTGCCGGGCATCTCGCTGATCCTGCGGTCGGCCCAGGACATCAATGTGGGCGTCGGCTTCAGCAAGGCCCAGTATCTCTACGTGCTGCGCGGCAACGACAGCCAGGAGCTGGGTATCTGGGCCGAGCGACTGACCGAACGGCTGGCGCGCATTCCGGGCCTGACCGACGTGTCCAACGACCTGCAGATGGGCGCCGCCATCACCCGTGTCACCATCGACCGGACCGCCGCCGCGCGCTATGGCATCGCCGCCCAGGATGTGGATCAGCTGCTCTACAACGCCTACGGACAGCGGCAGATCAGCGAGTTCCAGACCGAGGTGAACCAGTACAAGGTGATCCTGGAGATCGGCACCGACCAGCGCGGCACCGCCGGGAGTCTGGATTATTTCTATCTGCGCTCGCCGCTGACCGGCCAGATGGTGCCGCTGTCGTCCATCGCCAAGGTGGAGCCGGCGAAGGCGGGACCGGTGCAGATCACCCATGACGGCATGTTCCCGTCGGTCAATGTCTCGTTCAACCTGGCCAAGGGCACGGCGCTGGGCGACGCGGTGAAGCTGGTCAACGAGGCCCAGGCCGAAATCGGCATGCCGGCCTCGATCAGCGGGGCGTTCTCGGGCACCGCCGAGGCGTTCCAGAGTTCGCTGGCGAGCCAGCCCTACCTGATCCTGGCCGCCCTGCTGGCCGTCTACATCATCCTGGGCGTGCTCTATGAGAGTTTCGTGCATCCGCTCACCATCCTGTCGACGCTGCCATCGGCGGGCATCGGGGCCATCCTGTTCCTGTGGCTGCTGGGCTTCGACTTCTCGATCATGGCCATGATCGGGCTGGTGCTGCTGATCGGCATCGTCAAGAAAAACGGCATCCTGATGGTGGATTTCGCCCTGGAGGCCCAGCGCGTGCACGGCCTGTCGCCCGTAGAAGCCATCCGGCAGGCCTGCCTGGTCCGGTTCCGGCCGATCATGATGACATCGATCGCCGCCGCGCTCGGCGCGGTGCCGCTGATGCTGGGCCTGGGCACCGGCTCGGAACTGCGCCAGCCGCTGGGCATCGCCGTGATCGGCGGTCTGGTCGTCAGCCAGATGCTGACCCTGTTCTCGACGCCGGTGATCTATCTGGCGCTGGACCGGCTGTTCCACGGCGCGGCACGGCGCACCGATCCCACCGCGACCGCACCGCAGAGCCTGGCGCCATGACGCCCCGGCATCTGCTGATAATCGGCGTCGCGGCGGCCGGTCTGGCGGCCTGCGCTGCCACGCCCAGGCCGTTGCCCACGGCCGAATTGCAGCAATCGTGGCAGGGCGCGCCGGATGGCACCCGGGTCGGGGAAGTTGCGCCCAGAGCCTGGTGGCTGGATTTCGACGATCCCGTGCTCGCCCGGCTGATCGACATGGCCCAGACCCGCAACCTGGACCTGCGCCTTGCCGAAAGCCGCGTCATGGAAGCCCGCGCCTTGCGCAAGGGCGCCCGCGCCGAGCTGTTCCCCGAATTGACAGGTTCGGCCGGCGCCGAACGCGCACGCCAGCACCTGACGGCCGCCAGTGCCGGACAGACGCGCACGTCGGACAGCTTCGGCCTGTCGCTGGGCGCCACGTGGGAAGCCGACCTGTTCGGCCGCATCCGCAGCGAGGCGCGCGCCGCGAATGCGGATTTGCGGGCAACCGAAGCCGACCGGGACGCGGTGCGCCTGACCCTGCTGGCCGAAGTGGCGCGCACCTACATGGAGTTCCGGCTGTATCAGGCGCAGGCGGTTCTCGCCGCCAAGAACGCCGAGGCCCAGGCCGGCACGGTGCGGATCACCCGCGCCCGCTTCGACCAGGGCATGGGCAGCCGCCTCGACCTGGAGCGGACCGTGGCGCAGCTGGCCCAGACCCGGGCAACCGTGCCGCAGGCTCGCGAACTGGCAGAATCGGCACGGCACCGGCTGGTGCTGCTGCTGGCCACGACGCCGCCGGACCTGGCAGCCATGGTGCCCGAGGAAAGCCCCATGCCCAATGCCGACGCGCTCGATGTGCTGGCGGCACCCACCCAGGTGATCGCCCTTCGCCCAGACGTGCGCGCCGCCGAGCGGCGGCTGCTGGCGGCGGCCGAGCGGGTCAAGGCGGCGGAGGCGCTGCGCTATCCGCAGATCACCCTGTCGGGCCTGTTGGGCGTGCAGAGCGACCGCATCGGCGAGCTGTTCGATCCCGGCACCAAGGTGTGGTCGGCGGGCGCGTCGCTGCTGCAGCCGCTGTTCGACTTCGGCCGCATCCGCGCCAATATCGACGCCGCCGACGCGCGGCAGGAACAGGCCTATCTGAGCTACGAACTGACCGTGCGCACTGCGCTGCAGGAGGCGCAGACCGCCATCATCCTTTACACCCAGGGCGTGATCCGGCAGCGCGAGCTGGGTAACGCCGTCAACGCGGCGCGCCAGGCCGCCGACCTGGCCCACCGCCAATATCAGGAAGGCACCCTGGGCCTTCTTGAGGTGCTGGACGCCGAGCGCACCCTGTACGAGGCCGAGACCGACTGGACCGCCGCCACCGCCGATGTGGCCATCCGGCTGGTGGGCGTCTATCAGACCATGGGCGTGGTGCCTCCGACGCGGAGCTGAAGGCCGGATTGCAGCGATGTGAAGTGGGCAAGTCACCCGCCGAATGCCGGCTATGGGAGAGCGGCGGCCAGGCTGCGATGCGCTCCAAACGGTTCAATTTTGCAAATTGCTGACATTGATAGTAAATACCATCATACATGTCAGTGATGGGGAGCGATCAACGTGGACCAACAGACAATGTCACGCCAGCCACCACAGCCGACCTACCAAGAGATACTCCATGCCGATGGCGACGCGCCTCCGCCCGCAATGTTCGCCACGAACGCGCCGTTTCTCGGTACCGCGGACATCGACAAGGCGCGCTATTTCTCGCGAGAGTGGCATGACCGGGAAATGGACCGGCTGTGGCCGCGCATCTGGCAGATGGCCTGTCGCGAGGAACAGATTCCCGAATCGGGCGACAGCATCGTCTACGAGGTCGGCCCCTATTCCATCTTGATCGTGCGCGGCGAGGACAGCCGGATTCGCGCATTCTTCAACTCATGTCTTCATCGCGGCACTCAGATAAGGCCCGGCGGGAGCGCTGAAGGCACCGTGGTGTCGACCGGCAGCCTGACCTGTCCGTTCCATGGCTGGTCGTGGAATCTGGACGGCAGCCTGGCGCATATTCCCACCCAATGGGACTTCGCGCATGTCGAGGAGGCCGAATTCGACCTCCGGCCGGTGCAGGCACAGACCTGGGGCGGCTTCGTCTTCATCAACATGGATCCGTCGGCCGGGCCACTGGAGACCTATCTGGGCGACCTCGTGCCGCATTTCGAGCGCTGGCCGCTGCAGGACCGTTACATCGCCGCACACGTACAGAAGACCATGCCCTGCAACTGGAAGATCGCGCAGGAATCGTTCATCGAGGTACTGCATGTGGAGACCACCCACCCGCAGACGATGCCCTATATCGGTGACGTCAACTCGCAGTACGACGTGTTCGGCGACCATGTAAACCGCATGATCACACCGCAGGCGGTCGCGAGCCCGTTGCTGCCGCCGCTGGGCGAGCAGCAGATCGCCGACAGCTTCGTCAAGGAGCTGGCAGGCTCGCCCGGGCCGGGCGCCGCCGAGGACTTCGTGCTGCCGCAGGTCGAGGTGGCGCCGGGCAGCAATGCACGCGCGGCCATGGCGGCGCTGATGCGCGGCAACCTGACGGCCACGACCGGTGTCGATCATTCCGGCCTGTCCACCAGCGAGGTCCTCGACACCACCATGTACCAGCTGTTCCCCAATTTCATGCCCTGCGGCGGCGGCGGCGTCCCGGTGGTGTTCCGGTTCCGGCCCAATGGCGACGATCCGGACACCTCGATCATGGACGTGATGCTGCTCTACGCGTTCCCGCAGGACGGCGAGCGGCCCGAGCCGGCGCAGATGACGAAGCTCGGCCTCGAGGACAGCTGGCTCAAGGCGCCGGAACTGGGCGGCATTTGCGCCATCTTCGAGCAGGACACGGCCAATATGCCGCTGGTCCACCGCGGGATGAAGGCAGGCGGACGCCGCCTGCTCGGCAAGCCTGGTGTGACCCTAGCCAACTACCAGGAAATCCGCCTCCGCCACTATCACATGATGCTGGACAAATATTTGGCGGACTGAGCAATCGGGCATGAACGGGTGATTTGGGATGTGGGTATCCACTCTCCTAGATCGACCGTTGCCGCTTGATCAGACATCGGGTTCGGTATGGCGGCAAAACGCCCTACAAAGCGCCTTTGGGTCGAATGCTGGTTTTGCCGAACAGCATAGTGCAGACCACAATCCCCAAAAGAAAAGGGAGCCGGCATTCGCCGGCTCCCTGTCCTCGTCAGATAATGCTTACTGGCGGCCTTCGCGATTGTTCGTGTTCTCGCGGATCAGGTCGGTCACGCCGTCCCATTCCTCGTGCAGGGTCTGCCAGCCGTCGAACAGCTGGGCGATGACCGGCGCGTCGCCGTGCAACTCGACGAAGCAGCCCAGGTCCTTGCGGCAATCCATGTAGGCCACGTAGTCGCCGCCCCACAACTCGCAGGCCACTTCGTATCCGGCGGCCTGGAAGCGGCGGACCTCTTCCTGGACGTTCGGCACGAGCACGCCGACATGGTGGAAGCCGTTCTCGCCCTTCTTGTACATGTCGCGGTAGATCGACGGCGTGTCGTCATGCTGCGCGATGAACTGGATGTGGGCCGGGCCGGCCTGGCCGAAGGCGTAGCTGACATCGGCTTCGATCGGCTTGCCGCGATAGGTGAAGCCTTCGCCGATGTGGTGCCGCACCACAAAGAACGGGCCGGCGCCCAGCATCTTGTTCCACTTGTGGCAGGCCTCGTCGATGTCATCGACGAACCAGGCATACTGGCGGATCGGATGGCGGATCAGGCCGCGGGCATTGATACGGTTGGTCGGAATCTGGAAGCTCAGGTCATTCATGTCGGTTCTCCCCGGGGACATTCATGCGTGCATGATAACAGGGTAAACCGCTCAGGCAACCGGGTTCCATGCCCATTACTGCGCGGCCTGATCCCTGATGTCGGGCCGACGGTTGGCGGCCAGCGCCTCGCGCATGGCAGGCGGGAATTCAGCCGAACGGCGGGCGTCCAGGTCGAAGGCGATGCCGAACTGCAGGCCGAGGCTGATGGGTTCGCCGGTTTCCTCGTTGAAGCTCCAGTGCTGGAACACCACCGTCTTGGCGGTCACGTCCGCATGGCGTGTCTCGCTGACGACGGGTTCGCCCAGCCGCGGCACCCGGAACATCACATGGCGGCTTTCCATCGTGGCGATGGCGACCCGGTTGGCCACGTCGGGGTCGAACACCCGGTGCTGTTGCTTGATCTTGATGGGCATGCGCGCCAGCGCGATGGTCTTGGCATCGGAGATATCCATGAAGCCGTAGCCGTCGCATTCGCCGGCGACGATGGTGTAGGACGGAAACCGCACGAAGCTGCCTATGGCGCTGGCGGCCTCGCGGCTGACCGGCGTGACCGGTTCGATCGGCAGGCTGCGCGGCTTGCCATTGTCGGGCCATGCAACCGACGCGGAAGCCGCCGCCTCCAGCACGTCGGGCGGAATCGGCTTCGCCGCACGGGTCGCGCCATCGAACAGGCCAAAACCATGGTTGAACGTGGCCGCCAGGTCACCGGTATCGCGGTTGAACATTTCCATGTAGGCGTCGATGCGGCCCTCGCCCGCCTGGCGGACGCCGCCGCGCACGCCGAGCGGGGCGCCCTCGAGCTGCTCGCGGTAGAACCGCGTGTGAACATCCATGATCTGCACCACAGCCTGGTCGTCGCGCAGCCGGTCATGGCCCAGGCCCAGCGACGCCGCCAGATTGAGCGTGGCCTGCGCCGCCTTGCGGGCGTAGACCCGCACGTTCATGTGGCCGAGATTGTCGATTTCCGCCGGCTCGACCCGGCTTTCAGAATAAATTCGCATGGCATCCCGTCGATCGGGGCGCCGCGCCGCGAGGGCCTCAAGCGCCAATGACTTTTCCCGCCCTATTGAACACGGCCGCGCTGTCCGATCAAGCGCCGGAGATAAAAAAAGGGCGGTCCGAAGACCGCCCCATGAATTGAACCCGGCGCTGCTTCTAGAAGCGGAACCGCACGCCACCATTGATGATGTGGTTGGTGTAGTCGCCGCCGAGTTCGCTGCTGTAGTCGAAGAATACCGACCAGGTGCTGCTGATGACCCAGTTCACGCCAAGGCCGAAGGTGAACACCGTGTTCGCGCCGGGTTCGCCCCAGACCGTGAAGCTGGCGGTCTGGCCAACGAACCGGGACGTGATCGGCCGCAGATTGTTCTCCAGCTCGTGCGCCACGCCGACCCTGATATAGGGCACGAGGGCGGCGCTGCGCGAATTGCCGACCATGAACGCCTTGGTGACGATCAGGTTGGTTTCCACGCGCAGGGAGTCGGTGCCGTGCCTGTCGATGTCGAGGCTGACCGAGCCGGCGCCCGTCTCCAGGGCCGGGCCCTGGCTCACATGCGCGAAGGTGAAGCCCACATTCGGGATCGCGAACCAGCCGTCGTCCAGATGGAACGAGTAGCCGGCCTTGATGTGGGCATAGGCCACGTCACCGTCGTGCTTGGAGCGGGCGGTGCGGTCGATGGCGCCGAACGTGATGTCGCGGTTCGTCGTCATGCTCAGGTCGCCATAGCCGCCGACCACGTCGACGAACCAGCGCTTGCCGTAGAAGGTCGCGTAACCGGCGACCTGCCAGTGATCGACATCGCCGTCGCCCAGCCGGCCCTTCACTTCCATGTCGGTGTTGCCGAAGCCGCCCATGACCCCGACGATGATTTGCGAGTTCACCTGGTAGTCGAGGCCCATGAAGCCGGCGACATGATCCATCTTGTAGCCAAGGAAACCGCGCTCATCCCGCTTGATGTCGGTGTTGCCGTAGCCGCCCTGGACCCAGAACGAGAACCGGTCGTCATTGCTGTTGCCGACAGCCGAGCCGCTGCCGAACTTGACGACCTGGGCATTGACCCGGACGCCGTTACGGGCGCCGCGGAGACGGTCGGAGGCGGTCTGGATGCCCGCCTTGGCATAGTACAGGCCGGCTTCGGTATAGCCGTTGTACCATTCCGGATGCAGGTCATCGAGGCCGGCCGGGATATTCGGATCCAGGCCAAGCTGGGCCGCCACATAAGCAAGATCGTCGTTGGGCGCGGTACTGACGCCGAACGGTATCAGCACGTCGAGATAGTCGGCCGTGGCCTGCTGGTTGATGGTCAGCGGTCCGAACTGGCCGTTCCCGAACAGCGGGATGGTGGTCAAGATCACCGAGTTCGGGAGATATTGCAGCACGCCCTTGAACAGGCCGACGGTCTGCGTCTCGTCCTGGGTGGTTGAGGGATCATCCGGCACGACCACCAGCAGGCCGTTGTCGGTCACATCGTCGAAGGTGCCGACCACGCCGCCCTGGGCAGTAATGAGCGTGTAGGTCTTGCCGCCCTTGAGGAAGCTGGCGATCGGGGTCGCGCCGCCGTCTTCGTCGTAGTCGAAGCCGTCCACGACGCCGTCGAGGTTGAGATCGACGAAGCCGGGCTGGAAGAGGATCTCGATCGTGCCGTTGAGGTTGGCCTTGCCATCGGTCGAGGTCTTGGTCGATTTGAACACCTGGAGCAGATCGGCCGTGAACGGATCCACCTCGGCCTGATAGATGCCGCCGGTGGTGCCCGCGACCGGATCCGGATCGGCGAAGTTGACGTTGCCGACCACGCTCAGCGTGCCGATGGAGCCGCCGGGGGCCAGGATGCCGCCGTCATTGACGTCGACAACGCCGACCACCGTGCCGTGGCCGCCCAGCGTGCCGCCAGCGTTCACATTGACGGTGGGCGACGTCAGGACCGCCGTGCCGACCGGTGCCAGCACGTCCGGCGTGAGGGGATCGGCGTCATGATCCGCCAGGCCCGTGCCGCCCACGTTCAGACGGCCGGCATTGATGTTCGTCACCACGTCGACCGATACGTCGCCGTTCAGGTCCCAGGTGCCGTCGTCGACCTTTTCCAGATCCTCGATCTCGACCGCATTGCCGTCGAACACGCCGTGGCCCGTGCCTTCCAGCGTCAGGACGTCGGTTTCGACGTTGGCGCCGTCGTCACCCATGTCGATGTCGCCGGTCAGGCCCGCGCCGGTGCTGAGGAAAATCTGGTCACTGCCAAGGCCGGTAAGCACGTTGCCGGTCAGCAGCGAACCGTCGTTCAGGTCGACCAGGTCGCTGCCGCCGCCCAGCGAGACGCTGCCGGCGATAACGCCGCCGGCGTTGTTGTGGACGATTTCAACGCCGCCGGCGCCGGTGATGGTGTTGCCGCCGGAAATCAGGCCCCAATTGTCGATGGTGGTGGTGCCGGCGCCCGATGCCTCAATCGCCGTACCGCCCGGTGCGGTGATGGCGCCGCTCGAGTAGTTGGTGATCCAGGTGGCGCCGCTCGAGGCGACCTGGATGCCGTCCCCCGGACCGGAGCTGATCAGTCCCTCGTTTTCGATCTCGGTGTCGTCGCCCTCGACCCGGATACCCGCGGTGCCGCCGGTGATCGAACTGGTGCTCGCATTGCCGATCAGGGTGCCGTCGGCATCCTCGCCGACGAGGACACCGATGTCGCCGCCGTCGATGGTGCTGCCGAGATTGACCACGACGTTGTCGTCGCCGAGGACCACGACGCCGTTGTTGTCGCCGTGGATGTCGCCGTTGTTGCCCAGATAATTGTCGTCGCCGCCCAGGGTCACGCCATCGTCGCCGACGTCGATTTCGCCGTCGTTCAGGATATCGTTGCCGTCGACAACCTCGATGCCGTTGCCGCCTCCGGTGATCAGACCGCCGGCGACATTGACGATGAGGTTGCCGCTGCCGGCACCGATGCCGAGATCGTCGGCGTCGATGACGCCCGCATTGACGATGAGATTGCCGTCACCCGCGCTGATGCCGGTCTCGTCGGATTCGATGCTGCCGAAGTTGCCCACCTCGTTGGAATCGCCAACCAGGATGCCGACGCTGTCGGCCACGATCTCGCCGGTCTCGGTGTTGACGATCGAATTCTCGTCGACGCCCGCGATGCCGATGTCGGCCTCGATCGAGCCGGCATTGCCCACCGCAGTGCTACCGCTGCCGACATTGATGCCGACGTCTTCGGCTTCGATGGAGCCGTCCTCGGTGTTGTAGATGGCCTCCTCGTTGCCGTCGCCCACCTGAATGCCGTTGTTGCCGGCCTCGATGGAGCCGTCATTGACGATCTGGTTGTCGCCGTCGCCGGCCACGATGCCGTCGTCATCGGCCTCGATGGAACCTTCGTTGAGGATCTCGTTGCCGGTGCCGGTGACCTCGATGCCGTCCTCTGCGGAGACGATGTCGCCATCGTTGTCGATGTCGTTGTCGTCGCCGGCAAGGATGCCGTCGCCGTCCGATTCGATCTCGCCGCCGTTGTAGATCTCGTTGTCGTCGCCGGCGCGGATACCCTGCTCGCCGGTGGCGATCGAACCGTTGTTCTCGATGTAGTTGCCGTCCAGCACGTCCACGCCGACGCCGGCCACATCGATGTCGCCATCGTTGTAGATCAGGTTGTCGTCGAGCACGGTGATGCCGTTGCCCGAGCCGAGGATCTCGCCCGCGCCCTGGTTGACCACGGTATTGCCGTCCTGGCCCTCGACGCCCGAGCTGCCGGGGAACGCGCCGAAGGTGGTCACCTTGCCGGCGTTGATCAGCAGGATGTTGTCGTCGATCTCGATGCCGTCGTCGTTGGCATTGATGGTCGCCAGGTTGTTGAACACCGAGGGCGAACCCTTGCTGCCGCTGTAGTCGAGATCGATGCCGTCCTCGTTGGCATTGATGATCGTGGCGCTCGACGCGTTGAGCTGGTTGCCCGCCGCCTCGATATGCACGCCGTCCTGGCCGCCGTTGAGCTTGGAGTCGATGGTGACGCCGACGACGTTGATCTGGTTGTTGCCGCCGCTGACCAGGATGCCATGGCCGTCGCCGCCGGTGATCTTGCTGCCGCTGGCGATATTGACCTGGTTGCCGGATCCCATTTCGATGCCGTCACCGCCGCCATCGGCCACCGTGACATTGTTGAGATCGATCTGGTTGCCGCCGCCGATCCGCACGCCGTCACCGGTGCCGGCCGAGACGTCCCCGTTCACATCGATGTCGTTGTTGTCGCCGGCGACGATGCCGCTGGCCGAGCCGGACACGTTGTTGACGTCGACATTGTTGTTGTTGCCCATGTCGATGCCGTCGCCGGCAAGGCCGGTGACGTCACCCGAAACCGCCAGCGTATTGCCGCTGCCCAGGCTGACGCCGGTGCCGCCCGTGACACTGGCGGCTTCGAACACGTTGCCGCTGCCGCCCTGGACGTGGATGCCAGCCTGGCCCGCCGTGCTGGAGCCGATGATGTCGGTGGCCTTCACATGGTTGTTGCCGCCATCGACCCAGACGCCGTTGCCGGTGCCGTTGGTGTCGCTGTCGCCGGTGATGCTGGTGACGACGAACACATTGTTGGTATTGCCGGTGATGCGGACGCCGTCCAGCTTCCCGTCCACGTCGAAAGCCGTGACCAGGTTCAGGTCGCCGGAGATCAGCACGCCCGGATCGCCCGAAATGGTGCCGCCGGCCTGGACCACGTTCAGCGTACCGCTGATATCGACGCCGTCACCGTTGATGCCGGTGATGTCGCCGGATACGTCCACATTGTTGCCGTTGCCGGCGATGTTGACACCGTCATCGTCGCCGGTCACGTCGTCGGCCTCGACCGTGTTGTCGTCGCCATCGATGCTGACGCCGTGGCCGCCCTCGCCGAGGATCAGCCCGCCTACGTCGATTTCGTTGCCGTCACCCGAGATGTCCACACCGTCCTCGGCGCCCGTAATGGAATCCGCCGCGACAGTGTTGTCATCGCCGGCAATGGCGATGCCATCGCCGACCGTGCCGGTGATGTCGCCATCCGCCTCGATCTGGTTGTCGTCGCCGTCGATCGAGACGCCGATCGTGCCGGTGATGTTGTCGGCATCGACCTGATTGTCCTCGCTGCCGTTGACGATCTCGACGCCGATGCCGATGCCGCCGGTGATGTCGCCGTCGGCCTCGACCTGGTTGTCGTCGCCGTCGATGCGTACGCCGCCGTTGCCGCCGGTGATGTCGTCTGCGCCAACCTGGTTGTCATCGCCGTCGATGCCGACCGCAAGGCCACCCGCGACGATGCTGTCGTCCACGTCGACGTCGTTGTCGTCACCCTCGATCAGCACGCCGTCGCCGGTGGCCGAAATGTCCTGGGCATCGACGTCGTTGCTGTCGCCCTCGATGGTCACGCCGTCGCCGGCCGTTGCCGTGATGGTGTCGTCGGCATGGACATCGTTGCGCGTGCCCGCGATGACAACACCGTTGGCGCCGGTGATCGCGCCGGCGTCCACATGGTTGAACACACCGTCGATATTGACGCCGTCCCCGGCGCCGCCGTCGATCAGATCGTTGACGGAGATATCGTTCGAATCGCCGTCGATCAGCACGCCGCCGTTGCCGCCCGTGACGCTGTCGGCATCCACGGTGTTGTCGTCGCCATTGTCGATGTCGACGCCGGCGCCAGCCGTGCCGACGATGTCGCCGGTATCGACGTTGTTCTCGCCACCCGTGATGACTAGGCCATTGTCACCGCCATAGATGTTGTCGCTGTCGATCTCGTTGTCGTCGCCGTCGATCACCGCACCGTCACCAGCCGTACCGGTGATGTCGCCATTGGCGTCGATGCTGTTGTCGTCGCCGGTGATGTCGACGCCGTCGTCGCTGCCGGTGATGTGGTCGGCACCGACATCGTTGCCGTCGCCGTCGATGGCCACGCCATCACCGCCGAGACCGGCGATACTGCCGTCGGCGTCGATTTCGTTGTCGTCACCGGTGATGTCCACGCCGCTCGCGCCGCCGGTAATGCCGTCGGCGCCGACGTCGTTGTCGTCGCCGTCAATGTTGACGCCGTCGCTGGCTGTACCGGTGATGTTGCCGTCGGCGGAGACGATATTGTTGTCGCCGTCGATCTCGACGCCCTCGTCGCCGCCGGCGATGGCGTTCGCGTCGACCTCGTTGTGATCGCCGTTGAGATTAACGCCGTCACCAACCGTGCCGGTGATGTCGCCATCGGCCGAGACAGTGTTCTTGTCGCCGGCAATGTCGACGCCGTCGTCGCCGCCCATGATGTCGTTGGCCTCGACCTCGTTCTGGTCGCCGTCGATGTTGACGCCATCACCCGCCGTGCCGGTGATGTTGCCGTCGGCATTGACCACATTGTCGTCGCCAGAGATATCGACGCCATCGTCACCGCCGGCGATGGCATTGCCGCTCACCTCGTTGTCGTCGCCGTCGATGGCCACGCCGTCGCCGGCCGTGCCGGTGATGTCGCCATCCGCGTCGATGTCATTGTCGTCGCCGGTAATGTCGACGCCGTCGTCCGAGCCGGTGATGTCGTTGGCCTCGATCTGGTTGTCGTTGCCTTCGTCGATATGCACGCCGTCGCCGGCGCCGCCGACGATATTACCGCTGGCCTTGACCTCGTTGTGGTCGCCCGCGACCTGGACGCCGTCACCGCCCAGGCCGATGATGGAATCGCCCGATCCGTCGGCGCCGGCTTCGATCTCGTTGTCGTCGCCGTCGATCACCACGCCATTGGCGCTCGAGGACGAAATCTCGTCGTCGGCCGTCACCTCGTTGTCGTCGCCGGTGATATCAACCGCATTGTTGGTCGCCGTGATCGAGCCGCCGGCCGTCACCAGGTTGTCGTCGCCCGAGATCAGCACGCCCGGATCGCCTGAAATGTTGCCGCCAACAATCACGTCGTTACGGTCGCCGTCGATATCGACGCCGTCGCCGATGCCGCCGGCGACATAGCCATCGACTTCTACCTGATTGCGGTCGCCATCGATTTCGACGCCGTCCACGCTGCCGTCGACGAAGCCCCCGATGCCGAACCTGTTGCCGTCACCGTCGATGCTGATGCCGTCGCCGCCGCTGCCGATCACGTTTCCGGTCACATCGACATTGTTGTCGTCGCCCGCGGTTATGATGCCGCTGGTGGCGCCGGTGACGCTGCCGCCCACATCCACATCGTTGTCGTCGCCGTCGATGTCGATGCCACTGCCGGTATCGCCGGTCACGGAGCCGGTGACATCGATATCGTTGCCGTCGCCATCGATCGCCAGGCCGCCGCTGCCGGAGACCGAACCGCCGACGGTGATGCCGTTGTCGTCACCGCCAACATCGATACCGATGCCGCTGCCACCGGATACATCGCCCGTCGCCTTCACGGCGTTGCCGTCGCCGTCGATGGCCACGCCGCCGTTACTGCCGGTGATGTTCTTGGCCTCGACGCTATTGCCCTCGCCGTTGCCGGTGATCGAGACGCCGACACCGTCCTCGCCGGTGATGTCGCCATCGGCGACGACCGCGTTGGTATCGCCATCGATCACCACGCCATTGGCGGAACCGGTGATGTTGTCACCCGAAACGTCGTTGTCGTCGCCGTCAATGACCACACCGTCGCCGTCGCCGCCAAGAATGTCGCCGCCCGCTTCGACCGAGTTGTCGTCGCCGTCGATATTGACGCCGTCGCCGCCCTGGCCGTCGATGGTGCCGGCCACCGTGATGTCGTTGTCGTCACCGCCGGCAATAACAACGCCGGAAGCGTCGGTCGAGGTAACATCCTCACCGACGTTCACAATATTGTCGTCGCCGTTCGCGATGTGGATGCCGTCCTCGGTCGCGAGCACGAAGCCGTCGATGGTGATCAGGTTGTGGCTGCCCACATTGATCAGCACGCCCGGATCGCCGTACACGTTGCCGCCGACCAGCACCATGTTGAGCATGCCGCTGATATCGATGCCGTCGCCGCCGCCCGAGGCGTCGTCGTCGCCCTTCACGTCGCCGGTGACCTCGACCCGGTTCATGTCGCCATCGATGTCGATGCCGTCATCGTCGCCGGTGACGCTGCCGCCCACCGTGACCACATTGTTGTCGCCCGCGAGTCCGACGCCGATCGCGGACGCCTTGCCACTGCCGGTGACGTTGCCTTCCACTTCGATGCCGTTCTGGTCGCCATCCACGGACACGCCGTCGCCGCCCAGGCCGGTGATGTCGCCGCCCGCCGTGACATCGTTGTCGTCGCCGTCGATGGCGACGCCGTCGCCGTCGGTGCCCACGATATCCGTACCGGCCGTCACGTCGTTGTCGTCGCCGTCGATGACCACGCCATCGGTGCCGCCGGTAATCGCGCCGGCTTCCGCCATCACATCGTTGTCGTCGCCGTCGACGAACACGCCGACGCCGCTGCCACCGGTGATGCTGCCGGCCGCCGTCACGCTGTTGTCGTCGCCGGTCACGCTGGCGCCGCCGGCCGAACCGGTGATGTCGCCGCCCGCAGTCACCTCGTTGCCGTCACCGTCGTCGATCAGCACGCCGTCGCCGCCATTGCCGATGATGTCGATGGCGGCGCTGACCGTGTTGTCGTCGCTGTCGATGATCGCCACGCCATCGGTGCCGCCGATGATCGAGCCTTCCTCGGACGCGACCTCGTTGTCGTCGCCATCCTCGATCAGGACACCGCGACCATTTGCGCCGGTGATGCTGCCGACAGCGCTCACACTGTTGTCGTCGCCGTCGACGTTCACACCATTGTCCGAAGCGTCGATCACGCCGCCGGCCTCGACCTCGTTGTCGTCGCCATCGATCTGCACACCGTCGCCATCGGCGGCAAGGATGTCGCCGCCGGCGGTGACCGCATTGTCGTCGCCGTCGATCACCACACCGTTCGAGCCGCCATCGATGTCGTCGCCCGCGCTGACGTCGTTGCCGTCGCCCGCGATGGTCACCGCGTCGCCGACGTCACCGACGATATCGCCGCCGGCGCTGACCTTGTTGTCGTCGCCGTCGATGTCGACGCCGTCCGCCTCGCCATAGATCAGGTTATCCGCGGTCACCTTGTTGTCGTTGCCGTCAATCAGGACACCGTCGCCGGTATCGGCGGTGATGTTGTTGCCGGCCGAAACCACGTTGGAATCGCCGTCGACATTCACGCCGTTGATTTCGCCGTCGATGTTGTTGCCGGCCGAGACGATGTTGCTGTCGCCGTCCAGATTGACGCCGTCGCCGCCGCCGCCCGTGATATCGCCGCCGGCCGCGACCGTATTGTCGTCACCGTCGACGACGACACCGTGGCCGCTGTCGCCGGTGATATCGGTGGCGGCTTCGACCAGGTTGTTATTGCCCTCATCGATGTTGACGCCGCTTTCCGAACCCTTGATCTCGCCGGTCTCGGTGCCGACCGTATTGCGGTCGCCATTGATCAGGACGCCGTCACCATCGCCGCCCAGGATGTCGGTAAAGGCATAGACCTCGTTCTCGATGCCCTCGATGCCGACGCCATAGCCGCCCTGGCCATCGATCTTGCCGTCCTCGCTGAACACGTAGTTGCCATCGCCGTCGATCACGACGCCGCTCGCCTCGGTCGAGACGATATCGCCGATCACCAGATCCTTGGTGTCGAGGCCAGCCGAGACCTGGTTGTCGTCACCGGTAATGTCCACGGCGTTGTTGGTGGCGGTGATCGCGCCACCGACCTCGACGACGTTGTCGTCGCCCGTGTCGATCAGCACGCCCGGATCGCCGGACACGCTGCCGCCCACGGTCACAAGATTGGTCGAGCCGTCGATGTCGATACCATCGCCATCGGTGCCGGTTACATCGCCCGCCACGTCCACCGTATTGTCGTCGCCGTCGATCTCGATGCCGTCGTCAAGGCCGCTGACATCGCCGCCCGCTGTGACCTTGTTGCCGCCGCCGTCGATCTGGACGCCGTCGCCGGTGATGCCGGTGATGTCGAGGCCGGCCGTCACGTCGTTTTCGTCGCCGGTCATGGCCACGCCGTTCACGCCGCCGAAAATGGTGCCGGTGGTGCTGACGTCGTTGCTGTCGCCTGCGATGGCGACGCCGTCGGTGGCGCCGCCGATGCCCAGGTCGGCGATGGTCACCGGATCGCCCTTGCCTGCCGTCACCGTGTTGTCGGTGCCGGTGATGCTGACACCGGCGCCGCTAGCGCCCAGGATGAAGCCGTCGGTGCTCACCGAGTTGCCGTTGCCCAGCGTGCCGCCGGAGATGCTGACGCCGTCGGTGCCTCCATAGATGCCGAAGCCGGTGCCGTCGACGACGATACCCGACTGCTTCAACGTGTCGGCCACGTCGCCGCTGCCGGCATCGACATCGTTGCCGCCGCCAGTGATGGCGACGCCCGCGCCGGTCGCGCCGGCAATAAAGCCCAAGGTAGTCACGGTGTTGTCGTCGCCGTCCAGGTTGACGCCGTCGCCGTCGGCGCCCTTGCCGGCGCCGTAGATGCCGAGGTTGCTGGCCGTGTCCTTCCAGTTGGTGGCGCCGGTCTCGACGGTGTTGTCGCCGCCCTCGATCACCACGCCGCTGTCGAAAGCGTGAATGCTGCCGGTGGTATCGACATCGTTCTCGTCGCCGTCGATGACGACGCCGTCGGTGGTGCCGCCGATGCCGAAATTGTCGAGGCCGGTCTCGGTGGTGCCGCCGCCGGCCGACAGCTGGTTGTTGTCGCCATTGATGGTCGCGCCGGTGCCGCCGGCGCCCAGGACAAAGCCGCTGGTGGTGACCGTGTTGTCGTCGGAATCCTTGGTCGCGCCGATCACCACGCCGTCGGTCGAGCCGTAGATGCCCTGGCCGGTGGCGTTGGAAACCGTGCCCAAGGTGACGTTGTCGATCACGTCCCCGTCAGCGGCGGTGACCGTGTTGCCGTCGGAATCGATGGAGACGCCCGCGCCGCCGAGGCCGACGATCATGCCGATGGTCTCGACCGTGTTCTCGGTGCCGCCCTTGATGCTGACGCCGTCGCCGCCGCCGCCCAGGATGCCGACGCCGGTCGCTTCGGCCAGGTCGACGAAGCCCGAGGTGACCAGGTTGTCGGCGCCGTCGATGACCACGCCGCTGGCGGCGCTGGAGGCGATCTCGTCGACCGCAGACACGGTGTTGTCGTCGCCGGTGATGTCCACCGCATTGTTCAGGGCGGTGATCGAGCCGCCGGCAGCGACGTCATTCTGGTCGCCGGCGATGATCACGCCCGGATCGCCGGAGATGTCGCCGGTCGCCTTCACCTCGTTCAGGTTGCCGGTGATGTCGACACCGTCGCCGGCCGTGCCGGTGATGTCGCCGGTGACGTCGACCGTGTTCTTGTCGCCCTCGATGTGCACGCCGTCGTCGCCGCCCAGCACGCTGCCCCCCGACACGACGCTGTTGCCGCTACCTTCGAGATCGATGGCATCGCCATTGATGCCGTTGATGCCGCTGTCACCGACGGTAATGTCGTTGTCGTCGCCCTCGACGTCCACGCCATCCCAGAAGCCGCTGATGCCCAGGGCCTCCACGGTATTATCGTCGCCCTCGATGTCGACGCCCTCGTCGCCGTTGCCGATGATCATGTCGACGGCAGTGACGATGTTGTCGTCGCCGTCGATCGACACGCCGTCGTCGTCGCCCTCGATGGTGTCGCCGGAGACGACGGTATTATCGTTGCTGTCGATGTCGACGCCGTCGTCGCCGCCGGAAATGCCGCCGGGCGCCTCGACATAGTTGCCGTCGCCGCCCTCGATGCGGACACCATCGCCGTCGTCGCCGTCGATGGCACCGCCCGCGAGCACGTTGTTGCCGTTGCCGTCGATGTTGACGCCGTCGTCGCCGCCGCTGATGCCTTCCTCGGCGCTGACGAAGTTGGAGTCGCCGGTGATGTTGACACCGTCCTCATCGCCGCCCTCGATAAACGTGCCCGCAGTGACGGTGTTGCCGCCGCCGTCGATCCTGACGCCATGCTCGTCGCCGGTGATCTCGTCGCCGGCCGTCACAAGATTGCTGTCGCCGTCGATGAAGACGCCGTCCTCGTCGTCGCCGTCGATGGAACTGTCGGCCTTGACGGTGTTGCCGCTGCCGCCGCCCACGATCGCCACGCCGAAGGTGCCGCCGTCGATGTTGTTGGCGGTAACCTTGTTGTCGTCGCCGTCGATCAGCACGCCCTCGGCCTGGTCGCCGACGATGTTGTCGTCGGCGGTCACCACGTTGTCGTCGCCGTCGATGGAAACGCCGGCCAACTCGCCCTCGATGTCTTCGGTCGCGGCAACCTTGTTGGCGTCGCCATCGATGTTCACGCCGTCGCCATTGTCGCCGAAGATATCGTTGCCCGAATTGACGATGTTGTCGTCGCCGGCGAGGATCACGCCGCTCTCGGAGCCCTTGATGTTGGTCTCCGCGTCGACCTTGTTGCCGTCCCCGGTGATGTTCACGCCGTCGCCGTCGCCGCCGATGATGGAATCGTCGTTGCCGTCGTCACCCGCCGACACGATGTTGCCGCCGCCGCTGATAACCACGCCGCTCCCGCCGGTCGAGGCGATCTCGTCTACCGCAGTGACCGTGTTGTCCTTGCCGGTGATGTCGACAGCATTGCCGGCCGTCGCCGTGATCGAGCCGCCCGCGCTGGTGAAGTTGTTGTCGCCGGCGATGATCACGCCCGGATCGCCGGAGATGTCGCCAGTGGCCGTGACCTCGTTCAGGTTGCCGGTGATGTCGACGCCGTCGCCGCCGCCGGTCGCGTCGGTATCGCCGAAGATCGACCCCTTGACGGCAACCTTGTTGCCGTCGCCGTCGATATTGACACCGTCGTCCGAGCCCTTGACGTCGCCGAAAAAGTCATCGTTGCCGGTCGTCACATTGTTGTCGTCGCCGACGATGCCCACGGCCGTGCCGCCGGTCGCCGTGATGCCGCCCTGACCCGCGACGACGTTGCCGAGGCCGTCGATCAGGACGCCGCCCGTGGTGCCCTCGATCAATCCGGAACCTCCATTGGTGGCGAGTGCGGTGACCACATTGAAGTTCGAATCCGTCACGCCGTCGCCGATGACGACGCCGGCGCCCTGGCCGCTCGCGTCGGCATCGCCCTTGATGCCGCCAATGACCGTAACCGCGTTATTGAGGCCGGAAATCTCGACGCCGTCGTCGTCGCCGATGACGCTGCCCAGCAACACCGAGACCTCGTTGCCACCGAAGACGAAATCGCCGCCGACGATGTTGATGCCATCACCTTCGCCGCTGTCGTCGTCCTTGCCGATGATGTCGCCGAGGTTTGCTTTGACCGTGTTGCCGTAACCGGTAATGCCGACGCCGTGGCCATCGCCGCCGAGGATGCTCGTGCCCGCGCCGTCATTGCCGGCGAGCACGGTGTTGGCGTCACCGTCGATGATGACGCCGCCGCCATCCGTCGACGCAATCTCCTTGCCGGCGGTAACCGTGTTGCCCTTGCCGGCAATGCCGCCGGTGATCTTCACCGCGTCCTCGATGGCGGTGATAGAGCCGCCGGCGCTGACGAAGTTGCCGTCGCCGGCGATGATCACGCCCGGGTCGCCGCTGATGTTGCCGCCGGCGCTCACCGCGTTGTCGTTGCCGGTGATGTCGACGCCGTCGCCATTGTTGTCGCCGTCCGCGTCGCCGATGATGTCGCCGTCGGTCGACACCAGGTTGTTGTTGCCGTTGATCACGACGCCGTCGTCGTCGCCCACGATGTTGGCGGGGGTCTGGAGCCCGCCAACCGCCTTGACGGTATTGCCGTCACCGGCGATGTCGACGCCGTCGCCATCGCCGCCGTCATCGTCCTTGCCGATGATATTGCCGGCGGCAGTCACGGTATTGCCGGTACCGCCGATCTGGACGCCGTCGCCGTCCGCGCCATGGATGCTGTCTCCCAGCTGGTCTGCGCCGGCCGTGATGTCGTTGCCGTCACCACTGATGCGCACGCCGTCACCATCGAGGCCGAGAATGTCTCCGGCGACATCGATCTTGTTGTCGTCGGCGCGATCGCCAATGGTAACGCCATCCTCGCTGCCCTCGACACGGCCACCGACGTCGATGGTGTTTCCGTCACTCAGGGTGCCGATCTCGATGCCGTCGCCGACGCCGCCGTTTTGGCCGCCGAGAATGTCTCCGGCCACGGTGACCTCGTTGCCGTCGGCATCGTTGTCGATCTTCAGGCCGTCGCCGCCGCCGTAGAGATTTTCGCCGGCAACAACGTTGCCGTCGCCGCCATCGATATGCACGCCAAAGCCCGTGCCGTCGTCGTCCCGGTCGCCGTCGATGTCGCCGGAGGCCAGCACCGTATTGGTGTCGCCGGAAATCAGCAGACCACCGCTGCCGCCGCGGATCTCCTTGACGCCCGCCTGGGTGTTATCGCCGACATCGACAATGTCGTTGCTGTCACCCGAGATGATCACGCCCACGCCCGCACCATCGTCGTCCCGGTCGCCGTTGATGTTGCCGTTGACGACGGAGACAAGGTTGTTGTCACCAGCCAGAATGACGCCGCTGCTCTTGCCGCGGATGTCGCCGGTTTCCGTCACGACAGTGTTCTGGTCGCCGTCGATATCGACGCCCTTGTTGCCGCCGAGGATGTTGTCGACGGCGCTCACGAAATTGCTGTCGCCATTGATGTCTACGGCCGCGCCCGACCCGTTCTTGTCGTTGTCGCCAATGATGTCGGTCGCCGAGGTGACGGTGTTCTGGTTACCGTCAATATGCACGCCGTCCTTCTTGGCGGTGATCAGTCCCCCAGACACGTTGTTCTGGTCCCCGGACAGGAATACGCCCGGATCGCCCGAAATCGTCCCGGCGACGTCGACTTCGTTCTGATCCCCCGCAATCCTGACGCCGTCCCCTTCCTCGCCGACGGCATCGTTGAGGATGACGACCTTGTTGAGTTCGCCTTCCTTGCTGATAAAGACGCCGTGCTTGCCGCCCTCGACGCCGCCCAGCGTAACCTCATTGAAATCGCCCTCGATCTCGAGGCCGTTCTCCTGCCCCTCGACGAACGTCAGGCCCTCGACAAAGTTGTGATCGCCGTTCAGGTCGATGCCGTCGTCGCCGCCTTCTACAGTCGCGGCGAAGATGAATATCTTGTTGTTGCTGCCCGCATTGATGCCGTCGCCGGAATTGCCGATGACAACCGAGCCTTCGCCGATATACAGGGCATTGCCGTCGCCCAGGTCAACACCATCATCGCCGCCTTCGACCCAGCCCGGGCCCTGGATGCTCCAGCCGATATAAATCTCGTTGTCCTGGCCGCTATCGGCATCGATGCCGTCGTCCTCGCCGATGACGGTGGCGAACCCTTCGACCGCCACGAAATTACCGTTGCCGATCGTGCTGATGCCGTCCGCGTCATCACCGCCGAAAGCCCTGACGTCCTGTCCCTCGGTGACTACGACGCCGGAGCCTTCGCCGAGCACGATGCCGTCATCGCCGTTGGTGCCGATCACCTCGCCGCCATCGCCGGCCAGGTACAGATTCATGCCCGGATCGATCACGATGCCGGGGCTGTTGGCGGTGATGGTACCAAGGTTCAGGACGAATACGGTATTGTTCCCCAGAGTCGCGCCGTCGTTGTCGATGACGAGACCACCGGTGCCCGATCCCTCCACATATCCGCTGGCGCCGATCACGCCTTCGGAACCCGCATGCAGACGCATGCCGGCGCCGTCGGCGGCCGTGATCTGGCCGTTCATGTCGAAGACGGAATTCAGCCCCAGGTCGATGCCGTCGCCTTCGGACGTGTCGATGAGACCGTCGGCGCCGACGGTTACCGAGGATTTTTCGCCAGTGATGATGCCGTCGCCGGTGGAATAGATCGTGCCCTTGTCAAAGTTGACCGTGGTGCCGGAATTTGTGTAGGCGTCGACGCCTTCTTCCGCGAGGCGCGCGTCCGATTTGCCCAGATCCGCCCCGTCGAGATCGACGGTGCCGCCTTCCACACCGAAATCGAGTTCCACACCGTCCTGGCCGAGCAGGGTGATGCTGCCCTTGCTGGTGCCCTTGACGATGAAGGTGGAATCGTCCGCGTCGCTGCGCATGTACAGCGCGGCATCGTCGCCTGTGATGATGCCCGCGCCGCTGTACTTGACCGTGATGTCGTTGTCGAACAAGGCGATGCCGTGGTCACCGCCACTGATGGTGCTCAAATTGGAGCCGGTGATGTCGTGGCTGCTGTTGTCGACCGACATTTCGATGCCGTTGGCATCGCCCTTGATCGTCCCCTGGTTGGTGATGTTCGTCTGCTTGACGTTGGAGCCGTCGATCCGGATCGCCGTATCGCCCGTCGACTCGATGGTGCCCATGTTGAGCACGGTCAACTGGCCGCCCGCGTCGATGGCATTCTCGTCGCTCTGCACCACGCCGCCTGAATTGACGGTGATATTGACGTTGACCGCGTCGGTGCCGCCTTCACCCAGCGCGTCGTCACCGGCCACGATGAGCTGCGCGTTGGAGTTGATGATAACCACGGAATTGGTGCTGATGGGCTGGGGGTCGGTATCGGGATTACTGACGTTGGTATCGCACGTGATGTTGATGCCGCTGGCCACGCATTCCGCACGCACCTGGGGCGACGGCAGCAAGACCAGGGCCAGCGACAGGCCGACCACGTAGGTCAGCGGACGCTCGGCAATGCCGGGATAGGCCTTGCTCAGCTGCTTTGCCAGGTCACGTTCGGCAAAGCGGTTGCGGATGAGCTGGCGGTTCTTCTGGCTGATGCGACCAATGCGACGAAACATGACTCGACTCCTTGCCCAACGTGCGGACGAGAGCCGGTGCAGAACACCTGGTCGGTGACGGCGAAAAGTGCGGGCATGCCGCCCGCGCAACAATAATCCCCGGTCGACCAGTCCCGGACCTAACGCCGGACAGCAGACCAGAAACGGATGTTATGGAGATCCCAGCGCAAAATATCCCGCGGCTGGCATAGGCCCCTCTTTCCCTCGCCAAAACCTTGGTAGTGCTCGTCACCGGCGTCTTCTGGAACGGCTCCAGACCTCGCCGATGGAGCTAAGTGTCTATAATTTCTTCATTATTAGGAAGTAACATACATGGGAAATCTACGTGATTAAATATCACGAACGCGTGATTTCTTGTCATTAAAGGTCAATTTCCCGCTCTTGCGGCACGAGCGCATCCAAACCGCGCTGTCGCACGGCTCAATCTTGCGCATCGGGCTGCTGACTGTCGAGAATCGGGCACCAATGGTAGGACGCATCCGCTATTTTAATAGATATGGTGCCCCAAGGCGCCCGTTCCAACCGAACCACTAGCGTTTTTAACCGGTCGATTCCAGGCCGTAATGACATGGTTACTTGCACGCAACATCCCTGGCAGCCGGAAGAGGCATGAAACCGAACACGCAGATGTGAAGTGCGGCAGCCATGTCACGCATCGGGGCGCTGCCTCGTCACAGTGGCGAAGGAGATTGGCGATGACGGCAAAAGCAATCACGGGACTGGGGCTGGGCGGGCTGCTGGCGATCAATGGCGCAATCATGCTGGCCTGGCCAGACGGCTGGTACCAGGGGGTTCCCGGGGTCATCGAGCGCGGCCCCTACAACGGCCACTTCATCCGCGACATCGGCATCGTCTTCATCATCGCGGGCGCGGCCATGGTCTGGACCATCCGCCAGCCGCCGGCATGGCCCGCGGCGATGGCCGGCGCGCTGTTTCTGTGCGCGCATACCGGTGTCCACCTTGTCGAGGCGGCCACTGGCCATGTGGGACACGGCCTCGCGCTTCTGGAACTGCCGCCGTTTCTGCTGGGCGCGGCACTGGCGCTCTGGATTGCCTGGCCGCCGCGATTGGCGGGAACGGGAGGCCGCTGATGCTGAAATGGCTGATGCGCCGGCGAATCGGAGCGCTCGAGCGGGACTTCGGCTACGATGCGTCCTATATGCGGGACATCCTGAACGCGGACAGGGCCGCGTTCATGGCAATGTCCCGAACCCTGGCGATGGCGCAATATCACAAGGACATTCCGGCAGCGGCGTGGCATGCGGCCAAGATCACCGCCGTCATGCAGGAAGATTGCGGCCCCTGCACGCAAATCGCCGTGACCATGGCCGAGCGGGACGGGGTGGATCCCGGCGTGCTGCGCGCCCTGCTGGCAGGTGAAGAAAGCCGCATGCCGGAAGATGTCATGCTGGCGTGGCGCTACGCGCGCGGCGTGATCGCCCACGATGCCGAGGCAGCGGCGCTGCGCGGCTTGATCCTCGGCCGCTGGGGCCCGCGATCCCTGGTCTCCATTGCCTTTGCCATCACCGGCGCCCGGCTGTTCCCGACACTGAAATATGCCTTGGGCCATGGCCAGGCCTGCGTGCGCATCACCGTCGCGGGCGATGCGGTGCCCGTTGCGCGGAGGGCGGCATGACGGCCCGGCTCGACGAATCCACCGCCGATTTCGAGTCCCACAGGCGCCGGCTGACCGGCCTTGCCTACCGCATGCTCGGCTCGCTATCCGAGGCCGAGGATATCGTGCAGGAGGCTTGGCTGCGCTGGCACGGCACCGACCGGGCGGCGCTGCGCGAGCCGGCGGCGTGGTTGTCCCGGGTCGTCACCCGGCTTTGCCTGGACCAGATGAAGTCGGCGCGGGCGCGGCGCGAGACCTATGTGGGCCCCTGGCTGCCCGAGCCGGTACTGGGCGAAGCCGCGCTCGCGCCCGACGCCGCCAGCGAACGGGCCGAGGACATTTCCGTTGCGTTCCTGCTGGCGCTCGAGCGGCTGTCGCCACTGGAGCGCGCCGCGTTCCTGCTGCACGACGTGTTCGAGATGGATTTCGCCGACGTGGCGCGGACGCTCGATCGCGAAGAGCCCGCCTGCCGCCAGCTGGCCTCGCGCGCCCGGACGCACCTGAAGTCGGCCCGCACCCGCTTTGCCGTGCCGCAGGAAGAAGGCGAACGGCTGGTACGGGCCTTTCTCGTCGCGGCGGGCAATGGCGACACGGACGCCTTCGCGCGGCTTCTGACGGCGGATGCCGCGCTGCATTCGGACGGCGGCGGCAAGCGTCTTGCGGCGCTCAATGTCATCAACGGCCGCGACCGGGTGGCGCGTTTCTTTATTGGCATCACCCGCAAGGGACACTGGCCCTCCTGGCGAATCCGGCCGGAGTCGGTCAACGGCATGCCGGGGCTGGTGATGACCGATCCCGACGGCGAGGTCCAGACGGTCGCCTTCCAGATCGCGGACGGCGCGATCAGCGCGATCTATATCGTGCGCAATCCCGACAAGCTGCGGCATCTGGCCTGACGAGCCGGGACAAGAGTTCAGTTGCCGCCCTTGCGCATCAGCAGACCGCCGCCGGCGAACACCTCGCCAATGATCAGACCCCGATATTCCCTGAGTTCGCCGCCGGTATCGCGCGCGGTGTCGCGCACCATCCGCTGTACGGCCTGCCTGCCGCCATCCTGGTAGACCAGGCCGTCGCTGCCCGATTCCGAATTGTCCAGGTAGAGATAGCCGCCTGGCCGGATCACCCGCATGGCGTTCTCGATACAATCATGGCGGCAAAGCCCGTCGACCACGCACAGGTCGAAACTTGCGTCGGCGAAGCCGGCGGTGTCCGGGTAATCTTCCAACTCGCGCTGGATGACCTGCACCTTGCCGCGGCAGGATTCGGACTTGCGTTGCACGAACGCGGCCCATACCGGGCTGCTCTCGATGCTGACCGTCTCGGCACAGCGATCGGCGAGCCACAATGTCGACCATCCCGAACCGAATTCCAGCACTCTCCAGTCGGGCTGCACCAACCGCTCTATCGCCTGTACCGCCGGATAGGGCCATCCAGGGAGCCGCAGGTGGCTCCCGATCAGCCGGCTCGCAACCTTCATGCCCACGGACGCAGGAAGATGCCGGAGTTGGCCAACACCCATGAAGCGATTGTTCCCGTCGTGGAACCGGCTGGCCCGGCCATAGCCGGTGCCCAACACGCGCTGCACCAAGGTATTCATCGGACTCTTCCGCTCCTGTCCATTCTCTATCCCGACTCGCCCCGGGAATCCTTCATGGATATTCAGTCTTCATGACCGAGCCGAGACTCATCGCCTCGAAATTTAACCCAATTTGAATCAAAAAAATGACTTATTCATTGATGTTGAGGCGGACGCCTCCGCATCGCTTCTTTGCATCAGCTAATAGGGAGATTGTGTCGATTTCTTGTCTTCTTTAGGTCATCCCTGAATTTCTATTTCGCGCCCGCAAAATGATGTTGACCTAAGGTTGCATGGAGATACATCCTTCACAACGCAGGGTCATCCTCCTTGGAGGTGGGGCCATGCCGAACCGGGTGTGGGCCACCCGTCCGGCATGTGGCGCTGCAGCGATAGTGCCAGGGCCAACATGTTGTCCTGTCCGGATATTCGCGGAGGCGGAACTTGTTGTGGAATTGGGCCGGGTCACAGGGCGGATTCGCCGCCGGTGACGTTACGATATTGGGCATGACTGCAGGGTGCTGCCTTGCGCTCGCGATCGCCGTCTGGTCAACCCCGGTGGGCACAGCCCTGGGGGTGATGGACAAGCCTGACGGCGCCCGCAAGCTGCACACCGCGCCGACCCCACTGGTTGGCGGCATCGGGCTCTTCCTGGCGCTGTGTGCAGGCGTCGCGCTGCAAGCCGCCGTCTTTGGCTCGACGCCGCCCGCCAGCGTTGCCATCGCTGCGGTTTCCGGCGTGTTTTTCCTGCTCGGATTCATGGACGACCGCCGGCACATCAACCCGTGGCTGCGTCTGGCTGTCGGCATCGTGGGGGCCGGCGCCGCCGCCATCGCCGTGCCCAGCCTGCGGGTGGGCGCGCTGTGGTTTCCCGACCTGGGATTCACTATTCCGCTGGGCATGGCCGCCGTGCCCTTCACCGTGTTCTGCGTGCTGTGCCTGAAGCACGGATCGAACCTGTCCGATGGCCTCAACGGCCTGTTCCTGGGCATGTGCATCCTCTGGCTCCTATTGCTGGCGCCGTGGATGGTGCCGGAAACCAGCGTGCTGTTGCTCCCGACCGCCGGCGCGCTCGCCGTACTGCTGGTCGCCAATCTGAAAGGCCGGCTGTTCACTGGCGATTCCGGCGCCTACATGATGTCGTCGCTGATCGGATTCGCCGCGATCGAGGCCTATGCCAGTCACCGCGGCGGCATGCCGGCGCTCTATCTCGGCGCGTGCTTTCTCATTCCCGTGCTGGACATGGGCAGGGTGATGGCGGTGCGCATCAGGCGCGGCACCGGCGCCTTCACGCCCGGACGCGACCATTTGCACCATTATCTGAAGGACTGGACCGGCAGCTCGAACCGGGCCGTCGCGGTCTATCTGGCGCTATGCTCCATTCCGGCGCTGCACGCCTATCTGGACGCGCCGCTGGTGATGGTGATGGCGCTGCAGGTAGTGGCCTATGCCGCCACGCTGTCGGTCAACCGGGCCCGCGGGCCGGAAATGCACCAGCCCGCTCGCGGCGATCCGCAGAAACCGGCCTTTGGCGGCGGCAGCTTCAAGCACAGCCCGAAACCCTACCAGAACCGCGAGTAGGACGGGATGGGGCGGATCGTCGCGGTCAACCGCTATTACTGGCCGGACCATTCCGCCACCAGCCAGCTGCTGACCGACCTGCTGGAGCATCTGGCAGCGGGCGGGCAGGATACGCTGGCGATTACCAGCCGGCAACGCTACGACCAGCCCGACGCCGCGCTCGCCGCATCCGACTCCCATGGCGGCGTCGCCATCCGCCGGCTATGGAGCACCCGCTTCGGACGCACCAGCATGGCCGGACGCGCCGCCGACTATCTGAGCTTCTACGCATCAGCCCTGTTTACGTTGCTGTTCACGGTTCGCCGCGGAGACACGATCCTGGCGCTGACCGATCCGCCGTTGCTGTCCGTCTTGGCCGGCGCCGTGGCTGCGGTCAAGCGGGCGCGGCTGATCAACTGGTGCCAGGACCTGTTTCCCGAGATCGCCGAGCGGCTGGACGTGCCCATGGTCCGCGGCGCGGTAGCCCGCGCACTGCTCTCCGCCCGCAATGCCTCGTTCCGCGCGGCCCACGCCAATGTGGTGCTGTGCGACAACATGGCGAACCACTTGCTGACCCAGCGCGTGCCGGCCGAACGCACGATCATCGTCCACAACTGGGCCGACAGCGACATCCGGCCAGTGAGCCGCGAGACAAATCCGTTGCGCCTGGAATGGGAGCTGGGCGACCGGTTCGTGATCGGCTATTCGGGCAATCTGGGACGGGCGCACGACCATGACGCGTTGCTCGACCTGATGTCGCGCCTGCGCGGCCATGACGACATCGCCTTCCTGTTCATCGGCGGCGGCGCCGGTCTCGACCGGCTGAAGGTCATGGCGGCAGAAGTCAGGCTTTCCAACGTACAGTTCCGCGCCTATCAGCCGCGCGAACGCCTGTCCGAGAGCCTGTCGGTTCCGGATGTTCACCTGGTGAGCCTGCGCGAGGAGATGGAAGGGCTGATCATGCCCAGCAAGATCTATGGCATTCTCGCGGCGGGGCGGCCGACGCTGTTCCTGGGTTCGGCCGGGGGCAGCATCCAGCGCATCGTCGACAGCTTCGGCGCAGGCGTCCCGGCGATGGGCACCGACACCGCCTCGGCCGCCGCATGGATCGTCGCCAACAAGGGCGACCGCGCCTTGCTGGCGAAAATGGGCGGCGGCGCGAGGCGCGCCTACGAAACCGAATTCAACCGGGCCATCAGCCTGGGCCAGTTCGAGAGAGTCTTCAGCCCGTCGGTAATGTCGCTGCCCGCCTAGGCTGCCTCGCCGCGCAGCGACCCCCGCTGCGCCAGATACCATTGGTAGGTCGAGCGCAGGCCCTGCTCGAGCGGCATGCGGGCCCGCCATCCCATCCGGTCCAGGCGCGAGACATCGAGCAGTTTGCGCGGCGTACCGTCGGGCTTTGACGTGTCGAAGGAAATCCGCCCCCTGAAACCGGTAATGTCGGCCAGCAGCCCCGCCAGATCGGCGATGCTGACATCCTCGCCCGTGCCGACATTGATATGCGACAGCATGGGCTGGGTATTCGCCCTGTAGACCGCCGGGTCGAGGCCGAGCACGAACAGCGACGCCTCGGCCATGTCATCCACGTGCAGGAACTCGCGAAACGGCTTGCCGCTGCCCCAGATCGCCACCTCGGGCAGGCCGTCCTGCGCCGCCTCGTGGAGCCGCCGCATCAGTGCCGGCACCACATGGGCATTGTCCGGATGAAAATTGTCGCCGGGACCATAGAGGTTGGTGGGCATGACGCTGCGGTAATCCACGCCGTGCTGCCGGTTGTAGCTTTCGCACAGCTTGATGCCGGCGATCTTGGCCAGCGCATAGGGTTCGTTGGTCGGCTCGAGGGTGCCGGTAAGCAGGGCCTCCTCGCGCATGGGCTGTTCGGCGTGCTTCGGGTAGATGCACGAACTGCCCAGGAGCAGCAGACGCCGCACGCCGGCCAGGAACGCCTGATGGACCACGTTGCACTCGATCATCAGGTTCTCGTAGATGAAGTCGGCCGGATAGGTGTTGTTGGCGTGGATGCCGCCGACCCTGGCCGCAGCCAGGATCACCACGTCGACCTGTTCCGCGTCGAAGAACCGCCGCACCGCAGCCTGGTCGGTCAGGTCCAGTTCGGCATGGGAGCGGGTCACGATCTGCGACAGCGGATGGCCGCCCGCCACCAGATTCCTGAGGATCGCGGCGCCCACCATGCCGCCATGTCCGGCGACGAAGATGCGCTTGCCGGCGAGGCTGCCGTCAGTTGCCATGCATGTTGCTCCTGTTCGGACTCAAACCGGCTTTTCGCCGGCGATCAGGTTGCTGAAATAGTCCACTGTCCAGCCAAGGCCCTCATCGAGGGCGATCGCCGGCTGCCAGTCGAGCAGGGCCTTTGCCTTGGAGATGTCCGGGCAGCGCTGCTTGGGATCGTCCTGCGGAATGTCGCGAAAGACGATCTCGCTTTTTGCGCCGGTCGCCCGCACCACCTTCTCGGCCAGTTCCCTTATGGTGAACTCGCCCGGATTGCCCAGATTGACCGGACCGGCGACGCTGTCGTCCGTTGCCATCAATCGGATGAAGGCCTCGACCATGTCCTCGACGAAGCAGAACGAGCGCGTCTGGCTGCCGTCGCCATAGATGGTGATGGGCTCACCCTGCAGCGCCTGCATGATGAAGTTCGACACCACGCGCCCGTCGGCCGGATGCATGCGCGGGCCGTAGGTGTTGAAAATGCGGGCGACCTTGATCTGCAGCCCGTGCTGCCGGTGATAGTCGAAGAACAGGGTTTCGGCGCAGCGCTTGCCCTCGTCGTAGCACGACCGCGGGCCGATTGGGTTGACGTTGCCCCAATATTCCTCGGTCTGCGGATGGACGACCGGGTCACCGTAGACCTCGCTGGTCGAGGCCTGGAAGATCTTGCACTTCAGCCGCTTGGCCAGCCCCAGCATGTTGATGGCGCCATGGACCGATGTCTTCGTCGTCTGCACCGGGTCGTACTGGTAATGCACCGGGGAGGCCGGACAGGCCAGGTTGTAGATCTCGTCGGCCTCGACATAGAGGGGAAACGTCACGTCGTGACGCAGAAACTCGAAGCGGGGGTGATTGTGCAGGTGGTCCACATTGCGCTTGGTGCCGGTGAACAGATTGTCGGCGCAGATCACTTCATGCCCGAGTTCGAGCAGCCGGTCGATCAGATGCGAGCCGATGAAGCCGGCGCCGCCGGTGACCAGGATACGTTTGCGGCTATCGTATAATCGTGCCAACTGAAGTCCTTTCAGCGAGTGGAGCGATCAAGGCGACGGGCTGATTTCGCGGATCATCAGACGAATCGTCTGAAAGTACCACGCCTTGTAGAACGCATAATGAAGCCCCGCGCCGCCGTCGAGGAAGCCGCGCTTCACGATGTAGGTGTAGATAAAATACAGCCACGGATACCACCACCGGGCCAGGTTCCGGTACTTGAAGGTCTGACGCTCGGTGAAGTCGGCCCAGGCCGCGTCGTTGCCCTGAAGCGCCTGGTAGCGATGGGCTTCCCACAGCGCATAGTCGCGGTGTTTCTCGATGAACTTGCCAATGCCCTTGTAGTCCCGGTGGTCGATGGGCGCGGCGATCTCGCCGACCTTGCCGTCGACGATGGGGTGCTCGTGGATTTCCATGTCGAGCGGGCTCCACGCCTGCTCCTCGATCCGCTCATAAAGCGCGCCGCCGGTGCGGAACAGCGCCAGCTTGCGCTGGGGGACGCCGTGACCGAGGGGGCGTCCCAGAAAGTGGTTGGTGTAGTTGAGCCAGTAGCCGTTGCATTCGCTCTGCCAGACGGCATCGGCGACGGCGTCGCAGAACCGGTCGTCGACGAACTCGTCCGCATCGACGAAAAACACCCAGGGCTGGGTTGGCGGCGCGTTCAGCAGGAACCAGTTGCGCTTCTTCGGATAGCCGCCGTCCCACTTGAAGGTGACCACCCGCGCGCCGAAGGACTCGGCGACCGCGACGGTATCGTCGGTCGACCCGCTGTCGATCACGACCACCTCGGCAAACCGTCCCAGGCGCTCGAGGCACCGGGCAAGATTGGCGCCTTCGTTCCGCACCGGCACGGCCGCGGTGACCGGAATCCGGCTGACATGGATCTGTTCCTGTCGCATGGCTCTTCAGGCCTTTCGGGCGATGGCGATCATGGATTTGGCAAGCGGTGGAATGCGACCGATGCGCCGGAAACGGATATCGCGAAAGCCCGCCTCGGTGAGCAGCGTCGTCAGGGTCGGTATGGACCAGAACTTGATGTGCCCATTGTCCCAGAGCGCCGTGAAATGGGCGTCGAGCCTGCCGGACACCGCCAGCGCCACATTCTTCAGGTAGCCGTGATAGGGCGTCGACACCAGCGCCATGCCGCCCGGCTCCACAAGGTCGTACAGCGTTCGGGCATAGTCCCGCGGCGCATAGACATGCTCGACGACTTCCAGGCTGACGACCGCCGGGAACCGGCCGAACCGGGCGACGAGGTCGTCATAGGCCGAGCCGGCTTCCAGCCGCAGCTCGGGATACGCCGACCGCGCCTGCGCAATGCCCTCGGTGCTCGGATCGACGCCGCAGACGTGATAGCCGGCTTCGGTGAGGCGTGCGGCCATGCTGCCGTTGCCGCAGCCCAGCTCGAAAATGCGCCGCATCGCAGGATCGGCGCTGCCAGTCGGCTGTGTCGCGAAGAACGCGGCAAGTTCGCGCCGGACCGTGGGCATCAGATAGGCATGCGTGTGCTTCGGCGCCGCGTTGGCATATCGGTAACCGGATATGGACTGCTGGACTGTCATGCGGTTTGCTGCCCGTCCTGAATTCTGCGGCGCAGCACACGCGCCGGATTGCCACCCACGATCGTTGCCGCAGCGACGTCCCTGACCACCACCGCCCGGGCGCCGGCGATAGCGCCCATACCGACGCGCACGCCCGGCCCGACAAAGGCATCGGCGCAGATCCAGGCATCATCGGCGATCAAGATCGGCGGCTTCAGCAGCGGCATGTCCGGCATGCGCCAGTCATGGGTGCCGGCACACAGATGCGCGCCCTGCGAGACGGTCACCCGCTTGCCGAGTGTGATCGGGCCCAGGGCATAGAGCGTCACGCGGTCGCCGATCGCGCTCCCATCGCCGATCGACAGGTTCCAGGGAATGGTGATGCGCACCGACGGATAGATATGTACGCCGTGGCCGACCTGCGCGCCGAAGACGCGCAGCAGCATCCGCCGCCAGCCCCAAAGGGGTCGTGGACTCCAGGCGAACAAAGGGCCTGCCAGTTCCCACAGAACGCGGCCCAGCAATTCCTTGCGCGTCCATTTTCGCGCCCGGCGGTTGGCGGCGACATCGAGCGTGGGTACGGTCACGATCAGTCGATCCTCACGCATGCCGGCCGTTTGCCGCCATGCACCAGCCAGCGATAGACATCGCTCATCCGCGCGGCGATACCGTCCCAGCCGAAATCGCGCTCCATCCACTCACGCCCGCGATCTCCCATCGCCCGCCGTTCCTCGGCCGGCAGTTCCATGGCGATCCCGAGCGCCTTGGCCATGGCCTCGGCGCCATGATCGATCCACCATCCGCAGCGGTGTTCTTCCAGCCCGGCCCAGGGTGCGCCCTTGGTGGAAATCACCGGCGTGCCGCAAACCAGGCTTTCAGCGACCGTCATGGCAAAGTTCTCGTTTCGCGTCGCCAGCACGAACAACGCGGCATCAGCCATGAGGGCGGTTTTCGCCTCGCCGAAGACCGGCCCTGAAACACTGACCCGATTCAGCCCCAGCTCGCGGGACAATGCCTCGAGTTCCGCGCCGTGGCCGCCTTCGCTGGGACCGACAATTTCAAGCCGCCAGTCCGGGTGCGATGCCTCGACCAGGGACCAGGCCTTGATCAGCCTGTCGAGGCCCTTCTTGGGGTGTATGCGGCCGAGCGAGAGGACCGTGCGGGATTCCGGCTGGCGGGGCATGCGGACCGTTGTGGGCAGATCGATGCCGTTGGGGACGATCGCCACCGGCTGGGCCAGGCCAAAAGCGCGGATATCCTCGTATTCCTGCTCGGCGGTCGCGTGAAAGCAGCTGACCGAGCGAACCGCGCGGCCCTGGGCGGCCTGCCAGAACATCTGCTTCTTGAGCCGGGAGAACCGCAATGCTTCGGCGCCGAGCATGCCGCGCGGCGCGAGCAGGAAGGGCCTGCCCTTCGCGCGGGCCGCCCAGGCCGGATAGACGTTCGGCAGCATCCAGAGGCCATGCGTATGAAACAGTTCGGCGTCGGCGTCGCAGACGGCGCGCCGCATGGCCCGCGATTGCCCGAGCCGGCGCAGCGCAGGGGGCCAGACGGAATCCCCGGCACAGCGCCGGTCGCGGTAGCCATCCCGGAGCGCATCGGCTGGCGCGCCGAGCGAAACCAGATCGACATGCTCCCCCCGCGCGGCAAGCGCCCGGCACAGCCGCGGCACGGAATAGGACGGCCCCGACGCTTCGGATTCGATGGACGACACGGTGTGTAGCGAGCGGGTATGCGGCATGATTCCCCGGTCCGCCGCCAGATCGGCGGGGCGCGCCTGCACCGGTCCCGACCTGGTCACTGGATCAAGCATCGGGATGCGCGCGGCCTGGCCGCCCGGCAAGCGCCAGCCGATCATCGATGAATCTGCCCAGGCGATCGGCGGCGGCGGCCGGCGTTATATGGCGTGCGGCGGCGGCCGTACCGCGGACCATGTCCGACCAGCGATCCGGTGCCGAGGCCGAGACCAGCAATGCCGCGAGCGCCGCGGCGTCACCCGCGCGAAAGACGGCGCCACTGCCGAACTGCTCGACGATCACGCTGGCGCCCATGCCCGAACTGACCAGCACGGGGCAGCCGCAATTCAGCGCGTCGTTGACCCTGATCCCCCAAGGCTCGTTGGCCCCTGGCGCGACGAACAGGTCGGCCGTTTCATAAAGACGCACCAGTTCGTCGAGCGGTACCATGCCCCGGAACTCGACGGCCAGATCGCGGCGCGCGGCAAAGGCCTGCATCTCGCCGGTCAGCGGCCCTTCGCCGCATACGATGGCGCGGATGCCCGGCCCCGACGCGGCGGCCATACCAAGCGCCCTCATGAACGTCATCGGGTCGCGATGGTCGGTGTGCCCGCCGGACAGCAGCACGGTCATTTCCGCCGGCGGATGATCCGCCCGGGCAACGAAGCGCGATCCGGGCAGTGCCGGCGGGAAATAGCCGAATGTGAGCGTCTGCTCGGCCCGCCAGCCGATCGCGTCGACAAATCCGTTAGGCTGACCCGACATATTCGCGAACAGACTGGCTGACGCAACGACGCCAGCAACGCGGCGCGGCAGCATCCAGCGATAGTAGAAATGCCGGGCCAGACGACGGCCCGTCCGACCCTCCATGTTGCACGGCGCCTCCGAGACGATCCCGAAAGGAATACCTTCATCCGCGCAGCGGCGCGGCAACGCCGCATGCCGGCTCGCAGGATGATAGAAGCCGAAAAGATGCGTCCGGTCACGATGGGCCAGGAGGTAGTCGAGGGCGACATCCGCGTCAGGCTCGATCAGATCGAACATGTCGGCCGAAAATTCGTCGCCGCTGAAACCGGCCCGTTCGCGCGCGATATTGGTCAGCGGACCGCACAATACGAAGCGGACGTCATAAGGCGCACGGCTGCGCAGCGCGGCGTATGTCGCGAGCGTCGAGCGGCAGTAGCTGTAGACCCAAACGACGAGCCCGTTCCGCGGCTGTTGCCAGTCCGGACCATTCGGTTCGCCCGCTGGTGCGGCTGGCGATAGCATGCCCATGTCCAGAGACATTCGGTCAGCAGCCTCGTTCACGCTTCAATGCCTCGCCGGCAACATACCAGTCGTCGAACCTGGAAAGATGCTCGAGCTTTCGGACATAGCCGTGACCGGAAAGCAGGTCATGGATCCGCTGGCGATTGGCGGTGAAATTATGCTCGCAGGTCACCACCCCGAACATGAACCGGTCAAAGTCCACATGGCTCAGGATGTCGTACTCGGACCCTTCGGTATCGATGCTCAGATAATCGATGTTCGCCGGCGCGCCGTGACGAACCAGAAGGTCGTTCAGGCTGATTGTCGAGACGTCGTAGCGCTGTCCCGACTGCCGGTTGAGCAGGTGCTTGCCCTCGCCCCGGAAGCGATCGAGCGTCGAGAATTCACCGGCCTTTGACTCGTTGAAGGTCAAGGTTTCGCCAGTGGTCGTCCAGACACAGTCGAACTCGATGCGGCAGGATCGGTTCGCGGCCAGCGCCTGGTGCCAGTTGCGTCCCGGCTCGGCCAAAATGCCGGTCCAGCCGAACTGGGTTTCCAGCAGATGGGTGTTGCTCAGTTCGACGCCGCTGGCGGCGCCGAACTCGACAAAGTAGCCGCCGCGCTTGAAGCCGTGTTCGGAGAGCGCGAACAGGTCCTGGCGCAACTGGCCCCGGGACATGGGGAGAGCCTCGAGGATCGCGGCGCGGTGCTCGTGCGGCAGCGCCAGCAGGAATTGCATGTCGTGGCCATGCCGCGCGGCCACGCGCAATTCATCGAGCGTCGATTGCCGGGTCACGCCGATGCCCAGGGTCGAGAAAGCGGATCGGATGAGTTGGGTAACGGCGCTAGGCATTGATAATTCCTGACCCTGGAAGCGGCCGCGCTGTACGGCCCCGGTCGGCCACGGCCGATCCGTTCTGCCGAGCGTCCCTGACGGCGACCGTTGCGACAATCATCGCCGCCGGGATCAGCGCGGCAAATATCCGGTTGAGCGAACTCAGATTATTGAAGGGGATGGAGAACAGAAACGTGATCAGATACGGCGCAACCAGCCAGTAGAGCCGTGATCTGGAGAGGACCAGATCCTTGAAGAACGCCAGCGTCCTCGAAAAGATGTAGATCCAGAAGGGGATGACCAGCGGACCATAATTCGCCCAATTGCCGAACAGGATGGAATGGCCGGTGCCGCGCCGGGCGACGATGTCCAAATAAACCACCGGCGGAATCTCGATCCCCAGAAACCGCAGGGCCTTGATGACATATGGCCCCTCGACCGGCCACGAGCCCGAGCCGAATATCGGATTCTCGACGATCATCAGATAGTTCGAGACCAGGGCGTACCGGGCCGACAGGAACATGTTGATCACGTCATCGGACGTGGGCGCCCTGATCTGCATGAGCACCTTGCCCGCAAGCCGGTCGCCGAAAGCACCGCTGACGGCCAGGCCGATATAGGCCTGCAGCGCCAGATAACCGCCGATCAGGGCGATAAACACCATCATCATCACGGAGCCGGGGCCAAAGCGTCTGGTTCCGACGGCACTGCGAAGCAGCAGGACGAGATGAAAAATCGCCGCCGCCGCGAGGAAACTTGCTGCCGTCGTACGTGAGAAACGCTCCGAAACAAGGAGGAATACCGCCACGAACAGCAAGGTCGGCAAGGCTGCATTGTAGCGCGCGAGAAAGAAGGCGGCGATGGTGGTAACGGCGAAGACCATGGGCGTATAGACAAACGCTGCATAGCCGTAGCTCAACTTTTCCAGGTGGTCGGACACCCGGAAATCGGTTTCAAAGATGAGATTGCCGCTCGCGGAAACGAGCAGTCCGAGGAAGAACCACAGGAAGGCGCGGGGGTGTTTCCTGAGCAGGCCGAAGCAGGCGACGAACATCGACAGGACGACCAGCGGCCTGGCCACACCGCGAAAGAACAGGTCGAAGCCTGAACCGTTGACCAGATCGCTGAGCACGATGCCCAGCACCCACAGTCCCAGCAGCACCAGATAGATGCCGATGGCCCTGACGTGCCTGGCCTCGTCCAGCAGCTTGCCCCAGTACCCGACCGACAGGAGAACGAGGATCAGCTCGCCGAAACTGATCCGCCCGATCGCATAGATGTCGACACGAAGCAGTGCCCCGGCCAGGAACAGCGCCAGCGATGGCGCCCATGGCCCCCTGAAGCTGGACATTATGTCCCAGGGCTGGCTCGCCCACCGCCTCACGGCACTGACCGCGGGTGTTGCTTGTCTGCCGGGATAGGGATTGTGGCCGGAAGTCATCCTGGCTGACCCTCTTTCGCTGCCCGCCGCCCGGAGGCGCCCGCGACCCCGCCCAGATGCGTCCTGGTATAGATGGCGACGAGCCGGACCATGGTGCTGACCCAGGTCCGCAGCGCCCGCGCAAGGCCGAGCCTTGCGCGCAAGGCGTCGGCGGCGATCCGCCGGTAAAGCGGCACGCCGGCCTCGACCCCCAGCCGCTCGGCAACGAGCACGGACAGGTCACAATCAGGCGCCTCACGGGCCCCGCCCTCGGCTGCCGCGACCCGGCCCGTGAAGTTGCTGTAGGCCAGCCCTTCATAACTGCGCGGCGTGATTTCGACCGGCAGTTCGCTGTCCGGGTCCGGACAGAACACCCGCTTGCCCAGGCACAGGGCCTCGCCGCTGGTGCGTCCGGCGCCGATGACGATGTCGAACGCATTCATATAGGCGGAGATATTGCCGGTGATGCCGGGGTCGGTGGTCATCCAGACATCCGGCATGCCGGCGATACGGTCGCGAAGCGACTGCACATAGCTTTGATCGTGCGCCGTGCCGGCAATGACCAGACCCGCCGGCTGGCCGCTCGATTTCATCGCATCATGCAGGCGGAATGCCTGATCGACGATGAACGCCTTGCCCCAGCCCAGCCGCACCGGGCAGAAGATCGACGGGCCGGCGCTGCCAAAGCCCGGCAGCAGACTGCCGAGGCGGACCGCCGCATCGGGCGCCGGATCCGGCCTGGCCACCCGGTTGGGCAGGTAATGAAGCGCCACGCCGGCATAACGGGGATGGCGCGCATAGAAATCCAGATTTTCGCGCGTGAACAGGATGAAGTTCGCAACGCCGTCTGACCACGAGGCGCTGTTGATCCAGCCAGGCTTGACCGAAACGATCCGGTGACGCTGTCCGATGGTCGAGGCAATCGCGATACGGACGGAAAGCTCGTCATATCCGAACACGACAAGAGCCGGATTATCTGACAGCCGGCGGCGCACGAATGCGATGGCCTCAAGGAAGCAGAAGCCCGCATCGACCTGCACATGCGGCATGCCGTCAAGCGCCCGGCTGCTCTGCCCCGGCCGGTTGAGGATGAGACAAAGCTCTGTCCGCACCCCTGCCGCATCGAGCGCCCCGGTGATGTCGCGGACCGAGTAGTGATGACCGGCGACACCCGACGGCGTCGACGCGGCGAGCATCAGGAACTGTGGTTCAGGCTGCGTAAGCATCTGCGTCCAGGGCCGAACCGATCTGGCCTGACGGCTCGACGAACCGAACCTCGGGCTGCAGCAAATGACCCGTTCGCTGATGGACCACTGACCGGACATGCCGCATGACAGCGAGGATGTCGGCAGCGGTGGCGCCGCCAGCGTTGACGATGAAATTGGCATGCAGACGGGAAACCACGGCGCCGCCGATCCGGAAGCCCTTGAGCCCTGCCTGCTCGATCACCGCGCCAGGCGGTCCCCAGCGTTCGTACATCGCAGGATTGGAGACAAACACCGAGCCGCAATTCGGAAACCGCAGCGGGAATTTCGCCCGCCGCGCGGCCATGATGCTCATCATCTCGCGGCGTATGGTATCGCGGGCGCCGGGCGCGAGCCGCAAGGTCGCGCCGGAGATGATCTCGCGGTTGCCGTGAAATACCGAGTGGCGCGTGGTAAAGCCGCAATCTGCCGCGTCGCGATGCATGACTGCCCCATTCCCATCGACCGACACGACGCGCACCAGTGCGTTGCCGATGGATTTGCGCTGGCTGCCGGCGTTCATGTAAATCAGCCCGCCAACGCTGCCCGGCACGCCGCAAAGGTGCTCGATACCGGTCAGGCCCGCATGCATGGCGGAAAGCGTGAGATACGGCCCCCAGACACCCGCGCCAACATCGATCTCATTGCCGCGAACGGCAATATCCGAGGTGTCTCCCTGCACCTGGATACACAGCGCCCGCAGGCCTTCGTCGGCGAACAGCAAATTGCTGGTCGCACCGACGACCACGTAGGGAAGCCGCCGCTCAAGGCACAGCCGGATCAGCGCGGAGAGCTGCGCCACGCCGCGAGGCCGCACGACCACATCCGCCTTGCCGCCCACCCTCCAGCGGCTGATACGGCCCAGCGGCACATCGACATGCAACCGGTTCGGGCAGAGCCCGCGCAGCGCGCGGATGTCAGCGGCACTCAACATTGCATGCCGCTCATTCGGATTCGATCTCGGCGCCAAGCCCGGCGAGCTTATCGCGAAAATTGCTGTAGCCGCGAAAGATTTGCCATGGATCCAGGATGCGGGTCTCGCCCTCGGCCACCATGCCGCAAAGCGTCAGGGCGGCGCCGGCGCGGAGGTCGAGCGCGCGAACCTCGGCGCCGATCAGCGCGCCGCCGCGACCCGTGATTCTCAGCATGTCACCATCAATTGCGTATTCGACCCCCATCTTGGCCATCTCCAGCGCATAGCCGTACCGCCCGGGAAACCGAAGATCGACGATGCGGGACTCGCCCTTGGCGCAGGCGCCCCAGGCGGCGAGGATCGGCTGAACGTCAGAATTGATGCCGGGGTGAGGACCGGTACTGATCTCAATGGGATAACAATTGCTGCCACGGATAACCGCCGCGTCCCCACGCGCATAGATCTGGGCACCGGCGGCTTTTAAATGGGCGAGGACAACCTCGAGATCTGCAAACGGCATATCGAGAATCTCGATCTCACCACCGGTCATTGCCGCGGCGGCAAGCCACGTCACCGCCTCCATATTGTCCGGAATGACCTGGTGGACGGCACCAGTGAGGCCCTCCTGGCCGTTGATTTCAATGCGCTCCTGGCCATAGACGTCGATATCGGCGCCCATTTTTCTGAGCAACCCGATCAGGTCGAGGATTTCCGGACGGATATGGGGATTCCAGATGACGGTTCTGCCGCGCGCCAGCGTGCCACACAGGATTGCATTCTCGGTCGCGCCCGTTGACCGGATGGGCAGATGAATATCTGCACCGACCAGACCGTTTTCTGCGGCGGCGACCAGATTGTCCCCCTCTTCCCAGACCCTGGCGCCGAGCGCCTCGAGCAGCATCACGTGAAGGTCATATTTCCGGTCGCCGAGCTTGCAGCCGCCGGGCAGCGGCACGCGACCATGGCCATGGCGCGCCGTCAACGCGCCGAGGATCAACAACGTGTTCCGGATCGAGCGGCCCCTCCAGACGAGGTCGTCAATCCCGCTTTCCGCCGTCGCAATCACGATGTGGTCTCGGGCCTCGGTCCTGACGGACTTGCCGAGCACTTCGAGCATGTCGATATGCACCTGGGCATCCAGCAGATCGGTCGGAAAATTCGTGAGCGTCACCGGCTCGTCTGTCAGCAGGCTGGCCGCGAGCAGCCGCAGCGCCGAGTTTTTGGCGCCGCTGATCCGCACCGTTCCGTACAGCCGCGACCGGCGGACAATGAGGGTCTCCGGCGGCGAAGATCCTCCGGATATCTCGATGGCGGATGCCACGATGCTGTCTGTCATGTGCTCACCTTGACGCGCGCCGGTGCGCCCACGGCTGTGGCGCCCGGCGGGACCGACTGGAAAACGACTGAATTCGCACCGACCACCGCATCGCGGCCGATCTCGATCGCGCCAACGACGACGGCACCGGCGAAGAGGACCGCCCCGCTGCGAACGACCGGGTACTGGCCTGTCCGCGCCTCGCCCAATCGACGAGCGCCCAGGGTTACGTGCTGATAGAGCGTCGCATCCGCTTCGACGACAACGCCGTCGCCGATCACGACGCCTGTCGGGTGCGGGAAGTGCACATTGCGGGCAATCCTGGCCTTCCAGGAGATGTAGCAGCCAAAGCGCCGTGCGATGCGTCGCGACATGAGCATGGCAAAGCGCGGATAGCCGCGGTCCCGCGACGTCTGCATCAGGCCGATATAGCGGCCAAGCCGCGTCGGCGGGTCGGGAAACAGCAGCGATCGGAGCGCACGGCCATTCACGGCGACGGGTCTTGCTGCGCAACCAGCCGCGGCACCGCCACGCACAGCAGCAGATAGTAGCCGGTCATTATCATGGAATATGCGAAGACGAAGCTTGGCGCGTCCAGCTCCTGCCAGTAGACGGCGCCAAACAGCGCGGCGATCAACAGGCACCTGAATACGTTCATCCGCAGGTAGAATTCCTGCCGGTTGATAACGTTCAGCACCTGCATGACCGGCGCGGACAGAATCTGGGTGACCGCCATGGGAACCAGCATCACGAAGAACTGCGCCGCCAGCGCCCAGCGCTCGCCCAGCACCACGGTCAGGTGACCGCCAAGCAGGCCCGCGGCAATCCCCGCAGGAATGGCGAATACCAGGAGTCTTTTCTGGGTCTGGGCAGTAAGCGCCCGCAGCCGCCCGGTGTCGCGCCTGCCGATCGAGGCGATTTCGCCGTAATAGGCTGATCCCACCGCCTGGCCGATGATGCCCGCCGGCAGCGCGATCAGCATGAAGGCCATGGCATAACTTCCCGCCGTCGCCGATGAATAGAAGTGGGCGACGATCAGCAATGGCGCCTGCACACTCAGTTGCAGCAGCACGTGCGAGGGCAGGCGATAGGCGGGAAAGCCGATATAAAGGCGTGCGACCCGCAGCATGCGGCGCGGCGGTGCACGCCGGATGGCGGCAAGGATGCGGCCGCGCTCGCGCGACAGGATCAGCAATCCGCCACTGCCCTGGGCGACAATCTGGCCCAGCACCAGACCGATGGGCCTGAACCCCAGCACCCCGAGACCGATCTTCACGCCCTCGCCCGCAATGGACTGGAAGACCTGCGACTGGGAAATGCGGGCGTAGGCCTTGATCCGGGTTCCCCAGAGCATGGCGAGTTCGTATGTGCCGGCAATGGCGAGGCCGACCGGGATCGCCCAGTAATAGTGCGACGGCACGCCCAGCAGGTTGTCCTGCCCCAGCAGCGCCGCCGCCACCAGCGCAACACCAATCAGCCCACACACGCCCATGATCAGCAGCGCGCACAATTGCATGACCGCCGCCGCGACCTGATCCGAACGCGGCAAGGGCACCGCGACAACGTAGCGAAGCGTGGCAAAAGGCAGCACGACGGCGATGATCGCCATCACCACGGCGGCAAGGCCGTAATCCGCCGGGCTGTAGATGCGCGCCAGCAGCGGCACGGTCAGCAAGCCCACCGCCCTGCCGGCGGCCGTGCCCGAGACCAGCGTCAGGGCGCCGCGGGCGATGCGGTCCGACCTGATTGCCTGAATGATGGCGTTCACGCCCGGCCTTTACCGCGCTGGGCACCGTCTGCGCCGGACTGGAGGCTAACGGCCAACGCCGCTGACCGCCACCAGCCGCTGGCGGCCGCGATCTTCGTCGAGGCGGCGATGCCTGGCCTCCTCGGACACGGTGCGCAGATCCTCGGCGACCATTTCGCTGACCAGGGTCGAGAACGGCGTCGTCGCCTGCCAGCCAAGCTCGCGTTTCGCCTTGGCGGCATCGCCGATGAGGATTTCGACTTCCGTAGGGCGGAAGTATTTCGGGTCGATCTCGACCAGCACGCGTCCGGTCTTCCGGTCGAAACCGGTCTCGCCAACGCCGTCGCCGCGCCACGCGATCCCGATATCGACCTCGGCGAACGCAAGTTCGACGAATTCCCTGACGCTGCGCGTCTCGCCGGTTGCCAGGACGAAGTCGCTGGGTGTCTCGTGCTGGACGATCCGCCACATGCCTTCGACATAGTCGCGGGCGTGGCCCCAGTCGCGCTTGGCGTCCAGATTGCCCAGATACAGCCGCTCCTGCAGCCCGTGGTGGATCGCCGCCACCGCGCGGGTGATCTTCCGGGTGACAAAGGTTTCACCGCGGATCGGGCTTTCGTGGTTGAACAGGATGCCGTTCGAGGCATGCATGCCATAGGCCTCACGGTAGTTCACCGTGATCCAGTAGGCGTAGAGCTTGGCCGCCGCATAGGGCGAGCGCGGATAGAACGGCGTCTTCTCCGACTGCGGAATCTCCTGCACCTTGCCGTAAAGCTCGGACGTCGACGCCTGATAGAACCGGGTGGTTTCCGACAGGCCGAGCAGGCGGATCGCCTCGAGCAGACGCAAGGTGCCGATGGCGTCCGCGTTGGCGGTATATTCGGCAGTTTCGAAACTCACCTGGACGTGGCTCTGGGCCGCCAGGTTGTATATTTCGTCAGGCCGCGTCTCCTGCACGATGCGGATCAGATTGGTCGCATCGGTCATGTCGCCATAGTGCAGATGAAGCCGCGGATCGCCCTCGTGAGGATCCTCATAGAGATGATCGATCCTGCCCGTGTTGAAGGACGATGAGCGCCGCTTGACGCCATGCACCACATATCCCTTGTCGAGCAGGAGTTCGGTGAGGTAGGCGCCATCCTGTCCGGTGACCCCAGTAATCAGTGCTGTTTTCGCCATATCTCCACATCTCTGATGAGTTATCTTGATGTCAGGTGAAATAATAAACTTGTATTACATAGTTTATTACAATTCATTATTGTTTCCACGCTACCGCACTTAAGGGTGAATCACTCCACCCCATCATTTTTATGTTTCGTTCTATTTATACTACTAAAGTTTAACTGTTACGACTCATGGGCAAATACGCCCTGAAAAAATTCCAGTCCCGGTCACCGTGCGGCACCGGCCGGATCGGCCGCTCAGACCGGGTGGCCCAGCAGGTCCAGGTCGGACATGTGGGCGCCTATGGTGATTTCCCGGTTCATCAGCCGAAGCAGGATGCGAACCCGGTTGCCGGCCGGCATGTCGACGATGCTGCCCACGAAGTCGGCGAACGGTCCTGTCCGCAACCTGACATCCTGGCCGACCTGTACGCCGTGCCCCGCAGCGGCGCCGGTCAGCGACATCAGATGCTCGACCAATCCATCCTCGAGAGGCACCGGCCGGGCGCCGTCCGTCAGGATGCGAGAGACGCCCAGCGTGCCGTTCACGCTGCGCCACGGCTGTTCCGCCACATCGATTCCGACAAAGACGTAGCCTGGAAACAGCGGCTCGCTGACGGTGGTGAACTTTCTGGCGTGACGGCGGGTGCGCCGGACGCGCGGGCAATAGGCGCGGAAACCCTGGTTCTCGAGATTCTGCGTGGCCACGGACTCCTTGCGCGGCTGGGTCTGGGCCACGTACCACTCGTTTCCGTCACTTGCCTGCATCGTTCACCCTGTTAGCCGCTATGTTCGCGCCGGTGCGGCTTCATGCCGCCGGTCGCCTGTTCCGCCGCAGCCAGTCCAACTCGGCCTGCAGCCGGTCCTCCTGGGCCAGCGCCAGCTGTGCCAGTGGCAGCAGCCCGCGATCGCGCATGCCCACGAGCAGCGCGCGGCGCTGATTCCGCGAGCCCGTCCGCCACGCGTGGCGCAGCGTCGTCAACGTCGCCGCCCGGGTTTCGCCCGGCAGGTCACCCCACAATGCAAATCCCACGTCCAGCACGCTACAGCGCAGCCGGGGCATGTCGGCGCCGGTCAGCAGCGCCATCGACAGGTGATCGGCGGCGACGGGACGATCGCCCGCCATCGCTGCCAGAATCGACAGGCGCAGCCAGTCATGCGGCGAGGCCGGCGCCTGCTCCAACGCCTTGCGGGTCTGCGCCGTGGCGCGGTCGATGGCAGCCTGCTCGACCGGCCTGTCGCCCTGCGGCATGACCGATGCCGTCGCCAGTTCGCGGCGCCAGTCCAGCGCGCCATAGCGATCTATGGCCCGGCTGCGGGTGGCGATCAGGGTGACGATCTGCTCGCCGTCCAGCGCCGACCGGTGCCGGAGATCGCGGGCGGTCGTGTCGCCGGGAAGCGCCGCCAGAGCACCGGCGGCAATCGGGCCCGCCAGGAACAGCAGGCAGCATCCCACTGCCAGGCCGCCGGCCGCGGCCACGACGCGTCCGCGCCGGCTCCGGTCGGATTCAGTCCTGATAATATTCACCGTATTTCCCGTAATAGGGGCTGTAGCTGTCGTAGCCATAGATCAGCGCGCCGCGGGCGCCGACCTGCGACAGCACCGCACCGGCGAATTGTGCGCCGGCCTCGTTGAGCTGGCGGATCGCCGCGGTCACGATGCTGCGCGGCGTGCGGTTCCAGTGGGTGATCATCACCACCCGGTCGCCAGCGGCGGCCAGCAGCCGCGCCTCGCTCACGATGCTGGACGGCGGTGTGTCGATGATCACGTAATCGTAGAGCGTTCGCGCATGCGCCAGGAAGTCGAGCATGGACCGGGAACCCAGAAGGTCTTGCGGGCTTCGCACCGCGCCGCCGCCGACGATCACGTCAAGACCGCTGGGCGCGTGCCGCTGCGCCACCTCGGCGATCGGCTTGTGCTCGAGCAGCAGGGTCACCAGACCCGGCTCAGGCAACAGGCCCAGCCGCTCGTGGGTCCGGCCGCGCCGCAGGTCGCTGTCGACCAGCAAGACCTTGTGGCCCGACTTGGCGAGCATCACCGCCATGCAGGAAGACACCGCGGTCTTGCCCTCGCCGGGGACGGCCGAGACCATCAGGATGACCTTGGGATCGTCGTCGACACCGGACAGCTTGATGCCGGTGTGCAGGTTTCGCAGCGCCTCGGCGAACGTCGAGTTCGGCTTTTCCAGCACGGTACGGATCAGGTCGCCGTCCTTGACGACCGGGATCGAGCTGAGCGCGTGCAGGCCGGTCAACTCCTCGAGCTGGTCGAGTCGGCGGAAGCCGCGGTCGAGGATGCGGTCGACGAACACGGCCGCGCCCACGCCACCACCCAGCGACAGCAGGCCGAAGATCAGGAGATATTGCTTGATCGGCGGGAAGCTGGGCCGCAGCGGCGGCTCGGCGCGCGAGATGATATCGGCGTCGGCCTGCTGCAGGTCCTCGGCCGCCGAGGTTTCCTGGAAGCGCTTGAGGAAGGTGTCGAACAACGTCCGCTTTGCGGCGGCTTCGCGCTCGAGCATCCGTAATTGTGCGGCATCGTTGCTGTTCGCGCCGGCCTGCCCCTGCAGCGACGACAGGCTGCCGACCAGCGTGCTGTAACGGGTCTGCGCCACCGCCGCCTCGTTGCGCAGGTTGGCCATGATCTTTTCGACTTCGGTCTTGATCTGGACCTGCGTGTCGGCGATCTGCGCCTTGAGCGACACCATCTTGGGATGGCGCTCGCCGAATTCCTGCGACTGATCCGCCATCTGCCGCTGAAGCTCGGATTCCTGCGCACGAAGCCGCGCGATGGCCTCGGAATCGAGGATCTTGGCCACCGCCTCGGTGCCGCCGCTCTTGTACAATTGCTCGATCCGGGAGAGACGCGCATTGGCGGTCGCGGCATCGGTCTTGGCCATGATCATCTGGGCGTTGACCTCGGATGCCTGCTGCGACAACAGCGTGCTGTCGCTGCCGCTGGACATGATGCCCGACTTCGCCCGGAACTGCTCGAGCGCACGCTCGGCGGCCTCGACCTCGGTGCGCAGGGTGCCGAGACGATCGTTCAGCCAGGCACTGGCGCGCTCGGCGGCGCTGAACTTGGCCTCGAACTGGCTCACCAGATATTCGTCGGCGATCGCATTGGCGATCTTCGCCGACGTCGCAGGATCGGGCGAATCGACGCGGACCTCGACGATCGACGACATGACCTGATTGGTCGCCTTCGTCATCTCGATGACGCGGCTTACCGCGCGGCTGCGCAGGCGCGCCTGCTTCTCCGCCTCGGTCAGCCCCTGCCCGGCCTCCTCACCGGAGCCGAACAATCCGTTCCATGCACCGCGCACGTAAAACAGAGGATTGATGAACCGCCAGGCGGACCGGTTCGCATCCGGCGCAAGCTCGGGGTTGAAGTAGGGATTTTCCAGCAGCTTCAGCTTGTCGACCACCCGGCCCATCAGCTGGCGCGACGTGATGACGCCGATCTCCGTCACCACCAGGCCCTGGCCCTGCCCCTGGGACTGGAGCACGGCCTCCATGTCGACGATGTTCGCCCTCGGCGCGCCGACGCGGAGCGTCGCAACCGCCTCGTAGCGCGGAACTAGCTGGAAGATATAGATCAGCGAGATGGTGAACAGGATGGCGGCCACCGCCAGCACCACCGTCTTGCGGCGCCACAGCGAGGCAAAAACGCCGAAAATGTCTAGGCCGCGATCCCGTCCAGTCGGCTGCTGCGGCTCGAAGGCCCAGTCTCGTGCGGGCGCGTAGGGCGTGCGTTGATCCATGGTGCGTGCAATCCGCTTGTTGGGTTGCCGGTCAGTCCGGAAGACCGGCCCGCGCCCTGAAAGCGCGCGGGCCTTGCTGCGAAATCAGAAAAACCGTTCTGGAACGTGAACGATGTCGCCGGGCAACACCTGGGTCTGGGGATCGGCGGGCACCTTCTGCTGGCCACCCCGCTCGATGAATATCTTTCCCTGGCTGGCACGCACGGTGTAGCCGCCCGACAGGGCGACCGCGTTCACCACCTTCATGCCCGAGACATACGGGTAGCTGCCCGGCTTGTTGACTTCGCCCAGGATGTAGAACGGCCGGTAGTTGAGCACGTCGACGTTTACCGAGGCGTTCTTGAGGAAATCGGGCTCAAGCGCGTCCTTGATGCCTGACTCGACTTCCTGCGGCGTCATGCCCCCGGCCTTGATGTCGCCCACCAGCGGCAAGGCGATCACACCGTCGCCGCTGACGGTGAACTGGCCGGACAGGTCGGCGTGGTTGAACACGGTCACCCGCACCTCGTCACCAGCGCCAAGCCTGTAGCCTGACGGATCATTGGCCAGTGCCGCCGTGGCAGAAACAAACAGCATCGCGATGGCTGCGAGCATTCTCACCAAGTCATGCCCCCATATCTGCATTTTAACCTCCGAAGCAAAGGAGATGGGCCCAGGTCGATCCCCCCGACACTTCGATACGCGCTCAATAACGTGCCTTCAGACTGACGCTCACCCGGTTCTGGTTGAAGTCCTCGACGAACGCGAAGTTGGAGTCGCGGCCCTGGTAGCTGTAGGCCACATCCGCGGCCAGGTGACGGTTGAGCCGCCACTCGATCCGGCCGCCCACGCCATAGCGGAAATCATTGCGGGCGATGCCGCGATAATCGTCCTGGCCGATTTCGCCAAACACACTGAGGATCAGGTTCTCGCGAACCTTGTGGTCGACGGACAGGCGGCCCCTGTCCGCAAAGTAGCCTGCCGAGTTGACGAACTGGCTGTCCTCGATCGTCCGCTGCCCCTTCAGACCGACGGTCGTGCGCGGGGTGACGTTCCAGTCCAGGCTGGCGCCGAAGGCCGGCCCCTTGAGCTTGCTCAGCGACGGATCGTCGGGGTTCTGCTGCATGTAGCCGCCATAGATGGAACCCTGGATCAGGTTGGTCAGTTCGAACGTCAGACCGGCATTGATCTCGAAGCCTTCGGAATCACGGTCGATTCCCAGATCGTCGACGAGATCGTCGAAATCGCGCCAGTTGTACGAGAACTCGGTATAGACGCTGTATCCCGGGGAGAACTCGAACGCGGCCTTGGCATTGGCGACGTAGATGTCGCGGTCGCGATCATCGTTGTTGATGAAGCCGCCGCCGACAGCCTCGACGTCGCTGAAGTCGAGCCGTCGAAAGCTGCCGCCACCCGACAACATGAGCCGGCCGAGCGACTGGTTGACTTGAACCTTGGCATTGGTGGCATCGTATTCGGTCGGATGCAGGCCCTCGACCTCTTCCGGGTCACCACGCTGCTGATGGTCCCGTCCGTGGCTGGCCTCGAACATCAGGTTCGTGGCCCGGCTGACGTCGAGACGGAACCGGCCCTGGAACAGGTAGTCCTGGTAATCCTCGTCGGTGAAATCCTCATACAGACCGAACTCGCCCATGGCATAGAGCTGCAGTTCGTGCCGGGACCAGTCGGTCTGCACCTGCAATTCGGGCCGGACGACCAGAATCTCGTCCGACCGCTTGCCCGTCTCTTCGGCATAGATGTTGTCGTTGTAGATGCCCTGGACGGACACCGACGGGAAGAAGTAGATCGGTCCTGCCCTGAACCCGATGGGATCGTAGGGTCCCGGCGTTGTCAGCACCGTATTGCCGTGCTGATTGTTCGCAAGCTGTGCCCAGGCAGGCTGGGCTGCAGTGGATGCCGCGGCACATGCCGAGACAGCCACCAAACACTTCCGTGTCCGACGCAACATTCTTTCTTCAGGCGAAAACTCCGCCTGCTCCCTTAAGTTCGATACGGTGGGTGATTGATCAGATCACGGCGAAACGGGCGACGTGTTGTCCTGCGTGTTGGACAACGTGTTCACGTCACCGCCGATGATTCCCTGATTGAATGACGCGATTGCCACGCCATACCCACCGGCAACATCCTTCTGGGAGCACGCCGAGACGGCGGTACTCACAGCGGCTTGCTGCTCGGGATCCGATATGCCCTGAAGAATCTGTTGCTCAATGGTGTCGCCCTGACCGAAAAACTGCACCGAAATGCAGGCGATCTCGTCAGAGTAGCCGGGATTTTGCACTGCAAGAGCGTAAATCCCCGGATCGATGTTTCCACCCACAGAGCCCTGGATCAGAGCACTCAGTTGTTGCGCAAGTGGAGGCGGCAGCGCGTTGTCGTCAGCGTGCGCCGCACCCACCGTCAAGATAGCCCCAAAGCCCATAACATAGATTAGCCTCGTAAAGGATGTCGCCATAACGAGCCTCACAGTTTTTAGGTGCCCAATAATGCCTATGGTTGTATCACGCTTCTCGCAATGCGGGAAGCCCTCAAAGATTTAATCTGGATCAGGAAGATTTTTTCTATTTTTATTTAAATGACTTAGAAGATTTATGAGAACTTGATGCTTGAGAAAATCCGAGGCCGAGAACCAGTGAGAACGCTGCGGCGATCGCCGGTATCTGCAGGGGGAAATCAACCATAGAGTGTATTATCGCCGCAGCCGCCACGCCCGCGGCCAGCGCCGGGAAATGCTGGTCCCGCCGTCTCGCGCCCGCACCGCGCCAGCAGGCGGCGCCGATCCAGAGAATCGCGCCGAACAGAAGCAGGGCCGCCGGGATACCCAGTTCCACGATCGTCTCCAGCACCGTGCTATGGGCGAATTCGACCACGCCGGTGGTGTCATTCCGGTCGTACATCCGATAGAGCGCCGGGAAGCTGCCCAAGCCATAACCCAGGAGCGGCGAGGCCTCGATGGCGCTTGTTGCGTTGCGGTAGATTTCCAGGCGCTGGACCGATTCCGATTCGACCTTGCCGACGCGGTCGGCGAACCGGGCGACGGTGGGCGCGAACAGCAAGCCCGCCACGGCGACCAGCAGGATCGCGGCGCCGGCGGTCCGGCTGATCCGCGGCCGGCTGCGCCGGATCAGCGCTGCCCACAGCACGATCAGTCCGGCCAGCAGCGCCACTGCGCCGCCGCGCGACTGGCTGAACGCCACGGCTGCCGCGTATATGACAGCGGCGACCAGCAGCGGCCATTGGCGGGAGACAACCGCCTCGATGAACCGGCGAAGTTTTTCGCGTGGCGCCGTATCGGGGCGCCAGAGCCCGCGGCTTCGCCCGACGATCAGCCCGATCGCACAGATCAGGCCCATGCCTGCAAAGCTGGACAGGTGGTTCGGATTGACGAACGGGATGGCAAGGCGCGAGCCATAACGTAGCTGCGTCACCAGGAACCCCTCGTCGAACCACAGTAGTTTCGTCAGGCCCGCCAGCCCCAACAGCAGGCCCAGCCCAGCGGCGAAGGCGCCGGCGACGGTGAAGATGCCCAGCGCGCGCTCGGCCAGTTTCGGGTCACTGCCATACTGGGCCGCCAGCCAGAATATGGCGGCATAGCTCAGCAGCCTGATCAGCGCGAACCATCCGGCCTCGACGTCGATCGCAACACGTCCGCGTATCGGCTCGCCCAGCGCGTCACCGGCCATGGCCCATATGGGATGGTGCCAGGCATCCGGCGTCAGCGGGCTCAGTTGGAGAAGGATCCAGGCCACGGCAAGTGCAAACGCGGCAATCGGCCATGCCAGCCGGCCAACATGCGCCGGTGTGGCCCGGTCCAGCACGGCCGCCGCCGCCCAGCCGAGCATCGCCAGCCCGGCAGCAAGGGCAAGCAGGCTCCAGGCGCCGATCTGCACCGCGCCGAATGGGAGCGGCGACAGCGCCACGGCGGCGAGCAGGAGGTAGAATGGCAGTCGATGAAGGCTCAAGGCGAATCCACTCGCGGACCAGGCGGCAGATCCGGCCGGCCTATTTCGGGTTGCCTCCTAACAGTCCAAGGAATGATGGCAATTGTTAGGCACCCGCGCCAGCAGGGAGGCCCCCTTCGCCCGTCACATCACACTGGACATCCCCGGCGGCGCAGACCAAGTGTAGGCCATGCTTCGCCGCCTGTTCCGATCCAGGACCCACGCCACGCCGCAGCCCGCCGGGGCCGCGCGAATATATGCGATCGGCGATATCCACGGCCGCCTCGACCTGCTGCGCACACTCTGTGCGCGGATCGAGCAGGATGCCGCGGACCATGCGGGCCCCTGCACTCTGGTCTTCCTCGGCGATTATGTGGACCGCGGCCCGGACAGCGCCGGCGTGATCGAGTTCCTGCTGAGCGGTATCGACAGCCGCTTCGACACGGTCTTCCTCAAGGGCAATCACGAGGATTTGTGGAAGCGCTTCCTCGACGAACCCGAAATCGGGCCGGCATGGTTCGATACGGGCGGCGTCATGACCGTGGTCAGCTACGGCATCCGTGAAGGCCTGGCCGGGCAGTCGGCGGATTTCCCGGCCATCGCGGCACGTCTTCGCGCGGTCATGCCGCCGGCGCATCAGGCGTTCCTCGACGGGCTGGCGCTCAGCCATCGGTCGGGCGGCTATCTGTTCGCTCATGCCGGCATCAGGCCGCGGGTGTCCATCGACCGCCAGGACCCGCAGGACCTGATGTGGATCAGGCGCGAATTTCTGAACGCCGAGGAATTCGACGGCCTGTGCGTGGTTCACGGCCACTCCCAGGTCACCGAGGCCATCAACCTGCCGCACCGCATCGCGGTGGATACCGGGGCCTATCACTCGGGCCGTTTGACCTGTGTGGTGCTCGACGGCGAGGATCGCCGGTTCGTCTCGACGGGCGGCTAGAACCGGCCTCTAGCCCGAGCGGGCGACGATATCGGTCAGCACTTCCTCCCAGCGATCCACGTGACTCTCCCATGCAAAACGCTTGCTGGCCACCAGATGGGCGCGCGCACCCGCCGCGTCGACCGGCGCCGGATCGGTCACCAGCCGCTGCACGCCGGCGACAAACGCCTCGTCCGAGCCGGCCAGCCAGCCGGTCTCGCCATTGTCGACGATTTCGTTGCTGGCGGTATGCAGACCCTGGATTCGGCTATCGAGCGCCAGCACCGGAAGGCCATGCTTCATGGCGTCGATCAGCGTCAGCCCCATATGCTCGAGCCGCGACGGAAACAGCAGCACGTCGCAGCGGCGGTAGAACGGCGACAGGTCGTCCTGCGCGCCGTGAAAATGGATCGGCAGGATGCGGCCGTCATCGGCGGCCTGGGTTTCGTAGATCGTCCGGTCATCGCCGTCGCCCACGATGTGCAACTCCCATTTCGCCCAGGGAGGCAGCGCCAGCACGGCCCGGATCGCCAAATCGAGGCGCTTGGTCGTGTGCAATCCCTCGGCCGTCACCAGCAGCCGGAGCGGGCCCAACGGGTCGCGCTGGCGCGGCGCGGCCTCGGTCCAGGTTGCCGGCGTGATCAGGGTGAAGCGGGCCATGTCATCGAGAGAGAGCTGCTCCATGATCGCCTCCATGCTGGTGCGGCAGAGCCTGACCGTGATGTCGGCACGCCCCACGGCCCAGCTCTGGAGGCGGCGGGCGGCCCCCATGGACAGACGGTGATGCAGCTTGGGCTCGGTGAAGCGCTCGATTTCCTCGGGATAGGTGAACGGATGCGGGAAGTAGACCCAGGGCCTGCGCCGGAACCTGGCGGCATGGCCGCGCATGAACAGGTGCTCCGACGCGACGGTGATATCAGGCGCCGGACACGACAGGTTCCGGATCGCCCGCCGGCCACGCGCCAGCGACAGCGGCAGCTCGAACTTTCGCAACAGCAGCCCTTGAGCCGGCGCCGGCAAGGGCAGCGGATAGACCGTGACCGGGCCATCCCGTCCCTGATCCGTCCGGGCAATGACGCTGATGCGGTGACCGCGCGCCGCGAGCGCGTCGATCAGCCTGCCATCATAGGCGTCTTCGCCTGTTGCTGAATCCAGGCGGCCGGTCAGAAAACGAATGTGCATGCTGACGGCTATAGCCCAAGGCCGCGGGCTTTGCCAGCGGCCGGCTTGCGTCGCTACTCGGCCAGATAGGCGTCCAGCGTCTTGTGTATGCGCCGAATGCGGATTTCCTGGTAGTTGCCCAGGGTCTGGCCCCGCTTGCGCGACGCCTTGAAGCCCTTCTGCTGCATGTCCAGATTCATGGTGTCCTGGTCATAGACCGCGCCCAGCAACGGGTTGAGCCCCGCTGCCTCGGTATAGGATTGCTTGACGTCCAGTCTGATCGGCGCGGGCGCCTCGGGCAATGCCTGGCCGTCGGCCAGCGGCCGTAGAAGCATCAGGTCGAAAATCGCGCTGTCCACATCCATGCCGTTGGGCCGGAAGCGGTAGAGCATGGGCAACGACACGCCCGGGAAGAAAAACATGTTCGGGAACAGGTGGTATTCGATCGAATCGAGCATCTCGCTGTCGCTGTAGGCGCTGAGGTCGATGCTGAACTCGGCGCCCATGGTCTCGCGCAGGAACTGGGCGGCCACGGCGCGCGCGGTCTCGCCCTCCTTCAAGGTCACATCGCGCGGCGCAAAGCGCATCTTGCCGATGATCTCCTGCTCGGTCTGCTCGACCGGGTAATGGGGACTCTGGATGCCGACCGTATGTACGAAGCGCGTCACCTTGTCGCTGAACGTGTCGTACTGGCAATTGGCGTCGCTGGTGATGGGCATGGACTGCGGATGGGTTTCGAGGACGTGATAGGCCTCGAGGAACGCTTCCTGCGACGCCTTCCAGTTGGCCGGCAGAATCTTCTGGATATGGACGGCCACGTAGCGCCTCGACAGGTCCCAGCGGCCCGACAGGTGCTCCGCCAGGGGGCCGAGATAGTCCGCCAGCGGCCCGGCGTTCTCGTCCATGTTGATCCAGATGAACCCGCCCCAGCGCGCCACCTTCACCTCGGGCAGGCGGTAGTCCTCGTCGGTAACCTTGGGAAAATCCCAGCGGCAGGGAATTTCCTTCAGGCTGCCGTCCAGGTTCCACGTCCAGCCGTGGAACGGGCAGCGAAACTGCATGACGCTGCCGACACTGTCCGATGGGCGCAGCTGGGTGCCCCGGTGCAGACAGGAATTGACGAACGCCTTCACCTCGCCAGGGGCGACGCGCGCGACCAGGATCGAATATGGCCCCACATCGTGGACATAATGGTCGCCCACTTCGGGAATATGCTCTTCCCTGCAGGCCCATTGCCAGGTGCGGTTCCACATCCGGTCGATCTCGGCATGGAAGAACGCCTCGGAGGTATAGCGCTCATACGGCATGTCGTCGTCACCGAGGAACGTATAATCCTCGGCGATCAGCGCCGCCGGCACCTGCCAGCCATCGCGCAGGATCAGGTCCCTGGTGCTGGGCCCGGGGCAACGCGCCTCGCCGGGTTTCAAAGCCTGAGGGTTCTGGATATTCATGGTTGCATCCCCTGTAGTATCCCACCGCCAGGCGGGGGCACGCTGGTGCGGCGCGAGCCTAGCCGACGCTGCCCGGTCGCGAACCTCTCAAATCTCATAGGTGCGGGCCGGTTCAGGAGCGGCCGGGCCGTTCCGCCACCTTCGCAGCCAAAAACAATAAGACAAACGTGATTGCTTTTGCAAAAATGCACGGATCAAAATATTATATTTATCTACAGTAGGTTAGATCATTTTTAGCGGTATCCCGCCCATATTGAAAATGCCGATCAACCTGTCAAAAATAGCATCTCTTATGGACGGATTGTTGATTGGGGCATAGCATGTGATCGATAACGCATGGGGAGGATGGCGTTCATGGTCACGGGGGATCTGACGAACATTCAACAACATGGACCCAAAGTCGCGCTTCGCGACACTGATACAGGGTCCGAATCCGGACGGACGGCCGAACTCGATTCGCGGCAACGGCGCAAACTGGCATTGCAGCATGCGAAGGAGAATTGCGATCCGGAACACTGGCAGACGACAAAGAGCGAATTCACGCGGGACAGTATCCTGCGGGCGATCGTGGATTGCCTGGCCGAGTTCGGCTATTCGAACCTGACGCTCGGTCAGGTCGCCCGCAAGGCGGGCCTGTCCAAAGGCGCCATGCAGCATCACTTCGAGTCGAAATCGGCCGCCATCGAAGCCGCGCTGCAATTCATCTTCCAGCAGCAACTCGAACTCCAGCAGAGCTACGCGCGTGGCCCCACCGAGCCTACGGATGATCAGCTCCACGGCCGGCGCATCGATGCGTTGTGGGGCTTCGTGCAGGATCCCTCCTATGTGGCGTTCCTGGAGATCGCCATGGCCGGGCGCACCGATCCCCATCTGGGCGCGCTGGTCAACGACCAATATTGGCGATTCCGCCAGCGAGCCCGCGAGAACGCCAAGACGGCGATGCCGGAATGGCAGCTGGACCAGGAGAAATTCCGGGTTGGCGGCGCGCTGGTCAATTACGTGCTGGAAGGCATGGCCCTGCGGCAAACCCTTGGCCTGTCGGAGGCGGACACCGACGCCGCGCTGCGCGCCCATCTGAAGAAGATGGTCGCCGCGCTGTTCGACAGTCAGAACGGCGACAAATAGCGCGGCACCGGACAGTCAGACGCCACTGGGACGCCAGGGCCGCCGCCCTCGAGACCTCGGGCCATGTTCCGTTCGACCTTTTGTGCAGTCAGGCGCCGCAGCCTGCCCCCGATGACCGGGCAGGCACCGCAGTGGCTGGCGCACATGGCGGCAGGCGATGGGTATCAGTCCACTGTCCGCAACCCCAGATACGTCCCCTTCGCCCAAATCAAGCCGCCATCGCCAGCTATTATGCGAAGGACCTTGCTCAGTTCGCTGAATACCAATGTTGAGCACGCCGAATACCAAATCATCGCATGGTCCAGATCACCTGATTTAGCTGGACTCCGTGAAATCGACACGAAACTATATATCTGCTTTTCGAGAATGTTTGAGGGGGAAGCAGATCGCGGCTTCTTGCGATCACGAAATCGCCAACATGAAAGGGAGCGATATGCGAACCAAGATATCACTACTGACCGTGGGCCTTTGCCTTGCTGCCGCACCCGCGCTGGCAGGCGACCTGACGCCGCAGAACGCTAGCGGTCCCATGATGCTTTCCGACACGCAAATGGACAGCGTTGTGGGTGGCCAAGTGATCGCCAGGTACCTCGTCACCGGAAAAGTCATTGGCACGGATACCAACGGGAACCCGATCTACAAAACGATCGACAAGCCGACACAGGGCGGGAAGATGTATGCTGGAGAGGGCCCGAACAATGAAGGCGTCACGTCCGTTCAGGATGTTGACGTTGGCGTCACTCTGCCTGTCCCTCTTCCGCCAGGCTTGCTTACCGTTGATGCGACCCTGGTCGGCAAGGGCCACGGTGCGAGGTTCGTTACGGTTAACCTGAACCTTCCGTGATCTCCGGAGACCTGGCCTGGCTCAATGCAGACGCACCCGTGCGTTTGCAGCTTCGGCCTTGAAGGCGGTATTGGCGCGCGTCGATGCCGCCTTCTCTTTTTGAACTGCGTCTGTGGTGCATGATTTCCTGAAAAGGCTTGCAGGCATAGTCCTCGTTGCCGCTTTTGCCATCGCCGGGACGATCCCGTCCGCTGCGGCGACAGGAACCCGGTCGCTCAAGGAAATGCGCGAGGCCGGCGTGGTGATCCAGAAATGGGACACCAGCTGCGGCGCCGCTGCCATCGCCACGGTTCTGACCTATCATTTCAACGATCCTGTTTCCGAGCAGGAAGTGGCGGGGGGTCTGCTGCGCCAGACCGAGCCGCTGAAGGTCCGTCATCGCGGCGGATTCTCCATGCTCGACATGAAACGCTACGTCGAAGAGCGCGGATACCGGGCCATTGGGTTCAAAGGCATGACGATCGAGGACATCCGGCATTTCGACGGCCCCATCGTTCCCATAAAGGTGCATGGCTACAACCACTACGTGGTTTTCGCTGGCCTGACACCAAAGGGCCGGGTCAGGCTGGCCGATCCCGCCTATGGAAATCGTACCTTGAGCCGGGACAAATTCGAGGAGGCATGGATGGGCGGGATGGCTTTCGTCATGCGGAGGGGTGATCCGTGACAGGGTGTTATCGCATCGTGCTTCTGCTGCTGACCTGCGCGTGCCTTTGCGCGGCGGGCCCGGCTGCCGCCGAGACGCTTGAACAGGTAAAGGCCGAGCTGGCGGCGCAGAAACAGATCAACGGATTGTTGAAACAGCGGATAGAGACCCTCGAGGCCGAGCTTGGCGGCCGCAAGATTCCACCACCGGCGGCGTCCGCCGATGCACCCAGATTCGAAGCGGACGACCCCGAACAGGACAGGGCGCTGGAAAGAACCCTGGTGCGCCGTGGCACCGCCGTCCTGCCGCCTGGAATCATCGAGGTGGCACCCAGTCTCGTCTGGAGCCGGGCCGGCGGCGGATTCATGGCCCCCGCCCAGAACATTTATGGCCTGGGCCTTGATGCCCGGGCCGGTCTCAAGGGCGGCTGGATGGTGGGAGCCAGTGTTCCGCTACTGCACCGTGAGGCGCCCGCCGGCGGGAACAACACCGGCCTGGGAGACGTGTCGTTCACGGTCTGGAAGTCGCTCTTGAGCCAGACCGAAAACCGTCCCTCGGTGGTGGCGAGCGTCCGCTATACGGCGCCGACGGGCGCAGATTTCGGGTCCACGCCCGTGCCCCTGGGCAACGGCTTTCACGTGCTGACCGGCCAGTTATCCGTTACCAGGAGCATCGCGCCGATCGCTTTCTATGGCACTGCCAGCTATTCCGACTTCATCGGGGAGACGATCCGGGGCATCGACCTGGACCGCAGCGGGATCTTCGGCCTCAATGTTGGCGTCAGCCTGGCGGTAACGCCTGACATCTCGTTGAACACCGGGTTCAATTTTTCATTTGAAGGCCGGGCTGCCGTTGGCGGCACCAAACTTCCCGGCACCCGGGAAACCCAAGGAGCGGTTGAACTGGGAGTCGGCGTCGTGCTGAGCCGGAACGTCTTCCTAACTGTCAGCGGAGCGTTCGGCGTGACGCCGGACAGTCCCGACGTGACAATCGGCATGTCTCTGCCCATGCGCTTCTAGGGCACCGGCTGTCCAAGGGGCACGGGCGTGCACCTTGCCCAGGACCGTCATGGCCTGCGTTCCCGGAAATCTGCCGTCACTTGAGTTCAACGACCGGTGAAACCGGAACATCACCTGAAACGTGAGCATTAATGTGCAACCGGAAGGAGACGCAATGCTGCTCGAGAAAATCAAGACGCCCGGACTCTCGCACCTTTCCTACCTGGTCGGGTCCGGGGGCAAGGCGATGGTGGTCGACCCCCGGCGCGACTGCGAAATATACGTCGAAAAGGCACGTGCCGAGGGCCTTGAGATCACCTACATAGTCGAAACCCACCGCAACGAGGATCTGGTCTCGGGCGCTCCGGTGCTTGCGCGCATGACCGGGGCGCAGGTGCTGCACGGCCCCAATGCCGATGGCGATGTCGTTTATGCGGACACCGCCAGGGACGGTGACCGCTTCCAGATCGGGCAACTCATCGTCGAAGTGCTCGAGACGCCCGGCCACACCTACGACCATCTCGCCTTCGTGCTTCATGACAAGGACTATCCCGATGGCCCCGTGGGTGTGTTCACGGGAGATGCACTGTTTGTGGGCGACGTGGGAAGGGCCGACTTCTACCCGGATCGCAAAGAAGAAGTCGCGGGCCTCCTGTTCGACTCGCTGCAAAAGATTCTTCGCCTGGGCGATCAGACGATCCTGTATCCGGCGCACGGAGCGGGCTCCGTCTGCGGCTCCGGCATGGCGGAGCGGGAATTTTCCACGCTGGGCCACGAGCGCCGCAACAACCCCCGCCTGCGGATCACGGACCGGGATGAGTTCATTCGCCTCAAGGTGAACGAGAACCACTATCAGCCGCCCTACTTCCGGCTGATGGGGCGCTTGAACCTGGAAGGGGGCAAGCAAGCACCGCGAGTGATGAGACCGCGCAGCCTTTCGCTTGATGAACTCAAGGCGGCGGGCGCCGACCATCTGGTCGATATTCGCGATCCGATGGCGTACGCCTCGGGCCATCTGCCGGGAAGCATGAGCCTCCCCGTGGACATGATTTCCGCCTTCGCCGGCTGGTTTATCCGGGAAAATGACACGGTCGTCCTCATTGCGTCCGATGCGAGCCAGCTTTGCGCGGCCATGGAGCACCTCAGCCGGATCGCGCTGGACAAGGTGATCGGCGGCTATGTCGGGGTGGTAGGCGCGGCGGCGAAGGGCGAGAAAATGGACGCTGTTCCCATGATCGGGACGCCCGAAGTGGCCCGGCGGTTACGCGAGGACAGGAACACCTGGACGTTGCTCGATGTACGGGACGCCGACGAGCGGGCCTCGGACGCGATTGCCGGGTCGGAGCATATCTATGTCGGCACACTCAACGAGCGCTACCGCGACCTCGACAAGAGCATGTCCTATACGCTGATGTGCGCCAGCGGGATGCGCGCGACGGTCGCGGCAGGCTGGCTTGCCAGCCAGGGTTTCGCCAATCTCGATATCTATCTTGGCTCGATGGGCGCCTGGAAGGCCGCACAAGGCTGAATTTCCATTTCAAGGACGCTGCCTCTGCCAGGCGGACGGCATGAAAAAGGGCGCGTAGGCCGCGCCCTTTTCCGTCGTCCGTGTACCGGCCGCTAGGCGCGGTTGGAATATTGCTTCAGCTCGAGCTTGGCGATGGTGCGGTTGTGCACCTCGTCCGGGCCATCGACAATGCGCAGGGTCCGCGCATTGGCATAGGCCGACGCCAGACCGAAATCGGTGGTAACGCCGGCGCCGCCATGGGCCTGGATGGCCATGTCGACCACCTTGCAGGCCATGCGGGCGCAGGCCACCTTGATCTGGGCAATGTCGGAACGGGCCGTCTTGTTGCCCTCCATGTCCATTTTCCAGGCGGCGTGATAGACCAGCCAGCGGCACATGTTGATCTCGGTGCGGGCATCGGCGATCCGGTCCTGCCACAGCGACTGGTCGGACAGCTTCTTGCCGAACGGCGTGCGCGAGACCAGGCGCTTGCAGGTCTTCTCCAGCGCCCGCTCGGCGACGCCGATGGCGCGCATGCAGTGATGGATGCGGCCCGGGCCGAGGCGGCCCTGGGCGATCTCGAAGCCGCGGCCTTCGCCCAGCAGCATGTTGGACACCGGCACCCGGACGTTCTCGAGCAGCACCTGGCCATGGCCCTTGGGCGCGTGATCGAAGCCGAACACCGGCAGGTGACGCTCGATGGTGATGCCGGGCGTGCCGGCGGGCACCAGGATCATGGATTGCTGCAGATGGGTGGCCGCTTCCGGGTCGGACTTGCCCATGAGGATGTAGACCTTGCAGCGCGGGTCCATGACGCCCGAGCTCCACCATTTGCGGCCGTTGATGACATATTCGTCGCCGTCACGCTCGATGCGGGTCGAGATGTTGGTGGCGTCCGACGAGGCCACGTCCGGCTCGGTCATCAGGAACGCCGAGCGAATCTCGCCGTTGAGCAGCGGCTTCAGGTACTTTTCCTTATGCTCGGCATTGCCGTAGCGCTCGAGCACTTCCATGTTGCCGGTGTCGGGCGCCAGCGAGTTGAATACTTCCGACGACCAGCCGACCCGGCCCATGATCTCGCAGAGCGGCGCGTAATCCAGGTTGCTCAACCCCTCGATCGTGTCGCTGTGCGGCAGGAACAGGTTCCAGAGGCCCGCTTCCTTGGCCTTGTCCTTCAGGTCCTCGATGATCTGGGGAATCTGCCAGCGGTTCGCGCCGAATGCGGCCATCTGCGCGTCATAGGTCGCCTCGTTCGGATAGATGTGCTCGTCGAAAAAGGCGAGCAGGCGCTGCTGCAGCTCTTTCGCCTTGGGGCTGAGTTGGAAATCCATCGGTGTCTCCCTTCAAACTGGCTCTTTCGCGGCCGTATTCATCGGCCGTTTGGCCGGGGGAAACAAGGATAAGTTACGTGTGCAGGCGAGCGGTCACTGCAGCAGCGAGCCGAGGATGCCGGCCTGCGCCGCCAGTGCCGCCGCCTGGGTGCGGTTATGCACGTTGAGCTTCTTCATGGCGTTTTCCAGGTGGAAGCGCACCGTGGGCACGGACCGGTTGATGATGGTGGCGATCTCGCCGTCGGTCTTGCCCAGCGCCACCCAGGACAGGCACTCGACCTCGCGCGCGGACAGGCCGGTGTCGCCCGTGCCGGCGGTGACGGTGGGCGCGTCCATGTCCTGCTGGGCGACGATGTCGAGGAACAGGATCGCGGCGAGCCGGAGCTGGGTGGAATAGTCCTCCAGCACCTGCTCGAATGGCCGCGCCTCGGTCCGCGCCACCCAGCTCATCGAGGCGACGCGCCCCAGCGGCAGATGCACCGGAATGGTGAGGCCGCCGGCGATCTGCCGCTCGGGCGTCAGGTGCCAGTGCTTGCCGCGGGTATCGGATGTCAGCGGCGACATGGTGACGATGTCCTTCGAGCGCCACACGAACGGCCGGGTGGAATAGCGGCATACATTGGCGATGGGGCTGATCAGGTTCAGCCGGTTGCGCTCCCAGTCCTCGCGGAAATCGGCGCCCCAGCCGAACAGCTCCGCATAGGTGCGCCCGTCGGGCGCGCGGGTCAGCATCGGGTCGGAATAATCGGCGATGCAGGAGGGATAGGGCAGGCCGATCACCGCGCCGATGTCCTTGGCGATCTCCACGGCCTGTTCGGTATCGCGGGTCCGCTCCAGCGTACGCAACAACGAAGCCAGTGGATCGGACTCGCCGGCCGCCATGTCTGTCTCCCCTTTGAAGTCAACGCGCTGGGCCTGATGATAGCGAAGCGCCTGCCGTGCGTCACGAACCACGACCGGTCACCGGATGGCTTTGATTGCACGGATGCAGCGGCAAATTAAACGTATGTGCAGCGATGGTCTCGCCTGACCGCGTCAACCTGTGGCATATTGGCGCCACGCAAGACCGAACGGGGAGACCGACCGCATGACCGTCCATAACGCCGCCTGGTACGCACAGCCCGCCGAGAAGTGGTCAGAGCCGCATCTCAAGGGTCAGACCATCCCGGGCTACCGCTATCATTCCAAGGAATTCTTCCATGACGAGTGGGAGAACATGTGGACCAAGGTATGGCTGCTGCTGGGCCGCGAGGACGAGATCCCGGAAGTCGGCGACTACCAGCAGGAAGAGGTCGGCCCCGAATCCATCCTGATGGTGCGCCAGGCCGATGGCGGCATCCGCGCCTTCTACAATGTGTGCCAGCATCGCGGCGCCCGCCTGGTGTTCAACGAGCTGGGCACGGTCGACGCCTTTACCTGCCCGTATCACGGCTGGCGCTGGGAGATCGACGGCACCTTGACCTTCGCGCTCGACCCCGAGGATTTCCCCGAGGGCGACCCGTGCGGCAAGCTGACCCTGAACGAGATCCCCTGCGACACCTTCGCCGGTTTCATCTGGGTCAACATGGATCCGGACTGCGTGCCGCTGAAGGACTATCTCGGCCCGATCTGGGACGACTGGAACGCCTACGAGATCCACACCTGGAAGCGCTACCTGGCGCTGACCGCGACGGTGCCGTGCAACTGGAAAGTGGTGCTCGACAATTTCAACGAATCCTATCACCTGCCGACCGTGCATCCGCAGGTCGACGGCGTGGTCGAGGAAAACTACCAGTGGACCCAGTTCGACATGTCGGAAGAGGGTCACAACCGCATGTGGATGCAGTCGGGCACGCCGTCGCATTCGCTGGCCAAGCGCGGCGACGACGAATTGCTGAAGCCCGGCCTGGCGTTCCTGCTGGAACAGTGGGGTCTTGATCCCGACGATTTCCGGGGCGGCCGCGAGTTCGAGACCCGCGAGGCGCTGCAGAAGGCCATGCGGGAAAAGGGCAAGGAGATGGGCTACACCCAGTTCGACAACCTCAAGGACCATCAGCTTACCGATACCTACCACTACACGATCTTCCCGAACTTCGCGGTGTCGGTGTGGGCGGACGGCTTCCACTTCCTGCGCGCCCGGCCGCACCCGACCGATCCGGGCCAGTGCCTGTTCGACAATTGGTGGTACGCGCCGGCGCCCGAGGGCCTGACCACGCCGGTGATGACCATCAACGGCCCGGTCGAGCGTGACGCCGAGGTCGAGCACGAGGTGTTCAACTATCTGGACCGCAGCCTGTCGACCCTGATCGACCAGGACATGGGCATCACCACCGGACAGCAGCTGGGCTTCCGCAGCCGCGCCTACAAGGGCGTGTACCTGGCGAAGCAGGAGCACCGCATCCGGCGCTATCACGAGGTGATCGACGAATATATCGAGGGCAAGCGCCCCGCGCCGAAGCGCTCGAGCGCCATCGCGGCGGAATAAACCGACACAACGGGCCGGAAAGGGGCGCTTCGGCGCCCCTTTTTTGTTCACGCAAGCGCCCGGCGGCCCGACCTGCGGAGCCATGCCAGAGCGCCGGCGGTCATCCCCTTGAACTTGGGCCAGCCCTCGGGACGATCGTCGAGCGGCGCCACCAGCAGCGCCGCCCCGGCCGGCAGCTGCCGCTTCGTGGCGTGATAGAGCCGCGACCGGGTCAGAGAACTTCGCACGAGCCAGAGATGGTCGGCGAGCGGATGAGCATCGCCCGCCCAGGCAAGCGCCGGACGCTCGTCCGGCGGAAGCCCGTCAAACCAGACGAGATACAGCAGCGGCGAGCCGGCGCCTTCCGAGGGGGTCTTCATGTGACGTTAACGAGCGGCGGGCCCGGCGGTTTCACCCGCCGGCAGGCACTATCAGACTCAACAGGTGACAGAAATGCGCCGCCGGACCGATAATGGCGCACCAATTCACGGGGAGTTATGTCCATGACCACACCGAATCCCGCCTGGGCCAAGGAGCCCGCGCCCCGCTATCCGGCGCCAACCTTCAAGGGCAGCAAGATCGAGGGCTTCCGCTATCACTCGAAGGAGTTCTTCGAGGAGGAGTGGGAACACATGTGGACCAAGGTGTGGCTGCTGCTCGGCCGCGCCGACGAAATTCCCGAGACCGGCGATTACCAGCAGGAAGAGGTCGGCCCGGAATCGATCCTGATGGTGCGCCAGGAGGACGGCGGCATCCGCGCGTTCTACAATGTGTGCCAGCACCGCGGTGCCCGCCTGATCTTCAACGATGTTGGCACGGTCGACGCCTTCACCTGCCCCTATCACGGCTGGCGCTGGGAAATCGACGGCCAGCTGACCTTCGCGCTGGACCCCGAGGATTTCCCCGAGGGCGATCCCTGCGGCAAGCTGACCCTGAACGAGATCCGCTGCGAGGTGTTCGCCGGCTTCATCTGGGTCAACATGGACCCGGATTGCGTGTCGCTGCAGGAATATCTCGGCCCGCTGTGGGACGAATGGTCGGCCTACGAGATGGATCACTGGAAGCGCTATCTGGCGCAGACCTGCACCGCGCCGATCAACTGGAAGGTGATCATCGACAACTTCAACGAATCCTATCACCTGCCCACGGTTCACCCGCAGGCGGCCGGCAAGACCGAGGAAAGCTATCTGTCGACCCAGTACGACATGGCGCCCGAGGGCCATGCCCGCATGTGGATGCAGTCGGGCAAGCCGTCGAAGCAGATGGAGTGGAACGGCGGCCAGGTGAAGATCGAGCCGGTGCTGGAGCGCCAGCTTCGCCTGTGGGAGCTGGATCCCGACGAGTTCCGCGGCGGCCGCGAATACGAGACCCGCGAAGCCATCCAGCAGGCCATGCGCAAGCTGGGCCCGTCACGCGGCTACAACCACTTCCAGAACCTGCGCGACCATCAGCTCACCGACGTCTATCACTACTTCCTGTTCCCCAACTTCGCGGTGTCGCTGTGGGCGACGGGCTTCCACTTCCTGCGCGCCCGGCCGCACCCGACCGACCCGACCCAGAGCGTGTTCGACCACTGGTGGTACTCGCCGGTGCCGAAGGATCTCGACACGCCGATCTACACGCCCAACGGCGTGTTCAAGGCCGGCGAGGATGTGGAACACGAAGTGTTCAATTACGGCGAGCAGAGCCTGGGCCTGCTGATCGACCAGGACATGGGCGTGACCACCGGCCAGCAGCTTGGCTTCCGCAGCCGCGCCTTCAAGGGCGTGTACCTGTCGGGCCAGGAAGCGCGCATTCGCCGCTACCACGAGGTCATCGACGAATACATCGAAGGCAAGGGCAAGCGCGCCGTGCCGAGCAATCCGCATACGGCCGTGGCCGCCGAATAAGCCTGACTTCAGGGGGTTCGGAAAAGGGGCGCTTCGGCGCCCCTTTTGTTTTGGCGATTGATGAGCCGCGCGTTGAACGTACGATGTGGAGGAGGATGGGACGTTGCGCGAAAACCTTGGACCGGTGCTCTGAGAAGTATGCAAGCAGCACAGAACCAGCATCTGGAAACCATCGGCTTCGGCGGCGATGGGGATGAAGTGGATGCCGTCTTGGAGGTTGAAAGGCACTTTGGTGTGTCGTTCAACTATGCAGATGCAGCAACCTGGCAGACTGCTGGTGACGTTTTCGACGCCCTCCTTAAAGCACTGCCGCCGGACGGGAGGGACCAAGAAAACCTCTGGTCCACATTCACCAAGATCATGTGCGATGAGACGGGCGCGGATGCATCGCGGGTTGGGTCGGATACGCTTCTGATTGCGCTACCGCTAAAGGTCGTATTGTGCAGGGGGCTAGAAAGACTGTTCCGCTCTCGCTAGCTTCCGAATTGGAGCGAAAACGCTCCTCTATGAACGCGGTAGCTACATCCCGACCAGAATATCCTTCCCATCCCAGTTTGCCGCGCGTTCCGATACCGTGCGGTACAGGTGCCGGATGCCCGGATAGTCGGTGTACAGCTCGACCATGCCGCCGGTCAGGTGGCGGGCGTCCATGTAGCAGGTGCGGTTTTCCGTGCCGCCGAAGATCATCGCCGTCGGGCAGCCCATGGCCTCGTAGCGGGCGCGTTCCTTCTCGAAGTCCGCGCACAGCACGGCGACATGATGGAATCCTTCCTGACCTTTCGGCCAGGTGTCGCGGTAGCAGGACGGGCCGTCATAGTGCTGCTGGATCAGCTCGACCTGGATCGGGCCGGCCTGGCACAGCGCCGCCGACAGCTCCATCTCGGCCGGCTGGCCGTGGTAGAGCACGTTGGGCAGCGTGATATGCGGCAGGTGGACGAACGGGCCGATGCCGAACGTGCGATTCCACTTCTCCGCCGCGGCGCGGATGTCGTTCACCACATAGGCCTGCTGCACGATGGCGCCATAAGGCATTTCCATGGGACGGTCCTTTCGTTTTCTCCCCTGTGCAACCAATAGCCGGACAGCAGCGCCACTGTCACCCCTGACAGGTGGCACCAGCGCCGGGCTTGCAGCATGATCCGGTTCGGATAACTCTCCCGGGAAGCGGGGAAAGGCTGCGCCATGACCAGACTGGACACGATGAACTTCTTCGACCCGGAGACGGTCGAGTGCCCGTTCGCGTTCTATGCGGCGGCACGGGCCGAGGCCCCGGTCTACAAACTGCCCAACAGCCCCATACCCGGCCGCGACGTGTGGCTGGTCACACCCTACAAGCTGGTGCAGGAGGTGCTGCGCGACTGGAAGCGGTTCTCCAACAAATTCGCCAGCCTGATGAGCGCCCGCGGCCAGCGCGATCCCGACGTGGAGGCGATCATGGCCGAGGGCTTTCCGCAGGTCGAGACCATGCTGACCCAGGATCCGCCCGCCCAGCGCGAGTACCGCACCCTGGTCAACAAGGCGTTCAGCGCGTCGCGCGTCAATTCCATGGAAACCTATATCACGCAAATCTGCGACGAGCTGATCGACGAGATGGCGAAGTCGACCGAGTGCGACTTCTTCGAGCGCTTCGCCATCCCCCTGCCCGTCTTCGTCATCGCGGACCAGCTGGGCGTGCCGCGCGAGGACCTGCCCCGTTTCAAGCGCTGGTCCGACGACGTGATTGCCAGCCTGAGCCAGATGGGCGGCAAGGACGCCCAGCTGCAGGGCGCCCGGTCGGTGGTCGAGATGCACCAATATTTCGCCAGGGTGGTGGAAAGCCGCCGGGCCGAGCCGAAGGACGACATCATCAGCGACGTGGCCAACGCCACTGTCTATGACGGCCGCCTGCTGACCATGTCCGAGGCGCTGTCGATCATCCAGCAGCTGCTGGTGGCCGGCAACGAGACCACCACCAACGCGCTGGCGGGCGGCATGGCTTATATCCTCGGGACGCCGGGCCTGGCCGGGAAACTGGGGGACGATATCTCGCTGATCCCCAACGTGGTCGAGGAAGTCCTGCGGCTGGAGGCGCCGACCAAGCATATGTGGCGCATCGTCACGCATGAGACCGAACTGGCCGGCGTGACCTTGCCGGAAGGCGCCATCCTGCTGTTGAGCTATGACGCCGCCAACCGGGACGAGGGCAAGTTCGAGGATGGCGACGCGTTCAATCCCGACCGGCCGAATGCCGAGGCGCACCTGTCGTTCGGCATGGGCACCCATTTCTGCGTCGGCGCCATGCTCGCCCGAAAGGAGATGAACATCGCCTTTGAGCGCCTGTTCACCCGCCTGACCGACTGGCGCCTGACGCCGAACAGGAACGAGTTGCGCCACATCGTCAGCATCCTGCACCGGGGCCTGACCGGCCTGCATGTCAGCTACCGCGCCCGCTGAGGAAAACAACCATCCCCTTCGTCTGTGGCTGGGAAGCCGGCGGCACGGCGATGAAGGTTGGCCTGGAGGCTGTCCAGACGCCGTTTCCGTCAGGTTCGGACGAGGCCGCCATCGCCGACGGGCTGAAGCTGGAAGCCGACGCGCGATTGGCGACCGCGCCTGCCGCCCATCAGGAAACCAGCGTCTCCTGGACCTGACGCAGACGGGTGCGGACGTCGTCGGCGATGTCGCCGGTGGTGACAGCCGCCAGCGCGAGGAGCAGTTCGTAAATCTGCCTGTCGGCCAGCCGGTCCATGGCGACCTTGCCGATGGCCCAGTCGTGCACGGCCGCGTACTGGTGATTGGCGGTCTGCGACGCCAACAGGTCGATATCGACCCAGGGCAGCAGGCCGCCCTGCTCGCGCAGGCTTGCAAACAACCGCCGGTGAGCCTGCATGGTGATGCGGCGCAGCAGGTCGCGGACCAGGTTCTCGGCGCTGGCCGAGAAATAGACCGTGACCATGGCGCGGGAATATTCGGGCATGCGCCGGATTTCCTCGGCGATCCAGCGCATGCGCGCAATGGTGCCGTCAAGGCCCGCGCCGCGCTCGGCGGTGTCGTGCGCCATCTGTTCTTCGAACAACTCGGAAACCGCCGTGGCGATCACCGTCTCCTTGTTGCCGTAGATGTTGTACAGCGTGGCCGACGCAACTTCCGACCGCTCGGCAAGCAGCCGCATGGTGACGCCGTCATATCCCGATTCGGCGATGAGCTTGCGCGCTTCCTCGAGCACCCGGGTGCGGCGGCGCGCCATGGACTCGCTGGAATACGAAGAACGCTTCTGACTTGCCGCGCTCACCTTGGTCATCATCTGTCCGTCACTGTTTCGGGCGCAAAGGTCTGCGTGATCCGCACTTCCAACCTTCATTGTCGCTTTTAGCGGTCGTACCGGCACGATTCAAGATCGCAGGCCACTTGACCGACGCGTCCGGCATCCCTAAAATTTTACATCGTTCCATTTTATCGGTTTGACCATCTGCGTCGAACCCGGAATGGTCGGGCCTTGGGGATTTGAAACGGCGGCCATGCCGCAAGTCATAAGATATCGCGGATCGCCGCGCCACGACGGGGAAATTTCATGGACGACTTCTTCGACATCAAGGACCGGGACTTTCAGGAAAATCCCCATCCCGTCTACAAGCGGCTGATCGCCGAGTGCCCGGTGCACAAGTCCGAACGATACGGCTTCTATTCGGTCAGCCGCTATCAGGACGTGAAGGAAATTCTGCGCGACACCGCCATGTGGTCGAGCAAGTTCGGTCCGGGCACCGCCTATGCCGACCCCAACGCACCCAACGCATTGGTCAACGTGGATCCGCCCGAGCACGACTTCCAGCTCAAGCTGGTCAACAAGGCGTTCACCCGCCAGTCGATCAACGCGCTGGAGCCGGACATCGCCGGCTACGTGAAGGAACTGATCGACACGTTGCAGCCGAACGGCCGCGCCGATTTGATGCGCGACTTCGCCATGCACATTCCGCTGTTCGTCATTGCCCGCATGCTGGGCGTCAATCCGGACGACCGCCTGATGTTCCGGGGCTGGGTGGAAGAGCTGACCATGGGCGTGTTCGGCGACGCCGATCCGGCGGTGATCCAGCGCGTCCAGGGCGAGTTCGGCGCCTATTTCACCAACGAGGTGCAGAAGCGTCACAAGGTGCTGGAACAGGGCGGCGATCTGGCGGACGATCTGATCACCCGCCTGCTGACCGCCGAAGTGGACGGCAAGACGCTGGAGCCGGCCCGCGTGCTGGGCTTCATCTCGTTCCTGCTGATCGCCGGCAGCGGCACCACGACCATGCTGGTGTGCAACACCATCCACCATCTGCTGAACAACCCTGACCAGATGGCCAAGGTACTGGCCGATCCCGCCCAGCTGATCCCGGCAGCGGCCGAGGAATCCATGCGGTTCACCGCGCCGGTGCACGGCCTGTTCCGCACCAACAACGAGGACGTCACCCTGCACGGCGTGCATATTCCCAAGGATTCCAAGGTGATGTGCATGTTCGCCGCGGCCAATCTGGACCAGGCGCAGTTCTCGGACCCCGACAGGTTCGACGTGGAGCGCGATGCCAGCGAGTTGCGCAAGCAGCTGGGCTTCGGCTGGGGCACCCACATCTGCACCGGCGCGCCGCTCGCCCGGATGGAAGCCAGGATCGCGCTGACCGAGGTGCTGACCCGGCTGCCGAACCTGCGCGCCGACGGACCGGCGGTGCAGACCGCCCCATCTGTGCTGTATGGTTTCGACCGTCTGCCGGTTGCCTGGGACGTGGAGTAACGCCGATGGAATACTTCGCCAACTACAACACCGGGATCGACCTCGACCCGGCGGACTGGGCGCTGGCGCGCGAGGCCGAAGGCTATACGGGCGTGGTCGTCAGCGATCATTTCTGGGTCGGCGACAAGCCCTACCCGCATGTATGGGTGACCTTGACCCGTATCGCCTGCGCGACGAAGGACCTGCGGTTCGGGTCGTCGTTCTGCAACAATCTGTTCCGCTCGCCGGTGGAGTTCGCCCAGGCGAGCCTGACCCTGCACCAGGTGGCAAAGGGCCGGTTCGAGGCGGGCCTGGGCGCCGGCTGGTCGGAGAACGAGGTGTCGGGCGGGCTGGGCCAGCATTATCCGCCAGCGCCCGAGCGCGCCGGACGCTACCGCGAGGCCATGAGCGTGGTGCGCGAGATATTCGACACCGGCAAGTGCACGTTCGGCGGCGACTATTACCGGATCAACGTGCCGGTGATCGGCCCCTATGACGGCACGCGGCCGCTGCTGGTCGGCTCGGCCGGCGGACCGCGCACACGGCGCGAGATCACGCCGCTGGTCGACCGGGTGGAGGTGTTCGCCGGCGAGTTCATCCGCGGCGGCTCGATCGACCTGGCCGCCCTCGCCACCGTGACCGACGACGACGTGCGCGAGATGATCGCCAGGGTTCGCGAGATCAAGGCGGACATCCCGATCGGCTACTTCACGCTGATGGCGGCCGGCGAGAGCGACGCAGTCAAGGGCCTGGAGGCGACGCTGGGCAACAATTTCGCCAGCGGCCTGGTAGGCCATCCGGAGAAGGTGGCGGCCAAGATCGCCCAGATGGAATCCTGGGGTCTGGGCCGCGTCCAGCTGACCGAACTGGTGCCGGGAAGCTATACCAATCTGGCGCCGCACCTGGCGCGCTAGACCTATCGTCCGAACGCCTGGCTGAAGGGGAGACACATGGCGCTCACGCACATATTGCAGCCGATCCAGATCGCGGGGAAGACGATCAAGAACCGGGTCGTCCGCACCGCCCACGCCACCGGCATCGGCGGCGGCGTCATGTCGGACGACCTGATCGAATATCACGCGGCCAGGGCGCGCGGCGGCGTCGGCCTGTCGATCCTGGAAATCCTGTCGGTGCATCCGACCAGCCCGGCGCCGCTCAACATGTTCGATCCGACGCTGGACGAGGGTTACGGCAGGCTGATGGATGCCGTCAGGCCCCATGGCATGACCGTGTTCCAGCAGATCTGGCATGCCGGGCACAATGGCACGCCGCTCGATGGCAGCCCGCCCTGGTCGGCGTCCGACATCCCCAATCCGCTGGGCGGCGCGGTGCCGATCCCGATGACCCGGGACATGATCGACGAGATCATCGGCGCCTATGCGGCCACGGCCGCGCGCTGCGACAAGGCGGGCATCGACGGGGTCGAGCTTCACTGCGCGCACGGCTATCTGGTGCAGCAATTCCTGTCGCCCAATATCAACAAGCGGACCGACGATTACGGCGGGCCGTTCGAGAACCGCGTCCGGTTCATGGTGGAAACGCTGCGCGCCATTCGCGCCGCGGTCCGCCCCGGCTTCGCCGTCGGCATCCGCGTCGCCCCCGACATGGTGGCGGCCGGCGTCGGCGTCGAGATGAACCAGATGGCGGTCGAGCGGGTGCAGCAGGAAGACCTGGTGGACTTCGTTAACGTCTCCATGGGCAACTACAACAGCTTTCCCAAGATGATCGGCGGCATGCACGAGCCCATGGGCTACGAACTGCCGACCAGCGTGCCCATCGCCAGGATCGCGATGGTCCCGACCATCGTCATTGGCCGGGTGCGGACACTGGAGGAGGCGGACCAGATCATCCGCCAGGGCGAGGCCGACATGGTGGGCATGACCCGCGCCAACATCGCCGACCCGGACCTGGTGCGAAAGACCATCGAGGGCCGGGTCGAGGAAATCCGGCCCTGCATCGCCTGCAACCAGGGCTGCGTCGGCAACCTGCTGGGTCCGGCGCGGCGCATGGGCTGCGCGGTCAATCCGGGTGTCGGCTTCGAGCGGTCCATCGGTGACGACCGCATCGGCACCGCCGGGGCGCAGAAGAAGGTGCTGGTGATCGGCGGCGGACCGGCGGGTCTGGAAGCTGCCCGCGTCGCCGCCCTGCGCGGCCACAAGGTGGTGCTGGCCGAGGCGACCGATGAACTGGGCGGCATGATGAATTTTGCCGCCAAGCTGCCAAAGCGCCACGGTATCGCCGACATCACCAAATGGCAGGAGGCGGAGATCTTCCGCCTGGGCGTCGAGGTCCGCCTCGGCACCTATATGGAGAAGGAAGACGTCCTCGCCGAGAATCCGGACGCCGTCGTCATTGCGACCGGCTCGATGCCGCGCATGGACGGCATCCAGTCGACCAATCCGGGCGAGCCGATCGGCCATTTCGACCGGCCCAACGTGTTGTCGAGCCTGGACCTGCTGACCCATGGCCGCAACCGCATCGGCAAGAGCGCCGTGGTGGTGGACGACGTGGGCCACTACGAGGCCATCGGCGTCGCCGAATATCTGATGGAGGCCGGCGCGGCGGTGAGCTACGTGACCACCCAGGCCATGTTCGGCACCAAGGTGGAAAGCGCCCTGATGACCGAGCCGGCGCTGGAGCGTCTGAACAAGGGCAAGTTCCAGGTGTTCACCCGCTACCGCATGACCGATATCGGCGACGAGGAAGCCACCATCCAGCCGACCTATGAGGGCGCGCCGTTGGCGGTGCCGGCCGAGACCGTGGTGTTCGTGTCGGCCAACCGGCCGAACCGCGACCTGTTCAACGAGCTGCGGGGCGCCATTGCCGAGGTTCATGTGGTGGGCGATGCAAATTCGCCCCGCTTCCTGCAAACTGCCATCCGCGAAGGCCATCTCGCGGCCAAGGCCATCTGAGGGGTGAGACGATGAGCGACGACCTGAAATATCTGCGTGACCGCGCCGACCTGACCGACCTTATCAACAAATACGCCACCGGCATCGACACGCGCGACTGGAAGCTCTACCGCTCGATCTTCGCCGACGAGGTCGACATCGACTTCTCTTCCTACAGCGGCCAGCCCGGCACACGCATGAAGGGCGACGACTGGGCTGCCGGGGTGCAGATGATGCTGCCCGGCTTCGACGCCACCCAGCACCTGCTGGCGAACATGGTGTTCGACATCAGGGGCGACGATGCGGTGGTCACCGTCTACATGCAGGCCGAGCACTTCCTGCCCAACAGCCAGGGCGATTCCAGCCACACGCTGGGCGGCTACTACACGCACAAGATCAAGCGCGGCAAGTCCGGCTGGAAGATCCATGCCACCAAGCTGACCGTAACCTGGAGCCGCGGCAACCGGCACGTCTACGAGCTGGCGCGCCAGCGGGTCGCCGAGCGCAACGCCAAAAAAGCCAAGGGCAAGAAGGCCAGGTAATCCAGAAACCCGGTGACGGCGCGGCGCAGGCAGGGCAAAGTCCCGGTTGTCCGATCACGGACCATGTCCGCCAGCCGGGAGAACCAGAGACAATGAAGCCTGAACGCCTTCGCGTCGTCCTGATCAGCGTCGCCGCCGCCGTCATCGGCTTCAATGTCTGGATGTATTTCACCTGGCCCGACCTGCCGCTGCTGCCGTGCAAGAACACGGAGGTGTCGCGCGCCGCCTCGCCCAACGGCAGGCTGGAAGCGGTGCTGTTCACGCGCGAATGCGCCAGCACGAGGTCAGTGGGATCGCAGGTTTCGGTCGTCGAGGCCGGCGAGCCGCTGGCCAACAAGAGCGGCAACGCCTTCGTCTCTAATGGAGGCGATGTCAGGGCGGCATGGGGCGGCCCCCGGGCCGCGATCGTCTGGACCGGTCCCTCGGCGTTGACCGTGAGCCACGACCCGACCGCCGAGATCTACAAGGCCGAAACCGAGGCCGCCGGCGCCGTCATCACCTATCAACCCGAATAATCCCTGCTCTGCCCGGCAGGCCCCGGCGCGTCCGGACCCAAGCCCGATCTCCGATAAAGCCCGATCTCCGATAAAGAATGGCTCCGCCCTGCCGCAGGGAAGCACGGCGGGGCGGAGCCTGAAGTCCGGGGAGTGGCATCCCCAAGAGCCGGACGCCTTCGCGGGCGCCCGGTTTGTCGTCCTATTGGAAGCGGTAAGTCACCTGGAACATCAGGGTGCGACCGCGCTGGGTGGTGCCCGCGAGATCGGCCCATTTGCCGTTCGGCGTACCGGTCCCGGAACCGGTCAGCGGCGAATCCACAGCGCTGAGCAGCACCACCTCGTTGGTCAGGTTGCGACCGATGAAGGAGACGGCCCAGCGGTCATCGTCGCTGTGCAGGGTCAGGCCCGCATCGATGGTGAAAAAGCCGCCCTGGACCGCATCCGGACGCTGCTGCGGATAGAGCGGGTAGGCGCTGGAATAGCGGCCATCCACGTTCCAGTCGAGCGCGAGCCCGTTGGAGATCGGCAGGCTGTAGCTGAAACCGGCGGTCAGCGCCCATTCGGGTGCAAGCTGCAGCCGGGTACCCGACAGGTTCTGGGTCTGAAACACGCCCGCGCCATTCGGCTGAAGGTTACAGCCCTGGGCCGGCGTCTGGCCCGCCCAGCAACCGCCGACATAGTCGGTGTACTTGGCGTCGTTATAGGCGACCGAGCCGCGCAGCGTCAGCTCGTCGGTGGCCGCGAAGTCCACGTCGAACTCGACGCCGGTGGTGCGAGCCGCCGCCGCATTGGCCACATGGAACGCCGCGATGGAGCTGTCGAAGATGTTCACCTGCAGGTCGCTGTACTGGTAGCGGTAGAACACCAGGTTGGCGCGCAGCGTATCGCCCAGCAGCGATGCCTTGGCGCCCAGTTCGAACCCCTTCACCTTCTCGGGACCGAATTCGAGCAGCGCGATCTGGTCCACCATCGGCAGCGTGCTCCTGCGGGGCGCCGTGCTGTGCGAGAAGCCGCCCGACTTGAAGCCCTGCTTGTAGGCGCCGTAGAGCATCAGCTCGTCTGTCGCATGCCAGCTCAGGGTGACCTGGGGCGACAGATTGTCGTTGCTGATGGTGCTGTCGAACGGATCGCTGGAGAACACGCCGTTCAGCAGCGCGTGCACATAGGTGTTCTGCAGGTGCGAGACCTTGCGTTCCTTGGTGTAGCGCAGGCCGCCTGACAGCTCGAGCGTGTCGACGATGTTCCAGATCGCCTCGCCGAACAACGACCAGGTGCGGCCGTCCTGCATGGAGGTGCGGTCCCAGCTGAAATATCGGCCGGTAGCCGCGTCGGCCGGCAGGGCGGCAACGCGCGACGTGTTGCGGAACGTCAGGTTGGTGTCCTGGTAGTAGGCGCCGACCATGAAGTTGAGCGGAAAGTCGAAGCTGGACAGCGCGCGGATTTCCTGGCTGAACGCGTTGAACTTGGTGTCTTCGTGGGCGAACACCTGCGACGCGTTCGAGAAGTCGTAATTGTCGAACAGCTTGCTGCGCAGGGAATGGTAGCCGGTCACCGAGGTGACGTTGATGTCCTCGAGGTCGTATTCGGCCTTGAACGAGATCGCGAGGCTCTTGTAATCGCCATAGGTAGAGCCGTCCTTCATCTCGGGGAAGTTGGCGCCGAGTTCGGGCGGCGCCATACCCCGCGACTGGCGGAAGTCCACGTTGCACTCGCCGTCGAGGTCGGGCACGCCGAAGATCGGCTGGGGGGTGTTGTTCGGGCCCTGGCAACCGAACTTCTGCACCACGCCCGAATAGCCGTCATTGTCCATGGATGCGCCCTGGACCTTCAGGGTCATGGTCAGGTCGTCGTTGGGCGTCCACTTGGCGGTGACGCGGCCGAGATATTCCTCCTTGCCGTTCACCCGGTAATCGCTGGCGCCGGGTAGAGTGAAGCCGAGCGGGTCGATGCCGGTGTGCGGCTGAGCGATGTTGCGCATCCAGCCGCTGGAATCGGTGGCGCGAAACGCGACGCGCAGGCCGAATGTGTCGGAGACGGGCACCGAGAAGGCGAACTCGCCCATTTTCTCCCGCGCCTCGACCTCGTAGCCAGCGCGGACATAGCCTTCGAACTCGCCCGTCGGATCGGCGGTCCTGA